>CACAPU010000001.1 GCA_902534465.1 uncultured Pelagibacteraceae bacterium
AAATAAAAAAAGCAAGTCCATCTGCAGGTATTTTGATAGATGACTATGACCCGGTTAAAATTGCCAATATATATAATTCTAAGAATGTAACATGTCTGTCTGTATTAACCGAAGAAGATTTTTTTTTAGGAAATCTATCTCATATTTCTGAAATAAAAAAAAAAATTGAATTACCCATTCTTTGTAAAGATTTTTTTGTTGATAAATTTCAAGTACCTTTAGCAAAAAGTCACGGGGCTGATGCAGTCCTGATTATATTAGCCGGTATTTCTGAAAAAGTTGCTGATGAAATTTACGAGGAGGCTTTAAAGTATAATATGAGTGTAATTGTTGAAGTTCATACAGTTGAGGAGGCAGAAAAATCAGTAAAATATCCGGATGCTTTGATTGGTATAAATAATCGAAACCTAAAAACTCTTAAAACTGAGATAAATACAACTTATGATATATATGATGTTGTTTCAAATCACTCTTCCCCTCTAATTTCTGAGAGTGGTCTCAAAACAAAAGATGAATTACTTGATATAAAAAACAGGACCTCAATAAGCACTTTTTTAATTGGTGAATCACTTTTAAAAGATTTAGAAAATAATAATATTTTTTCTCTTTTGTAGAAATTTTCCAAGATTTATAATGCTTTTTAGCTGTTGTATAAATTGAGGAACTTTTATAGAACATCGATGTACTTAATTTGTTCTATGTTAACTAAAAAACAAAAAAACCTACTAATCTTTATCAACAAAAAGTTGAGATCTACAGGTGTGTCCCCTTCATACGAGGAAATGAAAGAATCGTTAAATTTAAAATCTAAATCTGGCATTCACAGACTTATTAGTGCATTAGAAGAAAGAGGTTTTATTAAAAGATTAGCCCATAAAGCGAGAGCATTGGAAGTAATTAAGTTACCTGAAACCGCATCTGCAAACGACATTTATAACAGCTTTTCTCCAAGCGTTATTAAGGGAGGATTAGATGAGGAAAATTTAAATAATTCTAAAGATACAGAAATCCCTGTTCTTGGAAAAATTGCTGCAGGAACTCCGATTGAAGCTATACAGAATGAAGTTTCAAGAATTCCACTACCAGCAAATATTGAAAAAGATGGAGAATTTTTTGGTTTAAAGGTTCAAGGGGATTCTATGATTGAAGCTGGAATAAATGATGGTGATACTGTTATTGTAAAAAAAGCAGATACTGCAGATAATGGAAAAATTGTAGTAGCTTTAATTGATGATCATGAGGCTATGTTGAAAAGAATTAGAAGAAAAGGTAAAACTGTTGCATTAGAAAGTGCAAATAGAAATTACGAAACAAAAATTTTTGGCCCAGATAGAGTGAAAGTTCAAGGAATTCTTGTATCTTTATATAGAAACTTTCAGTAAAATAGTCTAAATAAATCCCATGAAAAAAGTAGCAACTAGATTTGCTCCTTCTCCTACCGGCCCTCTTCATATTGGTGGAGTAAGAACAGCTCTATTTAATTGGTTATATTCAAAAAATAATTCAGGTAAATTTTATTTAAGGATAGAAGACACTGATAAAGAAAGATCTAAGGAAGAACATAAAATTCAAATAATTAATTCTCTAAAATGGATGGGAATTGAACACGATGGTGAAGAGTATATTCAATCAAAAATGATTGGCGAACACGTAACTATTGCTAAAAGATTATTAGAAAATGGAAATGCTTATAAATGCTTTTGTAGCGCAGAGGAAATAGAGGAACAAAAGAAAAGGGCCAAACAAAAAAAAATTCCTTATGTGTATAATCGAAAATGGCGTGATATTTCTGAAGATCAAGCCCCAATGGGGATAAAACCAGTTATAAGATTTAAAAGTAAAATAGAAGGCACTTCTCTACTTAAAGACTTAGTTCAAGGAAACGTGGAGATTGAAAATAATACTATTGAGGATTTTGTTATTTTAAGAAATGACGAAACACCAACATATAATCTATCGGCGTCAGTTGATGATCATAATATGGGAATGACACATATTATAAGAGGAGATGATCATAAAATTAATACTTTTAAACAAATACAGATATATGAAGCACTAGGATGGGATATTCCACAATTTGCTCATATACCTCTTATTCACACAATAGATGGTAAGAAATTATCAAAAAGAGACAATGCCTCAACATTAGAAGATTACTCAAAAATTGGGATTCTACCTGAATCACTTAGAAATTACCTACTTAGGCTAGGATGGTCTTATAAAGATAAGGAAATTTTTAGCTTAGATGAAAGTATAAAACTTTTTGATTTAGAAGGAATAGGTAAATCACCTTCAAAACTTGATATGAGTAGAATTCTTTCTATGAATGAATATTACATTAAAAATAGTGAAGAAAATATATTGTACGAAAAGTTAAAAGAATATTGTGAAATATATAAAGAAAGAATTCAAGAAGATAAAGAAAATACAATAAAAAGGTCATTAACATTTTTAAAAAATAAAGCAAAAACACTTGAGGATATATTTTACAATTCTAAATACATATTAAATGATAAAGTTATTTTTAACGAAAGTGATAAAGAGCTTATAAATGATGAAGCAAAAAAAATAATACATTTATTTAAAGAGAAGATTTCAGAATTAGAAATTTTTGATAGAGAAAATTTAGAACAAATAATAAATGCGTTAATAAAATTGAATAATACAAATTTTAAGGGCATAGGGCAGCCATTACGAATAATGTTAACAGGATCTAAATTTGGTCCAGGAATATATGATATAATATTATCTCTTGGAAAAAACGAGGTAATAAAAAGATTAGGAAATATAGGATAAGATAATATTTGATGCTTCTTCAGACGAAGAGCTAGGAGAGGTCAATGTTTGAAGAGTTTTTTTTATTTCATCTTTTTGTTTAGAAATTAAATCTGGTTTTTTTAGAAAATAGTAAACACTTTTAAATATTTCATCAGCATTACATTCGGATTGTATCAACTCTGGAATAACCTCTCTATTATTGATAATATTTATCATATTAACAAATTTTATATTTAGTAGAAATTTTGCTAAATAAAAATTTATAAAATTCATCTTATAAATAATTACTGATGGAATATTCATTTTACACACTTCTAAGGAAACTGTCCCAGATTTTACTACCGCAAAAATTGATTTTTTTAAAACAGCAGTTTTAATTTTGTCATCGCTAATAATTTCTAGATTTTGTATAGATTCTTTTAAAATATAACTCGATATTAGTTCTTTATTTTTATCGGTTGCATGAAATATAAAATTATAATTAGGATCCTTGATATTCATTTTTTTTATAAAATTAATTAGAATTGGCATATGATAAATAATCTCTGAAATTCTACTTCCAGGAAAAATTGATATAGTATTTTTTTTATCTATAAATTGGTCTATTTGGATATTTTTATTAATTTTTTTATCCAACAAAGGATGACCTACAAATGTATTAGTCAGTTTTTCTTTATCAAAATATTCCATTTCAAACTTAAAAAGTAACAAAATATGGTCTAAAAATTTCTTCATTTTCTTAACTCTTCCCTCTCTCCATGCCCAAACTTTGGGTGCAATAAAATGAATTATTTTTATTTTTGGATTTTTCTCTTTTACTAATTTTGCTACTCTTAATGTAAAATCTGGACTATCAACACTAAATAAAATATCTGGGTTAAATTTTAAGATTTCATTAACAGTATCTTTTATTTTACGTTTTATTTTAAAAAAATTTAATAATATATCGGTAAAAGCTATAAATGTGATTTCTTTTTGCTCATAGATTGTCTTTATACCTAACTTTTCTAAGTTTGCACCACCAACGCTTAAGAATTCTATATCAGTTCTTTTTGTTTTTACTTGTGATATTACCTCAGACGCTAATTTATCTCCCGAAGGTTCACCTGTAAGAACAAAAATTTTTTTCATATAGAAATAAGAAAAAGTTTATTTTGATTAGCATATTTAATACAGACTTCTTTATTTAATATAATATTTTGATTTGATTTAACCACAATCCCTTTGATGCCAACTTTATTACAATCTTTAAATGTATCTATTCCTATTGTTGGTAAGTCTACCCTTAAATCTTGTTTTGCTTTAGGCATTTTTATTAGAATACCTTTTTTAATTTTGGATTTAGGGACAGATTTTATCATTTCTTTTGTGCCTTTTCTTGACTCTCTAGAAATGATTTTATTGTTTCTTATAATAACTGCTTGAGTGTGATTGTAGGAATTTATTTTTTTTAATGTTCTAATTCCTTTTGATATATCCTTTTTTTCTAGTAAATTTGGTTTAATTTTTGTATAAACTCCTTTCTTTAAAGTTAATTCTGGATTAAAAGTATTTAATTTAATAACTTTTATTTTATTTTCTGACAAAATTTTTATTAAAACTTTTAATATTGCGGCATCACCTAATTTTGACGCTTTAACTATTCTTGGGATATAAAACAGTCCTCTAATGTCTAATTTGAGTTTTGATAATTTAGGTTTAATTATATTTCCAGCAAATATAACCTTATTACATTTTTTTGATTTAATTAGTTTTAAAATTTCACCAAATTTACCTATATTAATGAAAAAACTATTCTTATTTTTTTTAAATTTATTATTTTTTGTAAGATCTATAATGAAATATTTTATCTTCTTTCTCTCTATTTTTTTTACAATTTCATTTGGTAAATCTTTTTCTCCTAAAAAAAGTCCTATCATTATTTACTAAGTGGAAGTGATATTGGTCTTTTTTTATCTGAATTTATAAAATTAAGTATTTTTTTGACAAATTCATTATTTTTAAGATCGCTATTAAGTCCTTCTATATTTTCTCTAAAACTTGGAGTTTTAAATATTATTTCATATGCTAATTGAACTTTTTTAATATTTTCATTTGAAACTTTAGATCTTCTTAATCCAATAAGATTTAATCCAATTAAATTATTTCTATTGCCCAAAGAAAGACCAAATGGAATTACGTCACTTAAAACACCTGTCATTCCACCTATCATTGCAGCTTCACCTATTCTAGAAAATTGGTGTATAGCACAGCTCCCTCCAATAACTGCATTTTTTTGAATTGTAACATGACCTCCAACTTGAACATTATTAGCCAATACTATATTGCTTGAAATTTTGCAGTCATGAGCTACATGACAATAAACCATAAATAAATTATTATCTCCAATACTTGTAATTCCACCACCTTGCTCTGTTCCTGGATTTATATTTACATACTCTCTAAATATATTGCTATTTCCTATAATTAATGAATTTTTTTCACCTTTATATTTTAAATCTTGCGGAGGAGTTCCGATTGAAGAAAAGGGATAAATCAGATTATTATTTCCAATTATTGTATTGCCGGCAATATTTACATGAGAATATAATACTGTATTATCTCCAATTTCAACATTTGGTCCTATAATAGAATATGGTCCTATTTCAACACTATCTGCAATTTTAGCATTTTTATCAACAATAGCTGTTTTGTGTATCACATATTCAAAATAACAAATTTAAGATTTTTTTCTTATCAACTATTACTACTAATTATTACTTTCTATCCACAATAGTGGCTGACCATATTGCATCTGCCATTTTTTTATCTCCTACAAAAGCTGTTCCCTTATATTTCCAAACTCTTCCATGGGATCTGATAGCCTCTATTTTTAATTCCAATACACAATCAGGTATGACTGGATTTCTAAATCTTGCTTTCTCAATTGTCATTAAAAATACTAATTTGTTATCGTAAGTTGCTTTATCTAATCCATCGGCAGTCAAAGCTGCTGCAGCTTGACCAAAGGCCTCAACAATTAATACACCAGGCATGACTGGTTCTCCTGGAAAGTGACCGTTTACAAAAAAACTATTTTTTTTCACATTAACGATTGCTGTTGCTGAAAATAGTTTTTTAATATTCTTTAACTCATCTATAAGAAGCATTGGTTCTCTGTGGGGTAACAACTTCTTTATTTGTTCTTTATTTAAATTAGTCATTTAATTTATTATCCTTTAAAAAATTCCTGATATTTTTAGCAGGGTATCCCATCACTTTTGTATTTGAAGGAATATTTTTAATTACTCCACTGCCCCCTCCTATTTGTACGTTATCTCCTATGTACAAATGACCTGAAATTCCAGCTTGACCACCAATAATAACTCTATTACCAATTTTTGAGCTGCCTGCAAAACCAACTTGGCCAGTAATTATACAGTTTTTTCCAATTTTTACGTTATGAGCAATATGCACCTGATTATCCAAAAATGTCCCATCGCCTATAATTGTGTCAGACAAAGATCCTCTATCTATAGTATTGTTAGACCCTATTTCAACATTATTTCCAATTAATACTGATCCTATATGTGGATATCTATAATTTTTTACTTTTTCAGGAAAGAAACCAAACCCTTTTTTACCTATGATCGCACCATCCAATACATTAGTATCATTTCCAATTATTGTATTTTTAATAATTACATTGCTACCTATATTACAGTTGTTGCCAATTCTTACATTGCTTTCAATTATTGTATTGTGCCCAATAGAGCAATTACTACCAATTTTTACATTTTGTCCAAAAAGCACATTCCTTCCAATCTCTAATTTTGGATATTTTTTTTTATTTACATTGGTGACATTTAGATCAAAGTTATCTTTAAGAGCTTGCGGATAAAACAAGGAGGTTATCTTAGCAACAGATAACAAGACATTTGAAACTTCAATAACATTTATTTTTTTTGGAATAATATTGTTGAATTTTTTATTCGTTATTACAAATTTTGATTTCGTTTTTTTTAAAAAATCTAAATATTTAATAGAGTGAAAAAAAGTTATATCATCTTTTGATGCTGACATTAATTCCTTTATATCTTTTATTTGTGAATTAGTTTTTAATTTTTTCAAATCTAAATTTAATAAAATTTCATTAATCTTAAGATATTTTTTTTTTTTAAAAAAAATGTTTTTCATTCTAAATTTAAGTTTTTTATCTTTTGATCAAGAAGTTTTAATATTTCCTCGGTAATTTCTAAATTTTTTTTACCAACAATTATATTTTTTTTAGGGATAACCAATGAAATTGAATTTTCATTTACATATTGAGTAACAATTGGATTCAACTCATTCAAGATTTTTTTTACATTTTCTAATTTTATTTTGTTGATGTTATCTAAAGATTTTTTTTTATCTGATCTATATTTTTGCACTTCTTTAGATAGCTGATTAAATTTTTTATCAAATTCAATTTTTTCTAGTATGTTTTGTTGAGCTATGAGTGATTGTTCTTTTTCAACAATTTTATTTTCTATAGCTTTATATTTAGCCAGATTTTTATCATTAAGTGATTTAAGATATTTATTTAGTGATTTTCCAACTTCAGAATTATTTAAAATGTAATTCATATCTATGTAAACAACTTCAGAGTAAGCTTTTAATGAAATAATTTGAAAAAGTATAATTAATAAAAAAAATTTTTTCATTAAAACGATGTCCCAATTCTAAATCTAATAGATTCTGTTTTATCTGATTTTTCACTCGAAATCGGGATAGCATAGGATAAAGAGAATGGTCCAATCGGTGTAAACCAATTTACAGCAACACCTGCGGCTGATCTAATTTTACTTGACTCTAGAGAGCTATCATAATCAACTTCTCTCAATGATGCTGCATCAAAAAACAAATTAAGGTCAAGGTTTTCATATCCACTTAAAATATTAGGTAATGTTGTATTTAAATTTATTGCCGATCCAAAATTTCCACCAACAAATTCTTCACCATCTTTTGGACCAATTTTCCCTGCCTCAAATCCTCTTAGTTTACTGCTTGGTATGTATACTCTTCTTGAAACTCTTACATCATCATCAATTGAATTTACTGACTTTAGAAAAAACTTCCCTGATAATATTAAATTATCAGTTACGGAAAAATATTTTGACATATTAATAGTATTTTCCACAGAAAGATCATCTGAATATAATGGTAAAACTTGCCTGAAACTTAAACTATGTCCCTCTGTGGGTTGAAAATTTCGGTCCAGTTTATTAAGTAAAAGTCTATATGTAAAAAGATTTTCTAAATAATCACCTTCTTGTTTTTTTTTGTATGCAGACGCATTAGAAGATGTTTCTAATTTTTCATAGTAGGTTGAAACTTCAAAATTTACATAAAGATCAGAATATTGCTCAAAATCTGTTCCAATACCAAAACCTGTTCTAGACGTTTTAAATCCACCTGTACTTAAAAAATCTGAACTTGTACTTTCCACAATTGTATTTAATGAGCGATCTGTATTTCTAAAATTAGGATTTTTAACTGAAAATTTTCCTTTGATTTCCTCTTCTGAAACCATAATATTTGTTGAAAGTTTTATTCCTTTCCCGCCAAAGTTATTCTCAGTTATACCAGCTGTAACAGAAGCTCCAGATGTTCCTGTGCCTGCACCTGCAAATACTTCACCGGTGGGCTTCTCCTCAACTGTTATATCTATTATTTTTTTTAAATTATCCGTATTTGAATTTTTTATATTTGTTTTGACTGTTTTAAATAATTTTCTAGATTTTAAATTATCAACAGACTTTTCAAATAAAATTTTATTGAAAGGATCTCCCTCATCAACTATCAGAGAATTTCTTATAACTTTTTCTTCAGTAATAAAGTTTCCAAATATATTTATTTGTTCAACATAAAATTTTTCGAGATCCTCAAACAAAAATTCTACATCAATCAGATTGCTTTCTTTTAATATAAGATTGAATTTAGTATTAATAAAAACATATTCTTCCTTAAGTGAAATTTTGTCAATTTTTTCTAATACTTTATTTAAATTTTTTTTAGAGTATTTTTTTCCTTTTAATTTATCTGAAATTTTTTTGATTTTATTCAAATTTTCATCTGCAAAACTCTCACCTAAATTTATCTTTATTTCATCAAAATAGTATTTTTTTCCTGCATCAATATTGAAACTTAGTTCAAAAAACTTATTATCAACATTTTTTGCGTAAGAGGATTTTACATTAACGTTATAATATCCTTTATTTTTATAATATTCCTCAAGAAAACCTTCATCTAATTTTATTTTTCTTTCATCTAAATACTTTCCTGAAGATATTATTTTCCAAAATTTACCCTCCTCAGATTTAATAATATTTCTAAGTTTTGAATCTTTAAAAACTTTATCTCCAGTAAAATTTATTTTTTTTATAATTGCTCTTTCACCTAAATTAAAATTATAAATTATATCAATAGAGTTATTTTTGTTATCTATAAGTTGTGTACTAACTTCAGCGAAATAAAAACCATTAGATCGTACGATATTATATAAATAGTTACGCTGTTCCTTGACTGAATTTAATAGATATGGATATTTTTCACTTTTTTTAGTTGTCTCTAATAATTTTTTTTTTAATTCTTTGTTTTTGACACCATTTATAGTTATTGACTGAATTATAGGGTTTTCGTCGACTTTTATTTGTATTTTATTTGCAATTGTTGAAATTTTTACATCTTTGAAATAATTTGTCTCATAAAGTCTTTTTATTGCATCATTGAGTGTAGTTATTGAAATCTCATCATTTAAATTTAGACCAGAAAACATAATAACTGTTTCCACTGAAATTCTATTATTTCCACTTACTTCAATTTCAGAATAGCTAGAAGCTAATGATGCATTAATTAAAATAAAATAAATTATTAAAATTTTACACATTCTTCTTGTGTTTGTTTTTATAATATCAATCATTAAAATAGCTCTTAAGATAACTTTTAACAAAGCTTACCATATTTTTAATTTCATTAATATTATTTGGTGAAGATTTATAATATTTTGAAAAATATGGTTTTTTTAATAATTTGATTAATAATTTATGCAATGAAATATATGAAATCCTATTTTCGAGATATCTTTTGACCAGTTCATCATTTAAGGAAACTAAAATTATTTCAAAAAAAGTATTATTAATTTTTTTATTTAATATATTAAGCAGTGGAAATGTATTAATATTTGGTTTTGACAAATTTAAATCATTTAATTTCTTAAATTCAAAATTTTTATCGATATGTTTAAATATTTCATTATTTAAGTATAAAACATTTGTTATTGGAATTTCCATTGTTGTTTCATGTGCTAAAATTTTGGTTAAACCATTGTTAAAATGAATAATCGAATGAATATAAGATTTTGGATGAATTAATATTTTTATTTTTTTTATGTCTAGGTCAAATATTTTGGCTGCCTCAATAACTTCAAAAATTTTATTCATCATTGTTGCCGAGTCTATTGAAATTTTTTTTCCCATTTTCCAATTTGGATGATTAAGAGCAAATTGTGGTTTAATATTTTTAACACTTTCAATTTTTTTATTTAAAAAAGGTCCACCTGAAGCTGTTAAATAAACAGCATTGATATTTTCAACCTTTTCACCTTTAAGTAATTTCCAAATTGAAAAATGTTCAGAGTCTAATGGTATAAAATTTGTTCTATTTTGCTTTAATTTTTTATTAAGAAACTTCCACCCACAAATAATTGACTCTTTATTTGCTATAGCTAAATTCTTAGTATGAGATATAATTTGTAATGATGGTTCCAATCCATCAATTCCAGAAATTGCATTGATTGTCAAAAAAACTTTATTTTTATTATTTTTCAGCGCATCTGTAATTGATGAAAATACTTTTATTTTCGCTTTTTTAAATAAAGAAATATTTTCTAAATATTTTTTTTTATCAAATATTACAACTTTTTTTACTTTAAATTCTATGGCTTGTTTGTAAATTTTATTTATGTTTTTATTGGTTGATAAAAGCTTTATTTTAAAATTTTTTTTATTTTTTCTAATAACTTTTAGAGTTGTAGTTCCTATTGAGCCTGTAGATCCTAACAAAAATAAGTTTCTTGGCATTCTAAAACATATAAATAATAATAACACTTAATGGAATAGCTAAAAGAATTCCGTCAATTCTATCTAGAATACCTCCATGTCCAGGTAAAATACTGCCTGTATCTTTAATATCAGCTTTTCTCTTCAAAAAAGAAATTATTAAATCTCCAAATTGTGAAAAGAATGAAATAGTTATTATGAAAAATATACTATTAATATTAATTAAAATAAGGTCGTTAAACTTATTGTAGAATAATATTCCAATAAGTAATGACAGAATGAATGCACCGAATAATCCAGAATAGGTTTTTTTTGGACTTATTTTAGTAATTTTTTTTCCACCAATCATTTTACCAAAAAAATAACCACCTATATCTGTTGCAGCACAAATTAAAACTAAAAATATTATCAAATAGGTAGATGACTCAAAATTTTCAAATAAATAAAACCAAATAACTGTTGAAAATAAAGATAAATATAAAAGTATAATTATAATACTTAAAAATAATTTAAGCTTATTTTTTTTAAAAATTTTTTTAAATATGCAAAAAAATTCATTTAAAATTTGAAAGTTAATTAAAATCAATAAAATTGTAAAGAAATAAAAGTTATACAAAGCAAGAAAAAAAAGAGTTAATAGTATTATCGAAGTGTAGACTCTTTTAGTAAGTTCGCTCATTTAATACCTCCAAAATTTCTACTCATACTTTTAAATTTAAAAATTATTTTTCTAAAATCACTCTCATTAAAATCTGGCCAAAGTTTTTTAACAAAGAAAATCTCAGTATAAGATGACTGCCAAAGAAGAAAATTGCTCAATCTATATCTATCGCCAGTTCTAATTAATATTTCTGGGTCTGGTATATTTTTTGTATACAAATTACGACTTATATTTTTTTCATTAATTCTAAGGGATAATTTTTTAATTTTTTTAAATGCGTTAATAATTTCCTCTTTAGAACCATAATTTAATGCGATATTAATTTGGATTTTGTTATTTTTTTTTGTTAATTTTTCTGCATTTTGAAGTTTATATTTTAATGAGTTTGGAAACTTTTTTATGTTTCCAATTATTTTTAGCCTAATATTTTTTTCTAAAATTTTTGAAATTTCCTGATCGATATATTTTTCTAAAAGCTCTATTAAAAAAACTATTTCTTTTTTTGGTCTTTTCCAATTTTCTGTAGAAAAAGTATAAAGTGTTAAATATTTAACCTTGTACAATATAGCCTCTCGTATAATTTTTTCTACAACCTCAATACCTTTTGAGTGGCCATAATTTCGTGATTTTTTTTTTTTTATTCCCCACCTACCATTACCATCCATTATGATGGCTACGTGCCTTGGTGAATTCATATTGTCATTATTTCTTTTTCTTTTGTATCTACTCTATCTTCGATAATTTTAATTTGATTGTCAGTATAATCTTGTATTAATTTTTCATTTTTTTTTACATCATCTTCAGAAATTGATTTTTCTTTTAGTAATTTTTTTAGTTCATCATTTGCTTCTCTTCTAATATTTCTAATTGATACTTTACATTTTTCACCCATAGATTTTATAATTTTTTTAATTTCTAATCTTCGTTCTTCACTTAAATCAGGAACTGGTAATCTGATCATTTGACCATCTATCTGAGGATTAAGACCTAATTCAGATTTTTTAATTGCTGCATCTATTAACACAACATTATTAATGTCCCAAACTTGAATATTTATACTTCTTGGTTCAGGTGTTGTAATACTACCTAACTGATTTATAGGCATTTTTTGACCATAAACATCTACTTTTACTATATCAAGCATATTGGCATTTGCTCTACCAGTTCTTAATGATCCCAACTCTTGTTGAAAAACCTCATATGTTTTTGACATTTTAATATTATATTTGCTATCTTCAAACATCACTCGCCTATTTTTAATCTAATAAATTCATTAATTTTTAAACCCTCAATCTCTAAATTATTTAACACATTTTGAACCTTCATCTTTGGTTCCATAACCCAATCTTGAGACATTAAACTATTCTCATCCTTAAACTTATTAATTTTGCCTAAGCTTATTTTTTTTGCTATTTCCTCTGGCTTGCCTGAATTTTTTAATTCCTCTGAGATTAGACTCGCTTCTTTTTTAATTAACTCTTCGTCTATCTCCTTGCTATTTAATGCAAGTGGATTTGATGCAGCTATATGCATAGATAATTGCTTACCAAACAAATCAATTTTTTCTGATTTTTCATTAGTTTTTAAAGATACTATCACGACTAGTTTTGAAACATTGTCTTTTATAACTGAATGTTGATAAGCAAAATTTCTTGAATTTTCTATACACAATGTTTTTGATCTACCTATCGTTATTTTCTCTCCAATTTTAGCAATCATAGAAACTAAATTTTCATCCACTGTTTTGTTATTTTTCATTTTAGTTTTTTGTAACTCTGAACTATTAGAGGAATGATCATTGTTTAATTCACCTAATTCTTTAACAAATTCAATAAAATCACTATTTTTTGCGACAAAATCTGTTTCGCAATTTACTTCTAAGAGTGACATTTTTTTTTCATTTCCAGACACAACAACAACGCCTTCGTGTGCTGATCTTGACATTTTTTTTGAAGCTTTTGCTATACCTTTAACTCTTAAAACCTCAGCTGCTTTATCTAGATCACCATTGCTTTCCTTTAAGGCTGCATTACAATCTTTAAATCCTGCGCCAGTTGATTTTCTTAATTGTTTTACCTTTTCAATATCACTCATTTTAATCCCGTAATTATAAGTTTACTTAATTAAGTTTATTTTCTTTTTGAGTTTCTGACATCTGAGTATCAATTATTTTTTCTTTATTTTCTTTCTCAGTATTTATATTTTGTGGAATTTCTTTTTTTGCATTATGTATTGTTTCTTTTATAAGTGAGCAGTATAAATCGATAGATCTTCTTGCATCATCATTTCCAGGTATAGGATAATCAACTCCATCAGGATCTGAGTTTGTGTCTAAAACTGCTATTATTGGTATACCCAATTTTATAGATTCTTTAATGGCTAGTGATTCATAATTAGTATCTATAATAAAAACAAGGTCGGGAATTTTTTTCATGCTAGAAATTCCACCCAATGACCTTTGTAATTTATCTCTTTGACCACTCATTTTTAACAATTCTTTTTTTGTAAAACCTCTATTTTCAGATTGTAAATCTGAGTTAATTTTATCCAGTTTTTTTATAGAGTTGGATATTGTTCCCCAATTTGTTAGCATACCACCAAGCCATCTGTAATTTACAAAATACTGATCTGTTTCATTTGCAAGTTCTGCAATAGCTTCAGAAGCTTGTTTTTTTGTTGAAATAAACAATATTTTACCCCCAGAAGCTACAGTAGAGTAAATTTTCTCTAACGCTACTTTTGTGAGCTCAAGAGTTTGTGTCAAATCTATTATATGAATAGAATCCCTTTTTCCAAAAATAAATTTTTTCATTTTTGGATTCCATCTTAATGTTTTATGGCCAAGATGAACGCCAGCTTCTAATAATTGTTCTATTGTTAGGTTTGGTATTTTCATTTTTTTCCCGGTTAAGCCACCACAATTACTGCCTAAAAAGGACCGGAGGTATAAAACCAGAAATTGTGTGCGTGTTAATTTAGAGAACTAAATACAAAAAAAAGAAAAAAAAACAAGTATTTTTTAGATAATTTTGATATTTTCCTTATTTGTTAGCAAATTAAGCATTTTGTGATCAATTTTTCTATATTTATTTAATTGAAATGATAGAGTTTTTTTATCTATTTCAATATCAATTAAG
Source organism: uncultured Pelagibacteraceae bacterium (assembly GCA_902534465.1). Lineage (GTDB taxonomy): Bacteria > Pseudomonadota > Alphaproteobacteria > Pelagibacterales > Pelagibacteraceae > Pelagibacter. Next base: position 14,658 of record CACAPU010000001.1, read on the forward strand.
ACTTTTGTTTTGCCGCCTTCTAAATCCAATTTGTTAAATTTTTCAATATCATCTAATTTCTGAATTTTTATCTTAATTTCATTAATAGGTTTATCAATTACCTCTTTCATGGAAATAATTTTTCTAATATTTATTTTTTTTTGTATTTTGCTTTCATCAACATAGTTTTTTACCAAAGTAATCATAACAGAGCTACCTTCTACAAGTATATCTCTGTTGGTTTCGAAAATATCAGAAAATACAAAAAGTTCAAAAACGCCAGATAAATCAGAAAATTTAATTATTGCGTAAGAAGTTCCTTTTTGAGTTTTTTTTTCTTGAACCTTAAGTATGGTAGATGAAATATTTGAACTTAAAATATTTTCATTTGAATTAAATTTTTCATAATCAATAATATTATATTGATTAAAAAGTGACTTGTATTGGTTTAAAGGATGATCTGAAATAAAGAAACCTAAGGTTTCAAATTCTTTTGAAAGTTTAGTATCAATATTCCAATCTTTAACATTTTCTATATAAGTCTCGTCATTATCATCATTGAATAAATCTATTTGGTTGGCAGAATTGTTTTCAAAAATATTTTTTGATTTCAAAATAATATTTGGTATTGAATTATACAGAGAATGTCTATTTTTATTAAGATTATCAAAAGCACCCGCTTTCACTAATCCTTCTAACTGTAACTTATTAATATCTTTTGGATTAACTCTGTTGATAAAGTCGTTTAAACTTTTGTATTCGCCTCTTTTATTTCTTTCATCTACAATTTTAGAAATTGCATCAAAACCAACATTTTTAATTGCACCTAATGCATAAAGAAAATTTTTGCCATCAGAAGAAAAATCAGCTTGCGATTTATTTATATCTGGACGAATTATATTTATGTTTAATCTTTTTAATTCTTCATAAAATTCACTTAATTTTTTTTGATTTGATAGTTCCATAGACATTGAAGCTGCAAAAAATTCATGTGGATAATAAGTTTTTAAAAAAGCAGTTTGATAAGCTATTATTGCATATGCAGCTGCATGACTTTTATTAAATCCATACTCAGCAAATGGCTCGATTTTTAAAAAGATTCCAGCCGCAATATCTTTGCTAATTCCATTGTTGTAAGCTCCTTCAACAAATCTTTCCTTTTGTTTTTCTAGTTCAGCTCTTTTTTTTTTACCCATGGCTCTTCTTAATATGTCTGCTTCACCTGCGGTAAATCCTGATAATACTTGAGCAATTTGCATTACTTGCTCTTGATAAATAATCACACCGTAAGTTGGTTTTAAAATTTCCTCCAGCTTAGGATGTAAATAATCAGGTTCTCTCTTTCCATGTTTGCAATCGTTATAAATGGGAATATTACTCATAGGTCCAGGTCTATATAAAGCAACTAAAGCAATAATATCCTCCAAATGATTAGGTTTCATGTTGATTAAAGCATCTTTCATTCCAGAACTCTCTAATTGAAACAATCCAACAGTTTTACCACTTGATAAAAGATCAAATACTTTTTGATCTTCGTAATTAATAGTTTCAATTTTAAAATTTGGGTGATTTTTTTCTACAAGTTTTTGAGTATTGTTAATTACTGTTAACGTTTTTAAGCCCAAAAAGTCAAATTTAACCAATCCCGCATTTTCAGCAGAATACATATCAAATTGCGTAGAAGGTAATAATAAATCCGTAGAGGAATCCTTATACAAAGGAACAGTTTCTGTTAATTTTTTGTCAGCTATAACAACGCCAGCTGCATGAGTTGCAACATTTCTATTTAGACCTTCAAGCTTCAATGACAGTTCAACTAGACGACTAACTCTTTTGTCCTCATTAATTAATTTTTGTAATCTTGGTTCTACATTGATACTTTCTTGCAAGGTTAATGGCCTAGATGGATCAAATGGTATCATTTTACAGATGCTATCTATAAAACCATATGGTAGTCCCAACACCCGTCCAACATCTCTTATGACCATTCTAGCTTTTAGTTTTCCAAATGTTATAATGTGAGCGACACTATTTTTATATTTAGTTGTCAAATATTTGAAGACTTGGTCTCTTTTTTCCTCACAAAAATCAATATCAAAATCAGGCATAGAAATTCTATCAGGATTTAGAAATCTTTCAAAAATTAAATTGAATTTTATTGGATCAACATCTGTTATAGATAAACACCATGCGACTAACGAACCTGCTCCAGATCCTCTTCCAGGACCAACTGGTATATTATTATCTTTTGCCCACTTTATATAGTCTGAAACAATTAAGAAATATCCTGAATAATTCATTTCAGTTATAATTTTTATTTCATGATTTAACCTATCTTTATAAGTTTCTTTAATTTTAATATTATTTGATATTGTTTTTATTAGCTCTCGATCGTTTTTAAATTTTTTCTCCAGACCATTAAATGAGTCTTTTTTTAATTTATCGTTAATATCGACAGTTTCTGAGCTAATATTAGGCAGTATAGGCTTTGAAGGAACAGGTCTGAAGTTGCATCTATACGGTAAATTATAATTATTTTCTAATGCCTCAGGTAAATCTTTAAAGATTTCCTTCATTTCATCTGATGACTTTAAATAATGATTATTAGATAGTTTTAATCTTTTTTGATCATTTATGTAAGTTTTTTGTCCAATACACATTAAAGCATCATGAGCTTCATGCATCTCCTTATCCAAATAGTAAACCTCGTTAGTTGCTATGATTGGTATTTCATATTTTTTTGAAAGATTAAGATTTAAAATTTCAAATTCTTTTTCGTTCTTATCTCCATGTCTTTGAATTTCTAAATAAAAATTTTCTTTAAAATTTTTTTTTAACAGTATTATTAATTCTTCTAACTCATCAACTAATCCTTTATTAAAAATACTACCAATCAAATTATTTACTGATCCAGAGAGAACAATTATCCCGTCACCATATTTTATTAAATCATCAATCGAACAATTTGGCTGATCTTTATCAGTATTTTCTAAATAAGCTTTTGAAGACAGTTCAATTATATTTTTATAACCAACATAATTTTTGGCGATAAGTGGAATAATTCCATAAGTATTTTTAAATCTAAATTGAACTTGTGAGCCTATTATAGGTTGTGTTCCTACAGATGAAATATTTTCAGAAAATTCTAACGCACCTGATAGATTATAAGTATCACTTAAACCAACAGATTGTATCTTATTTTTCTTACAATAGTCTTTTAGACTTTCTATTTTTAATGCACCTTCACAAATTGAATATTGAGAGTGAATTTTAATTTGATTAAAAGATTTTTTTTTAGATTGTAGCATTAATGACTTGCATATTACCATCATTCATCATTATTTTACAATCTGCCATATTTGCAAAATATCTATTGTGAGTTGCAAAAATTATGATCCTATTTTTATTTTTTAAATTAAATAGGATCTTAAAGATAAGTTTTGCATTATCAGAGTCTAGACTACCAGTTGGTTCATCAGCTAATATAATATCAGGATTATTAATTAATGCCCTAGCTATAGCAATACGCTGATTTTCACCACCAGATAATTCATTTGGAAAATGGTTAATTCTAGATGACATACCTACAATTTTAATTAATTTTTTTGCAAGTTCTATGGATTTTCGTTTTTCTTTAGAAACTAATAAGTTAGGCAAGTAAACATTTTCTAAAGCTGTAAAATCTGACAATAAGTTTTTTTCTTGATAAATAATTCCTATTTTCTTTGCTCTAATTAAATCATTTTTAACCTTATTATTTGACTTTATTTTATTTTTGCTAATTTCGATTGAGCCCGTCGTGGGGTTATCAATCAATGATAATAAATTGAGTAATGTTGATTTTCCTGATCCTGAAGGACCCATAATAGAATAAGTTTTTCCAGGTTCAAAATTAAATGTAATATCATTTAAAACTTTTATAGATTTATTTTTATCATATTTTTTTGTTAAGTTTTTAATTTTAATATAATTATTCATATTTAAGAGTTTTAATTGCATCTAAGGAAGACGCCTTAGAAGCAGGATATATCGATACTAAAATTGTTGCAATTATTGAACAAAGAGAGATAATTATTATTGAATTCATATTTATTTCGGAAGGCATAGAATTTAAGATATAAATATCTTCTGGGAAAAGAGAAATGCCAAATATATTTGAGATAAACTGTCTTATATTCTCAACATAAATGGAAAAAAGGGTTCCAACAACCACACCAAATAATGTCGCTGATGTTCCTATAGAAAAACCCACTAAAAAGAAGATTTTTTTTATCGATTTGTTAGAGACTCCAATTGATTTAAGGATACCTATATCTCTTGTTTTGTTTTTAACTAAAATTGTTAGTCCAGATATTATATTAAAAGCTGCAACAATAATTATCAAAAAAAGAATTATAAACATTACATTTCTCTCTACTTTCAAGGCTGAAAATAATGATTTATTCATATCAGACCAGGTATAGACCAATGCATCTGGAAACATAATTACTAAATTTTTTTTATGAATTTCTATATTTTTTGGATCTTTAAAATAAAATTCTATGAACCTATCTTCTTTATTCTTATTGAAAAAACTCTCAAGCGTCTCTAAATTTATATATGCAATATTTTCATTAAAGTCAGATAAACCACTATCAAAAATTGAAACTATCTTAAAGTTTTCTTGTTTAGGAAGTTTGCCCACTAAAGTTTGAATTCCTTCAGGAGACATAACTGTAATCGTATCACCAATATCAACATTTAAATTAATACTCAATTCTTTACCAATTGAAATAGCATTATTATTTAAGTTTTTAGATCCAAAATATTCCTTATTTTTTACTATTTGATGGTTTCTAAAATCAGTTTCTAAGTATCCTTTTAAGAATACTCCCTTCGTAAAATCTTTATTCAATATTACTGCTTCTCCATCATTTGAAACTATACTTTTTGCCAAATCAGAATCTTGAATATATTCCTGTGATTTATTTACTGGTTGAACAACTGCATGAGCACTAAAACCTACAATTTTAGATATTAATTCAGTTCTAAAACCATTCATTACTGACATAACAATGATTAGAACTGCAACTCCTAATGAAATTCCAATAAAAGAAAAGATTGAAATGATATTTAAAAAACCGTCATTTTTTCGAGTTTTTAAAAATCTAAATGTAACTTCTCTTTCTAATTGTGAAATCAATTTGATTTAGCTTTTAAAATTTGTGATACAGCATCTTCGATACTTAATTTTTGAGTTTCTCCATTTATTTCTTTAAACTCAAATAAGTCTCCCTCGGTTTTATTTCCCAAAATCAACTGATACGGAATACCAATTAAATTAAATTTCCTAATTTTTGCTGAAATATTTTCTTCAGTATCATCAATGATAGCATCTATATTTTTTGACTTAAAATATTCAAATATTTTATTTGATTTTTCTAAGTTTGTTGTGTCATTCTTTTTAATCATTGGAATTATTGAACAATGATAAGGGGCAACTGATATGGGCCATTTCATTATTTCATCTTTATCATTGTATTTAGCCTCAATTATGGCACCTACCAGTCTTGATACACCTATTCCATAAGATCCCATTTTAACAAATTCCTTTTTTCCATTAAAATCTACAGCAGCATTCATTGGTTTTGAATATTTATCTCCAAAATAAAATATATGACCTACCTCAATTCCTTTTGTATTTACCCTAAATTCTTCTGGTACAATTTTATCAAATTCTTTCTGATCAAACTTCTCATCTGTAACAGAGTAAAATTTTTCATATTGCTGTCGTAAATTATTAAGTGAACTTTTTTCTAATATAGTAGATGAACTGTTCAAATTAAATATCCTTTTGTCTGTGTAAATTTTACTTTCCCCTGTATCGGCAAGAATTATAAATTCATGGGAAAGATTTCCACCTATAGGTCCTGTATCCGCCGCCATTGGTATTGCTGATAAGTTTAATCTTTTAAAAGTTCTTAGATATGAAAGAAAAAATTTATTGTAAGAAAAAAGAGCCTCATCATCATTTATATCGAAAGAGTAAGCATCTTTCATATAAAATTCCCTACATCTCATAATTCCAAACCTTGGTCTTAATTCGTCTCTAAATTTCCATTGAATATGGTATAATAATTGAGGAAGAGATTTATATGATTTAATACTTGATCTAAAAATCTCTGTCACTAATTCTTCATTAGTTGGTCCATATAACATTTCTCTGTCTTGACGATCCTTTATACGCAACATTTCTTCACCATAATCATCATATCTTCCACTTTCTTTCCAGATTTCTGATGATTGTATTGTTGGCATTAAAATTTCTTGTACACCAATTCTGTCTTGCTCTTCTCTTACAATTTGTTCTATTTTTTTCATAACTTTAAAGCCGAGGGGTAACCATGAATAGATACCTGCTGATGATTGCTTAATCATTCCAACTCTTAACATAAGCTGATGAGATTTAATTTTAGCTTCTGTAGGATTATTTTTAAGAATTGGTACAAATGATTTTGAAAAATACATTTTATTAATTAAATTCTTATCAAGTTTATATTTGTTAATGGTTTTTTCCCAGTTTTTTCTTTTGAAAATTTACGACAAGTTATTTTAAGAGCATCTATAAGATTATCTTGTTGTTTTGCGTTATTTAATGAAAATGTTTTAACAGTTCTTTCTATTTCTTCCTCTAATCCATAAATAAACTCATCATTCTCATATACTGGTAGGCCTCTAAAAGTTACCAGAGGTTTATTGTGAATATTTCCTTTTGGTGTAATCATAATTGTAGCCTCTAAAAACCCATTTGATGAAATATTTCTTCTTTCTTTTATTGATCTAGATTCTTCTTCTACTGGAACATTACCGTCTAAATAAACTCTTCCACTTGGTGCTTTGTCATAGACCTCTGGTTTTTCACCAGGATATAACTTAACAATATCTCCATTCTCTACCTGAACTGGATATTTTACCTGCATTTCTTTAGCAAATTCTATGTGCTCTATCATGTGTCTATGCTCTCCGTGGACAGGTATTACTGCTTTTGGCCTAACCCAATTATACATATCTCTTAAGTCTTCTCGGTTGGGATGACCAGAAACATGAATATACTCATTATCTTCAGATATAACCTCTATTCCCTCTCTTACTAAGTTGTTATGGAGTTTGTATAATTTTTTTTCATTTCCTGGAATAATTTTTGAAGAAAAAATTACAGCATCATTTCTTTCTATAAAAACGTCTGGATGTGTATATTTAACTATTCTATTCATTGCGCCCATTGGTTCTCCTTGACTTCCAGTACATAAATAGACAATTTTTTCTCTAGATATATTTTTTGCATCTCTTGGGTCTACTGGATCAATTACATTTTTTAGATAACCACATTGTCTAGCTGCTTTAAAAATTCTATGCATTGATCTGCCAACTAGAGAGATATGTCGATCAGTTTTTTCTGCACAATAAAAAACAGACTCCATTCTAGCTACATTAGAAGCAAAAGAGGTTACAATTATTCTTTTTTTTAATCTTTGAAAAACTTTAAGTAAATTTTTACGAACTTCAAGCTCTGATCCTGCTCTACCTGCGCTGAATACATTTGTAGAATCACATATCATAGCTAATACACCTTCGTTACCTATTTCCTTTAATCTTTCAGAATTTATATTTACACCAATTAATGGATCTGGATCACACTTCCAATCTCCTGTATGTAAAATATTTCCAGCGGGTGTTTGTATTCTTAAGCCATTAGGTTCTAGTATTGAATGAGTTAGTGTAACAAACTCTATTTTGAAGGGATCTAAATTAATTGTACTATTAAGTTCAACAACTTTTAAATAAGCACTTATGTCAATTTTTTTTTCTTTAAATTTTTCTGTAATTAAAACTGAGGTAAAAGGTGTAGCATAAATTTTACATTTTAATTTTGGCCAAACATGAGCAACAGCTCCAATGTGATCCTCATGAGCATGCGTTAGAACTATCCCTAGCAAGTCATCTTTTTTATCGATTATAAATCCTGGATCTGGATATATAATATCAATACCAGGAACTGTATCGTCTGCAAATGTGACACCAAGATCAACAATAATCCATTTTTGATTGTCAGGCTTACCGTATGCAAATAGGTTCATATTCATTCCTATTTCACCAGATCCTCCGAGAGGACAAAATAATAATTCATCTTTCATATTTTTTTAATTTAAAGCAATTTTTAAAATACCTTTTATTGTTAAATTTGTATCAACCGTTTTAATACCTTTAATTGATGATTTAAATAAGTGTGCAAATCCACCTGTAAGTATAATTTTGAACTTTTTTCTAGTTTGTTTTAAAATAAGCTTGATTATATTGTCAATTAAACCACTGTATCCATGATAAAAACCCGCTCTTACAGCGCTTTTAGTGTTTTTGCCAATTACTTTTGTTGTTTTTTCAAGCTTAATTTTAGGTATTAAAGAGGCTTTGTCAGTTAAATTATTCAAAGAAATCTCTACACCAGGCGCTAAAACACCACCAATATAATCTTTTTTAATAACAATATCAAAATTAGTAGCTGTTCCAAAATCAACTATAATATAATTAAACCTACTATCAATAACTGCAATCGCATTAGCTAAACGATCAGAACCAATTTGTTTTCTATTCACTTTTATATTTATAAATTTTTTTAAATTACATGTTTTCAACTCAACACAATCCAATTTAGTAATTTCTTTGATAGTTTTTTTTATAATTTTATAAGAATGAGGGACGACCGAGCTAAAGAGTACTTTTGTAAGTTTAGAATTATATTTTCTTAAAAATAATAATTTTTTATTGATAAAATTTTTGTTTAAATTTTTCTTATGAATTTTAATATTTTTGATCAATTTTAAGTTGTTATTAAATAAGCAAATTTTAATTGCAGTATTTCCAATGTCTCCAATTAAATACATATATTAAACTCCAAATAAGTGTAAGTTTTTTTCATACAGCAATTTAATTTGTTTAAATAATTCAAGTCTATTTATTTTTTTATTTGTATAATTATTTAAAAATGTAGTAGGATAATTATTAATATTAGGACTATTAGAAACATTAATTCCTATTCCTACAATTAAGTATTTTCTATTCTGTTTAAAAATTATTTCTTGTAAGATTCCACAGACCTTTTTTTTATTTATTAATATATCGTTAGGTTTTTTTATTTTAATTAAAGTATTTATTTTTTTATAGATAATTTTTTTAATTATTTTTAAATTTAAATTTGTTATTTTTGATAAGGATATTTTTTTACTAATTTCAAAGAAGACTGATAAAAACAAATTACCTTTTATAGATATCCATTTATTTTTTCTTTGTCCTTTACCTTTTGTTTGTTGATCTGTTAAAATTATTCCTCTTTGATTACCTCGCTTAATTAATCTTATTGCTACGTTGTTAGTACTTTCAACTTTTTTGTAAAAATATTTTTTTAATTTCATTAGATCATAGTGATTTTAGAAACTATTTCTGTTATGCTGCTTGGATATATAAAGTATGCTAAAATAAATATTGTTGAAATAGCCAAAGTAATTTTTAACCCTAGATCATGTGAGGTTTCGTATTCTTCTTTTTCTGGGTCAAAATAAATAATTTTTATGATTCTTAGATAATAAAAAGCTGCTACGACGGTTGCTAGTAATCCAACAATTGCTAAAAAATACATTGATTGCTCTAAAACAGCTAAGAATACATAAAATTTCGCAAAAAAACCTGCAAGCGGTGGTATACCTGCTAAAGAAAATAAAACTATCAACAATGAGAAAGACAAAATTGGATGTTTTTTAGAAAGTCCAGACAAATCCTCTATATTCTCATAATATTTATCATTTCTCTTAAGCATAAATAAGCAACTAAAAAAGGCTAAATTCATTACCAAATAAATAGATATATAAGTAATAGAACTTTGTATTCCTTGGTTGCTAACTGTTGCTAATCCAGCCAACGCATAGCCCATATGACTGATTGAACTATAAGCAATTAATCTTTTTAAGTTTTTTTGACCTATAGCTGCCACAGCACCAAATATCATTGAAGCTATTGAAATAAATACAATTATAGTTTGCCACTGATCATTCATATTAGCAAAAGGTGTGTACAAAAACTTAATGAATACAGAGAGTGCAGCTATTTTTGGAAGAATAGCAAAGAATAACGTTACAGATGTTGGAGAGCCTTGATAAACATCTGGAGCCCACATATGAAAAGGGACAGCTGATATTTTAAATGCAAGACCAACTAAAATAAAGACTATCCCAAAAGTGGTACCATAATTAAATTCAGTAGAGTTTATAAGTATTTGATTAAAATTTGTACTTTCAGAAAATCCATAAGTTAACGAACACCCATATAACAACAAACCAGATGATAATGCGCTAAGAACAAAATATTTTAGTCCAGATTCTGTAGAAAGTAAATTGTCTCTATTAAAAGATGCAAGAACATACAAAGCTAATGATTGTAGTTCAAGGCCCATGTAAAAAACAATTAAATCATTTGAACTTATCATTATCATCATTCCCAAAATACTGCTTAGAATGAGAATTGAGTATTCAATTTTATTTAAATTGATAACTTGAATATATTTGGATCCAGTCAGCATTACAAAAATTCCAGATCCAACAAGTATAATCTTCATATAATTAGATAAATTGTCTATTAAATATGATTCATTGAATAAGTAAACTGTATCTAATGAGCTGAGATTTATTATTAGTGCCAATAAAATAACTAACGATATATTTGATAAATTATAAATTAAACTAGCACTATTTTTTTTGAAAACTCCAACTAGTAAAAATAGCATTATAGATACCGATATGAAGATTTCAGGTAATATATATTGAAAATTTTCCATTAGTCTTTTAATGCAAGATTGTTAACTAAGTCAAAGTTGTACATGTTTAAAGAATTCTCGACTGATGCTTCAATTGAATTCATTAAAGGCTCTGGATAAAAACCAAAAAATAAAATTGGTATTACTAAAGCTGATAAAGTGATAATTTCAAAAGTTTTTAAATCTTTCATGCTTTTAAGTTCTTGATTATTCATTTCGCCGAATACAACTCTTTTAAATAGCCACAACATATATGCTGCTCCTAAAATTACTCCCAAACTTGCAATCATCGCTACTAGGATATTTTTCTCAAACGCACCCATTAAAATTAAAAACTCTCCAATAAATCCTGTAGTTCCAGGTAGTCCTAGAGCTCCTAGTGTGAATACCATAAAAACAATTGCATATCTTGGCATTATTGAGACTAAACCGCCATATTTATTTATTAGTCTTGTATGATGTCTTTCATAAACAACTCCAACACTTAAGAAAAGTGCAGCAGATACAAGTCCATGACTAATCATTTGGAAAATACTTCCCTCAATACCTTGTTGGGTCATTGTGAAGATGCCTAGTGTTACAAATCCCATATGTGCAACTGAAGAGTATGCTATAAGTTTTTTCATATCTTCCTGCATCAAAGCAACCAGAGATGTGTAAATAATTGCAATTAAACTTAAGATATAAACTAAAATTGTGAAATTTTCAGAAGCTATAGGAAATAATCCTAGCGAAAATCTAATAAATCCATATCCAGCCATTTTAAGCAATATTGCTGCTAGCAATACAGATCCAACAGTTGGAGCTTCTACATGAGCATCTGGCAGCCACGTATGTACTGGCCACATAGGAGTTTTAACTGCAAAAGAACTGAAAAATGCTAACCACAATAAATTTTGATATTCAGCCTTTATGCCAAGTTCATAAAGTTTTTCAACATCTGTAGTTCCTGTTATCCAATAAATTGAAATAATAGCAACCAACATAAGAACTGATCCTAATAAAGTGTACAGAAAAAATTTAAAAGCCGAGTAGACTCTTCTTTCTCCACCCCAAATACCAATTATTAAAAACATTGGTATAAGACCTGCCTCAAAAAATAAATAAAATACCACTAGATCAAGTGAGCAGAAAACACCAATCATAAATGTTTCCATTATTAATATGGCAATTAAGAAATCTTTAAGTCTATTTGTAATTGTTGCATTAACTGAAATAATGCAGATTGGAGTTATGAAAGTTGTTAATATTAAAAATAAAATTGAAATACCATCTATTCCAACTTTATAATTTATAAATCCTGATAACCATTCTCTATTTTCTACAAACTGAAAGTCTACTGAATTTTTATCAAAAACATACCAAAGATATAAAGATAATAAAAAATTCGCTAAAGAAATAAATAAAGCTACATATTTGGAACTTTGATATTTTCCACTTGATGATTTTGTAAATAATATAAACAAAGCACCTATTGTAGGTAGCAAAATTAAGGACGATAAAATTGGAAAGTCCATCAGTTTAGTATCAATATTGTTAGTAAAACTGAAAATCCAATCAACATAACAAATGCATATTGATAAATAAATCCAGATTGAAATTTGACTGCTTTAATTGATAAATTTTTAATTACACTTGAAATCCCATCAGGGCCAAATTTATCTATTATCGATCCATCAACTTTTTTCCATAAAAACTTTCCAATTCTTTTTGAAGGATTAACAAATAAGTAATCATATATTTCATCAAAGTACCATTTCTTAACTAAAAATTGATAAATTGGTTCATTCATCTCTTTCAATCCTATAACTATATTTTTATTTTTTAGATATAAATAATAAGAAAATGGAATTGCAGCAGTAACAAGTATAGGTGTTAAAAACAAAAACCAAGTTGGTGGATGATCTGTGCTGAGTGGTTCTAAAAATTTAATAGATTTACCCCAAAATTCATATGATATTTCATGCCCTATAAATAAACCTTTAAACGCCATACCTGCAAAAATAGCTCCTATTGCCAAAATTACTAACGGGGCAATCATAACCAAAGGAGACTCGTGTATTTTATCAACACTAAATTCTTTATTATTAAAATTACCATGGAATGTTTTAAAAATAAGTCTCCAAGAGTAAACTGATGTTAATAAAGCTGTAACAATACCCACAAAAGCTGCAATTATTCCAACTCCATTTCCTCTTAGGTACGCAAATTCTATTATTGCATCTTTAGAATAAAAACCTGATAAAAAAGGAAAACCTGTTAAAGCGAGAGTCCCAATAAGCATTAATATATATGTGTATGGGAGTTTCTTTATAACTCCACCCATTTTATTTATATCTTGTTCCTCATGAAATGAATGAATTACTGCACCAGCTCCTAAAAATAGCAAAGCTTTAAAGAAGGCATGTGTAAATAGATGAAACATCGCAACATTGTAAGCACCTACTCCAGCAGCAAAAAACATATAGCCCAATTGACTACAAGTAGAATAAGCAATAATTTTTTTTATGTCGTTTTGAACAAGTGCAACTGTTGCTGCAAAGAACGCAGTAGTCATTCCAACTATGGTTATAACTGTGAGAGCTAATGGAGAGTATTCATATATAGGTGAGCATCTTACAATCAAAAACACCCCTGCTGTTACCATTGTTGCTGCATGAATTAATGCGGATACTGGTGTTGGTCCCTCCATAGCATCAGGCAACCAAGTATGTAATAAAAATTGAGCTGATTTACCCATTGCTCCAATTAATAGAAGCAAACAAATCAAATCAATAATTTCTATGTTAATACCAATGAAATTAATTTCTTTATCTAAAACATTTGGGATTTGTTCAAAAACCTCATCATAATTGACTGTACCAAAAATATAAAAAATCAGAAAAATTCCAAGAGCTAAACCAAAGTCACCAACTCTATTAACAACAAAGGCTTTTATTGCTGCTTTATTTGCACTCTCTTTTTTAAACCAAAATCCAATTAAAAAATATGAGCATAAGCCTACACCTTCCCACCCAAAAAATAGTTGAATAAAATTGTCTGAACTTACTAAAGTTAACATAGCAAAAGTAAACAATGATAAATATGCCATGAATCTGGCTTTATGAGGATCGTGTGACATGTAACCAATTGAGTAAATATGAACTAAAGCTGAAACAAAATTTACCACAACAAACATAACTGCCGATAAGGAGTCAATTTTTATAGACCAATTAACATTTAAAGTTCCAGAGTTAATCCAAGTAGCTACTACAAGATTGTTTGAATAATCTGAACTAATAACTTTATACAAAATTATTAAAGAGAGTATTGCTGAAATGCTTACAAACGAACTTGTTAAAATTTGAGAATTTCTGTCACCTATTTTTTTTCCAAAAAAACCACTAATTACTGATCCTATTAGAGGTAGAAACAAAATTAGGTATTCCATTTTATCCTTTTAAATTTTTAATCTCTTCGACTCGTATTGTGTCTGAATTTCTAAAATAAACTACAATTATGGCTAATCCAATAGCAGCCTCGGCAGCTGCAACTGTTAAAATAAATAGTGTAAATATTTGCCCACTTAAATCATTAATAAATATAGAAAAGGCAACAAGGTTTATATTTACTGCAAGTAAAATTAGCTCAATACTCATTAAAATAACTATTACATTCTTTCTATTAAGAAAAATACCTACAACACCAATAGTAAAGATTATTGCAGCTAATGTTAAATAATGTCCTAAACCTATGCTAAGCATCTATTTTAACTCCTTTATTTCTCTCAGCTTCAACTAAATCAACACCTTCGTCTCTTTCTCTAGAAATTTGCTTAACATAACTTTGTCTTTTAACTCCAGCTCTTTCTCTATATGTTAGAACAATTGCCCCTATCATAGCAACTAACAAAATCATTCCTGAAATTTGAAATAGAAGTATATAATCCGTATATAAAACATTTCCAATAGATCTAGTATTAGTGACTTCAGTAGATATATTTATAGAAAGGCTATTTAACAAATCAGGTTTATATTTCCATCCTCCAATTACAATTATAAGTTCAAAAAAAATAATTAAGCTAACTAATAAGCCAACTGGTATATGGGTTCCACCATCCCACCTTGAACTAAACCACTGACCTTTTTGTTCAGCTACGTTTAACATCATTACAACAAATAAAAATAAAACTGCAACCGCTCCAACATAAACTATAAGCATTATCATGCCTAAAAATTCTGCACCTATCATAATAAACAAACAGGATATGCTTATGAAATCGAGGATTAAAAAAAATACAGAGTGAACTGTATTTTTTGAGACTGTTACCATGACTGCAGAAACAATAGCTATTAAGGAGAAAATATAGAAGAAAACTGTGTGTGCAATCATAAGATTACCTGTGAGAACTATCAGCCTTTATATTGGCAGCTAAAATGTTTTCCCACCTGTCTCCATTTTCCAAGAGTTTTTCTTTTGTATAATAAAGCTCTTCTCTCGTCTCTGTTGCAAATTCGAAATTGGGACCTTGGACAATTGCATCTACAGGACAAGACTCCTCACAAAGTCCACAGTATATGCACTTAAGCATATCAATGTCATATCTTACAGTTTTTCTACTACCATCATCTCTTTCCTTCGATTCAATTGTAATAGCTTGGGCTGGACATACAGCTTCACAAAGCTTACAAGCTATACATCTTTCTTCACCGTTAGGATATCTTCTTAGAGCATGCTCCCCTCTAGACCTTGTTCCTAGAGATCCCTTTTCAAAAGGATAATTGATTGTCTTTTTTGCCTTAAAAGTTTCTTTTATTGCAATTAATAAACCAGTCACAAAATCAATCATGAATATAGTTTTTAATAATCGTGAAATTTTCATTTATTTTCCTGGTAGTAAATCAAAATATATTAAAAAACTTGAGGTTAAAACAACATAAAACAGTGAAAATGGAAGAAATATCTTCCAACCAAGCTTCATTAATTGGTCATATCTGTATCTTGGAACAGTTGCTTTAACTAACGCAAATAAAATAAATAAAAATAATATTTTAAAGATTAACCAAAATGGACCTGGTATAGCATTAAATGGGAAGATATCTATTGGAGATAACCAGCCACCCAAAAATAAAACTGCTCCCATTGCACACATTAACAAAATATTTGCATACTCTCCTAACCAAAACATAGCATACATCATTCCTGAATATTCAGTTTGATACCCTGCCACTAATTCTGCTTCTGCTTCTGGTAAATCAAATGGAGGACGATTTGTTTCTGCTAGTGCAGAAATAAAAAAAATTACAAACATAGGAAACAGAGGAATTACAAACCATAAATTTTGTTGTGCCATAACGATGTCACTTAAGTTTAAAGATCCAACACATAATAGAACGTTGATAATTATAACTCCTATTGAGACTTCATATGATACCATTTGTGCGGCAGATCTGATTGCGCCTAAAAAAGGGTATTTAGAATTAGAGGCCCATCCTCCCATAATTATTCCATATACACCAAGTGATGAAACTGCGAAAAGATATAAAATACCAACATTGATGTCAGCTAAAACAAAATCTTCGTCAAATGGTATTACTGCCCATGATATTAATGCTAATGTCATAGTCACTATTGGAGCTAATACAAATACAAGCTTGTTTGAGCTTGCAGGTATTATTATTTCTTTAAAAATATATTTTAATGCATCAGCTAGAGATTGGAATAAACCAAATGGACCAACAACATTGGGTCCTCTTCGTTTTTGCACAAAGGCCCAAACTCTTCTATCAAGCCAAACTATCATAGCTACAGAAACTAAAACAGGCACTAATAAAAATAAAATTTTATAAATTTCAGTAAATAATATTGAAAAATAAGAGTCCATTAACCCTCAGTTCCAGTTTTTTTCAAATTAGCTCTTGCGTATCTACACTCTGACATTGTTTTTGATGCACGGGCAATCACATTAGAATAGTAATAATCAATATCTTCAACTAATATTTTTTCATCATTCAAATTATATTTAGGAACTTCAAAATTTTTATTATTTTGATTATTTAAATAGTTTTGCATTAATTTAATTAGTTCATCTTTATTATTAAATAAAGAATTTCCATGAATAGTAGATGATAATTCGTTAATTATTCGCCAATCTTCTTTAGCTTCTCCAGGTGGATATGACGCTTTGTAGGCTTTTTGAAGCTTTCCTTCCAAGTTAGTGAAATAACCATCTTGCTCAGTATATGCAGCACCAGGTAATATAAGATCTGCCATACCCGCGCCTTTATCACCATGAGTTCCAATATAAATTATAAATTCATTTTTTTTTTTAATTTTGAGATTATCTTGACCTAACAAAAAAATTACTTCTACTTCACCTTCCTCAATTTTTTTAAGAGTAATATTTCTTCCGTCATTTGATGAAAAAATACCTAAATCATAAGAGCCGATAGCTGATGCATCAGTTGATAAAATATTTAGTGAATTCCAATTAACATTAATTTTGTTAATATTGGTTAAATACTTCTTCAACTCCTCAAATATATATGCACCGTTATCACTATTTAAAATTGATTGACCCAAGATAATTATGGGTTTTTCTGCACAAGCTATTTTGTTTGAGAGATCGTGTTCTTTTTTAATAATTTTATCAATTACTTTTGAATTATTTTCTAAAACTGTATAAGGGTAAGTTAAATCACCTACATCCTCTAAAGAAAATATTTCAATTTTATTTTTTAAATAAGCTTTTCTGATTCTTGAGTTTAATATAGTTGCCTCAAATCTGGGGTTTGTGCCTATTAATAATATAAGATCGCTTTCTTCAATCCCTTCTATGCTAGAGTTAAATAAATAATTATTTCTGTTTTCATAATTTATGTAAGTATGGTTGGCTCTTGAATCTAAATATCTAGAGTTTAAAGTTTTTTGAAACAAGTTTTTAACAGCAAACATAGTTTCCATGTTTGTCATGTCACCAGTTAAACCAACTATTTTGTCTGGTGATGTTTTTAAAATCTTTTCTTTAATTGTTTCATATGCATCTTTCCAACTTATTTCTTCAAAATTTCCATTATTTTTTATTAGTGGTGTGTCTAATCTTTGATTTTTTAATCCATCACATGCATATCTTGTTTTATCAGAAATCCATTCCTCATTAATTTCCTCATTAATTCTTGGTAAAACTCTTTTTACTTCCCAATCGTAAGTATCCACTCTAATGTTTGATCCAACGGCATCCATAACATCAATTGTTTCAGTCTTTTTTAATTCCCAAGGTCTTGCTTCAAACACATAAGGTTTAGAGGTTAGTGCACCTACCGGACATAAATCAATTACATTTGCTGACATTTCAGACTCCATGGATTTTTCTAGATATGTAGTAATTTCCATATTTTCTCCACGTCCAATCGCACCTAATTCTGGCACTCCCGCTACTTCAGTGGCAAATCTAATACATCTAGTACAATGAATACATCTAGTCATTTGAGTTTTTATTAATGGACCCATATATTTTTCAGGTACATATCTTTTATTCTCTTTAAATCTTGATTTATCAATTCCATAAAACATGGATTGATCTTGTAGATCACACTCACCACCTTGATCACAAACAGGACAATCTAAAGGATGATTGGCCAATAAAAACTCCATTACACCTTTTCTTGCTTTTTCAACTTTTTCTGTATTGGTTCTAATAACCATTCCTTCGGCAGCAGGCATTGCGCATGATGCTATAGGTTTTGGTGATCTTTCCATTTCAACCAAACACATTCGACAATTTCCAGCTATCGAAAGTTTTTCATGATAACAAAATCTAGGGATTTCAGCTCCTGCTTGTTCACAGGCCTGTAGCACAGTTAGACCATCTTCAACTTCAATATCAATATCGTTTACTTTTAGTTTAGGCATTTTCCTTTTCTAATAAATGTTGATCAACTAGGTAAGGAATATTTTGATTTTTTTTTACCACAGGATCAAATTTATTCCTTTCTATTATTTCATCTTTAAAATGTCTGATTAATCCCTGAACTGGCCAAGATGAACCTTCACCAAAAGCACAAATTGTATGACCCTCTATTTGTTTGGTTACATCAAATAACATATCTACTTCATCTGGAGTTGCCTCACCTGCTGACATTCTTTCCAACATTCTCCACATCCATCCAGATCCTTCTCTACAAGGTGTGCACTGACCACAACTTTCATGTTTATAAAACCTGGCTATTCTCGCCATACACTTAATGATATCTTGATCATTATTGATCACAACAATTCCAGCTGTTCCAAGTCCTGTTTTATTTTCCACACATGCATCAAAATCCATTTTCATGTTGTCGCAGATTTCTTTAGGTAACATTGGCATTGAAGAACCTCCGGGTATCACAGCTTTAAGATTGTCCCATCCACCAACTACACCTCCCGCATGGGTTTCAATTAATTCTTTAAGTGGAATTCCCATTTCTTCTTCTACATTGCATGGGTTATTGACATTTCCAGAAATGCAATAAATTTTTGTACCAGTGTTTTTAGGTCTTCCAAGTGAACTAAACCATTTTGCACCTCTTCTTAAAATTGTAGGAACAGCTGCTATAGTTTCAACGTTGTTGATGATTGTGGGGCATCCATATAATCCGATTAGTGCAGGGAATGGTGGTTTTAGTCTTGGTTGTCCCTTTTTACCCTCTAAACTCTCGAGTAGAGCAGTTTCCTCCCCACAGATGTAAGCCCCAGCTCCATAATGAATATAAATATCTAAGTCCCATCCTGAATTTAATGCATTTTTACCTATTAGATTATTTTTATAAGCTTCATCTATGGCTTCTTGAAGTTTTTGTCCTTCGTTAAAATATTCACCTCTAATATAAATATAACATTTGTGAGCATTAACTGCATATGAAGCAATTAAACAACCTTCAATTAATTTGTGAGGTTCAAATCTTAATATATCTCTATCTTTGCAAGTTCCAGGTTCAGATTCATCTGCGTTTATAACTAAATAATGTGGCCTAGATCCAATTTCTTTGGGTGCAAAAGACCATTTTAGCCCAGTTGGAAAACCAGCTCCACCTCTTCCTCTAAGCTCAGAGGATTTAACTTCATCAATAATCCATTCTCTTCCTTTGTCTAAAATCTCTTTTGTTCCACTCCAATCATTTCTCAATTTAGCTGACTCAAGATCTACTCCACTATCATTATACAAATTCTGAAATATTCTATCTTCGTCTCTAAGCATTTTTATTTCCTAATAAAGTTTTTCGATTATTAACTGGTTCAGTATTTATTCTTCCTGAATATGACCCTGGTTTTGGGGTTTTATTTTGATAAATAGTTTCAATTATTTCCAAAAGTTTTTTTTCATTTAAATCTTCATAATAGTCCTCATTTACTTGCATCATAGGAGCATTGACACATGCACCTAAGCACTCAACTTCCATCCAAGAGATTTTTCCATCATCTGATAATACATTTTCTTTTTCAGATATTTTTTTTTTACATACTTTAACTAAATCATATGCTCCTCTAAGCATACAAGGTGTTGTGGTACAAACTTGGAAAAAATATTTTCCTACAGGAGATAAGTTATACATGGAATAAAATGTTGCTACCTCATAAACTTTGATGTAAGGCATGTTTAAAAATTTAGCTATATATTTCATTGCTTGCAATGGTATCCAATTATCATTTTGTCTTTGTGCAATGTATAATAAAGCCATTACAGCACTTTGTTGTCTCCCATCTGGATAATTGGAAACTATTTTCTTCGCAGCTTGCATACTTTTTTCATTAAACTCAAAAGTTTTAGGTTGATCTTTATATATTTTTTTTACACTCATCTATCAACCTCACCAAAAACAATATCCATTGAACCTAAAACTGCTGGTACATCAGCAAGCATATGACCTTTTATTAAATAATCCATAGCTTGCAGATGGGTAAATCCAGGTGCTCTAATCTTGCATTTATATGGTTTGCTTGTGCCATCTGATATTAGATAAACACCAAATTCTCCTTTAGGAGCCTCGACTGCTGTATATATTTCATCCTTTTCTACTCTGTATCCCTCGGTGAAAAGTTTAAAATGGTGTATCAAAGCCTCCATAGACTGCTTAATTTCCTTCTTAGGTGGTGGAGAAATTTTTCCATCTTCTGTTTTAATTGGTCCTTTTGGAAGATTTTGTAAACATTGTTTTATGATTTTTACGCTTTCTCTCATTTCCTCAATTCTACAAAGATACCTGTCATAACAATCTCCATTTTTTCCTACTGGAATTTTAAATTCTAGAGCATCATAACAGTCATAAGGTTGACTTCTCCTTAAATCCCAAGCTACACCCGATCCTCTTAGCATAACTCCAGAAAAAGAATAATCTAATGCATCTTGCTTTGAGACTATTCCTATATCTACGTTTCTCTGTTTAAATATTCTGTTGTCGGTTAATAAAGTTTCTAAATCGTCAATAATTTTTGGAAATTTATTGCAAAATTCATCTATATCACTATCAAGACCTGCAGGAAGATCCTTGTGTACTCCACCAGCTCTGAAATAATTCGCATGTAGTCTTGATCCAGATACTCTCTCATAAAATCCCATTAATTTTTCTCTTTCTTCAAATCCCCATAATGTTGGTGTCAATGCACCAACGTCCATTGCTTGAGTAGTAACATTTAAAATATGACTTAAAATTCGTCCAATTTCACAGAAAATCACTCTTATATATTTTGCTCTTTCAGGAACTTCAATTTCAAGAATTTTTTCTATAGCTAGAGCAAATGCATGTTCTTGATTCATTGGTGCAACATAATCAAGACGATCAAAATATGGAACTGCTTGTATATATGTTTTATTTTCTATTAATTTCTCTGTTCCCCTATGTAATAATCCAATATGAGGATCGGCTTTCTCAACAACCTCTCCATCTAATTGTAGTATTAGTCTTAAAACTCCATGAGCTGCAGGATGTTGTGGTCCAAAATTTAGATTCAATGTTTTTTTTACTTTTGTCATTAGCTTTTTTTAATTTCTTTAATATATTTTGTTCCTTCCCAAGGACTTTCATAATCAAAATTTCTATAATTTTGTTCTAATTTTACAGGTTCATAAATCACTTTTTTTTGTTCCTCACTATACCGAACCTCATTATGACCAGTAAGTGGAAAATCTTTTCTCAATGGGTGCCCTTTAAAGCCATAATCTGTCAAAATTCTTCTTAGATCAGGATGATTTTTAAAGTTTATTCCATACATATCAAAAACTTCTCTTTCCATCCAATTAGCTGATGGAAATATTGAAGTTAGTGAGGTAATCTTCTCTTTTTCTTTAATTGAATAGTCTATTATAATTCTTTGATTGTATTCATGACTTAAAAGAAGATATACGATCTTAAATCTATTTTCATTTTCTGGATAATCTACAGCTGTAATTTCAATTAATTGTCTAAATTTTGTCTCGTTATTAGTCTTTAAAAAAGAAGTAACATCGATTAATTCATTATGATCTATATTTAAATAAACACAATCGTGCTTAATAAATGAATTATTTATTTTAGACGATAGTTCTGAATTAATATATTTTTCCAGGTCTTGTAGATTTTTCATTATTATCTTTCCAGTGAACCTTTGTTTCTAATTTTTTTCTGTAATTGTAAAATTCCATAAAGTAATGCTTCAGCTGAAGGTGGGCATCCAGGAACGTATACGTCAACTGGGACCACACGATCACATCCTCTGACTACAGAATAAGAATAATGATAGTAACCACCTCCATTTGCACAACTTCCCATTGATATTACATACCTTGGTTCAGGCATTTGATCATAAACTTTTCTTAAAGCAGGTGCCATTTTGTTTGTCAAAGTTCCAGCAACTATCATAACATCTGATTGACGTGGTGATGCTCTTGGTGCTGCTCCAAACCTTTCAAGGTCATATCTTGGCATGGACGTTTGCATCATTTCAACAGCACAACATGCTAATCCAAATGTCATCCAATGTAATGAACCAGTTCTTGCCCAATTAACAAGATTATCTAAAGATGTTGTTATAAAACCGTTATCACTGAAATCTTGAGCTAACTGTTTAAACTCCTCAGGGATGTTTTTTTTTCTGTCTTCTAAATTCATTTTTATTCCCAATCTAAGGCTCCTTTTTTCCACTCATAAATAAATCCAACAGTTAGAATAAATAAAAATAACATCATAGAACAGAAACCATATAAACCAATTTCTCCAAGTGAAATTGCCCACGGGAATAAAAACGCTATTTCTAGGTCAAATATTATAAATAATATAGCAACCAAATAAAACCTCACATCGAATTCCATTCTAGAGTCATTAAAGGGTTCAAATCCACACTCATAGGCTGAGAGTTTTTCAGGATCAGGTTTACTCGGAGCTGCAATATAATTTATTGCAACAAACGCAAAACTTAAACCTAAAGCTATTATTAAAAATAGTATAATTGGTAAATAGTCTTTTAAGAATTCCGCAAGCATAATAATTACAATCTAAATTTTAAAAATTTTTTAGTAAGAAAATTCTGAAAAGACTCATATTATACTTGTTTTAATGTATTCTTAAAGTTTAATCATTAGTTAATATATGGATTTTATATAAGTAATTTTGATAATATTAATAGTACAATATAGTCACATTTTTTAGGGCTTAATTACTCAATTTATTTGCTGTATCAAGAAAACTTGATAATTATTATCGCTTGTGGCGGGAGTGAAGGGACTCGAACCCTCGGCCCCCTGCGTGACAGGCAGGTGCTCTAACCAACTGAGCTACACCCCCACAGGTGTAAATGGTGGGTAGTAAAGGACTCGAACCTTTGACCCCCTCGGTGTAAACGAGATGCTCTACCAACTGAGCTAACCACCCAATATTATGTGTTGTCTAAAAGTATGTGATTTATACTTTCAAATTAACTTTAGTCAATAAATAAGAGTGCTAATAAATAATGAATATTAAGGATAATTTATTAAATAATTTAACAAAAAATTTTTATTTTTTAATTTTAATTTAAAAATATTACATTTCTTTTAAATGATATATTAAATATTAAAATGTCACTTAGAAAAATTTTTAAAAGTATTTTTAACAAAACCTCAAAATATTCTCAAGCTGGACAAGATTTATTTGCTTTTGAACTATTCGGAAATTGTGGAACTTATGTTGACATTGGTGCTGGTGAACCAATAAATCTAAACAATACTTATTTTTTAGAAGTCGAGAAAAATTGGAAAGGTATTTCTGTTGACTACGGTGATCACAATTTAGAAAAAATAAAAGAGCTAAAAAATTTGTGGAAAAATTGCCGTGAAAGAAAAAATAAAATTTATTGGGCGGATGCACTTACATTTAACTATAAACAAGCACTAGATGAAAATAATATTAATTATGAGATAGATTTTTTATCATGTGATATTGATCCTCAAAAAAATACTTTCTTAGCTTTAAAAAAAATAATAAATGATGGTGTTCGACCTAAATATATTGCTTTTGAAACAGACTATTATAGAGAAAAAAAAGATTATTCGAATATAGCCCATAACTTTTTAAGACCATATGGTTACAAAATCGGTGTAAAAAATGTTTATTCAAATTTAAAAAAAAATAAAATTTTTGAAACATGGTTTATAAGTGAAAGTGTAAAATTTAATACAATTGAATATGAAAAATGGGTAAAGAAATAAAAGAAAAATAAAGATCTAGATTTTATAGTTTCTTGATTTAAATAAATCTACTGAATGCTAGCCTGAGACTTGTCTTCTTTTTCACTTTTAGAGATCTTATCAACTTCAGTCCACTCAACAGCTTTCAATTCTTTTGTCAAAGCAATTTTTAATACCTCATCAGCAGTTTCAACGGGTATTATTTTTATATCCTCTCTAACTTTTTTTGGAATATCTATCAAATCTTTTTCGTTTTCTTTTGGTATTAAAACTTTTTTCACCCCTGCTCTATGAGCAGCTAATAGTTTTTCTTTAAGACCACCTATTTGTAATACTTGTCCAGTTATTGTTACTTCACCAGTCATAGCTATTTCACGATTAACTGGGATATTTGTAATTGATGATACTATTGAGGTTACCATTGCAATACCAGCTGATGGTCCATCTTTAGGAGTTGCTCCTTCAGGAACATGAATGTGAAAATCTTTTTTTTCAAAGAAAGGCGGAATTATTCCATATTCTAAGCTTTTTGATCTTACAAATGACTTTGCGGCTTTTACCGACTCTTGCATTACATCACCTAATTTTCCTGTTATTTGCATTCTTCCTTTACCTGGCATATTTACAGTCTCAATTTTTAGGATTTCTCCTCCTACCTCTGTCCATGCCAGACCTATAACAATACCTGTCTTATCTTTGTTTTCTACTTCACCAAATTTGAATTTTTTTATCCCTAGAAAGTCAGGAATATTTTTATCGTTAACTTCAACTTTTTCAACTTCCCCACTCACGACTTTTTTAACTACTTTTCTTGTTACTTTTGAAATTTCCCTTTCTAAATTTCTAACACCAGACTCTCTTGTATAACTTCTGATAATTTCCTTTATAGTGCCATTCTCAAGGTTTAATTCACCCTCTTTTACACCATTCTCTTTTATCTGTTTGGGTAATAGGTATTTGTTGGCAATGTTTATTTTTTCATCCTCTGTATAACCAGGAATTCTAATAACTTCCATTCTATCTAGAAGTGGAGGAAGTATATTTAACGTGTTTGCAGTTGTTACAAACATTACATCTGAAAGATCATAATCAACTTCTAAATAATGGTCATTAAATGCAGTATTCTGCTCTGGATCTAGAGCTTCTAATAAAGCTGAAGATGGGTCTCCTCTGTAATCATTTCCTATTTTATCAACCTCATCTAATAGAAATAATGGATTTTTTGTACCAGCTTTCTTCATCATTTGTATAATCTTTCCTGGTAAAGATCCTATGTAAGTTCTTCTATGACCTCTTATTTCAGCTTCATCTCTCATACCGCCTAAAGACATTCTAATAAATTGTCTGTTTGTTGCTTTTGCAATTGATTTACCTAATGATGTTTTCCCGACACCTGGAGGTCCAACTAAACATAAAATTGGGCCTTTAATTTTTTCCATTCTTTTTTGGACTGCTAAAAATTCAATAATTCTCTCTTTTACTTTTTCAAGACCAAAATGATCTTCATCTAAAATTTTCAGTCCTTTGTTCAAGTCAATATCTACATTGTCTTTTTTAAACCAAGGTAGTTCTATCATCCAATCTAAATAGTTTCTAACAACTGTAGCTTCTGCTGACATTGGACTCATATTTTTTAATTTTTTTAATTCTGTCATGCATTTTTTTTCGACGTCTTTTGGCATTTTAGCTTTTTGAATAGATTTTTTAAGAGACGTGGTATCATCTTTTCCATCTTCTATTTCACCAAGTTCTTTTTGGATTGCTTTTAATTGTTCATTTAAATAATATTCTCTTTGAGTTTTTTCCATTTGAGTTTTAACTCTTCCTCTAATTCTCTTTTCTACTCCAATAATACTTGTTTCGCTTTCCATCATTTTGATTGCTGCATTTAATCTTTTTTTCACATCGAGCGTCTCAAATATTTGCTGTTTTTCAGATATTGACGCGTTTAAATTAGAAACGATATTATCAACAATTTTAGATGGGTCCTTTAACTGTTTTATGTTATTTATTGTATCCGAGGATATTTTTTTATTTGCAGATGTAAGCTTCTCTAATCGTCTAACAGCTGTTAATGCTAAAGGTAAAAGATCTTCATCTTTATTTAAAATATCTTTTTGTTGTTCGTAGGTGCAAGTTATAAAATTCTCGTTGTCTTTAAATTCAACTATTTTTACTCTTTTAATCCCCTCAACCAGTACTTTAACAGTTCCATCTGGTAGCTTTAAAAGTTGAAGTATATTGCTTTCGCAACCATAAGAAAAAATGTCATTTTTTTTGGGATCATCAACTTCAGAATTTTTTTGAGTGACTAATATTATTTTTTTGTCACTTTTCATCACTTCATTTAAAGCAGTTATAGATTTATCTCTTCCAACAAATAGTGGGATAACCATGCTTGGGAATACAACTATATCCCTTAAAGGTAATAATGGCTGCGATAATTTTACTTCCATAGATATAAATATGGATATAATATTTTATAATGCAATAGGAAACTTTTGTTAATTAACTCTTATTAAGCCGCACTAGTCTTTTCTGTTTTTGATTTGTTCTTTGTATGAACGATTATTGGCTGCGATACACCTTTTGTAACAGATGCATCAATAATAACCTCCTCAATATTATCATTTCCTGGAAGGTCAAACATTGTTTTAAGCAATAAATTTTCTAGAATTGATCTTAATCCTCTTGCACCGGTTTTCTTGCTAATGGCTTTGTTTGCAATATCCTTTACTGCTTGATCTTTGAATGTTAATTTTACGCCTTCTAATCTAAATAATTCTTGGTATTGTTTTATTAATGAGTTTTTAGGCTCTAGCAAAATTTTCACTAAAGACTTTTCATCTAAATCATCTAAAGTTGCAGTTATAGGTAGACGCCCGATAAATTCTGGAATAAGTCCGTATTTTAGTAAATCTTCTGGTTCCAAATTTTTCATCCATTCGCCTGTTTTTTTATCCTCAATCGTTTTAACTTCAGCACCAAATCCAATAGAAGACCCTTTATCTCTTTGAGATATTATTTTATCCAAACCTGCAAAAGCGCCACCACATATAAATAAAATATTAGTAGTATCAACTTGTAAAAATTCTTGTTGTGGATGTTTTCTTCCTCCTTGAGGTGGAACACTCGCGACTGTGCCCTCCATAATTTTTAATAAAGCTTGTTGAACGCCTTCTCCAGAAACATCTCTAGTAATAGATGGGTTTTCAGATTTTCTGCTTATTTTGTCAACTTCATCTATATAAACTATTCCTCTTTGAGCTTTTTCAACATTATAATCAGCAGCTTGTAATAATTTTAAAATAATATTTTCTACATCTTCACCTACATAGCCTGCCTCGGTCAAAGTTGTAGCATCGGCCATAGTAAAAGGTACATCAAGAATTCTTGCAAGTGTCTGAGCTAATAATGTTTTTCCACACCCGGTTGGTCCAACCAATAATATATTTGATTTTGAAAGCTCTACAGTTTTACTAGTTTTATTTTCATAATTTAATCTTTTATAATGATTGTGAACTGCAACTGATAATACTTTTTTTGCATGAGATTGACCTATTACGTAATCATCAAGTACCTTGCATATTTCTTTAGGTAAGGGTAAACCATCTTGATGTTTTACGAAATTATCTTTACTTTCTTCTTTAATTATGTCCATGCAAAGTTCTACGCATTCATCACAAATAAATACTGTAGGACCAGCAATTAATTTTCTAACTTCATGTTGACTTTTTCCGCAAAAAGAACAGTAAAGAATATTTTTATTATTACTCATAATTTATATTTCGAATCAATAGTTATACTTTAATACATATAATATAAGGTAATCAAGTAGAGGTTGTGGACAAACTATATATTGTGACTTATTCTCTTTTTTCTACCACTTTGTCTATCAGTCCGAAACTTTTTGCGTTATCTGGAGTCATAAAATTATCTCTTTCCAATGCCGATTTAATTTCATCAACAGATTTTCCAGTATGTTTTGAATAAATTTCATTTAATCTTTTTTTTAAAGACAAAACCTCATTAGCATGAATTTCAATATCAGTTGCTTGACCTTGAAAACCAGCAGAGGGTTGATGAACCATTATTCTTGAGTTTGGCAATGAAAATCTTTTTTCTTTTGATCCTGCAGCTAGTAAGAATGATCCCATGCTTGCGGCCTGGCCAATACACAGTGTACTGATTTCTGGTTTTATATATTGCATTGTATCATAAATTCCTAGTCCAGCAGTTACAAGTCCACCCGGGCTATTAATATATAATGAAATTTCTTTTTTAGGATCTTCAGACTCTAAAAATAACAATTGTGCAGTTACAAGGGATGCTACAGCATCATTAATAGGCCCGACTACGAATACAATTCTTTCTTTAAGCAATCTTGAATATATGTCGTAGGCTCTCTCTCCTCTGCTTGATTGTTCTACAACCATAGGAATTAGGGTATTTAATTGCTCTGGAATTTTAATAGACATAATTGATTCGATTAATCTTATACAACTTGTGATTACTTTTTGCTAATCTTTTTTGCTTTTTTAGTTTTGGACTTAGAAGTTTTAGTACTTTTTGTATCTTTTGATTTTGTTTTTACTTCTTTCTTTTTGGGCTCTTTTTTATTCTTATTTTTTTCATCTTCATCTTTTTTTGAGATCTTAGCTTGCTCTTTTAAATTATTATCATTTTCATCTTTTAAAATTTTTTCTGCTTCTTCTTTAGTAATTTCTTTTATTGAAGTTTTTGCCTTTTTTTTTATTTCTTCAATTATTTTTTCCTCATAAATTTGTCCTCTTAAACTTTCTATAGCTGCTGGATTTTGTTCATAATAATCTTTAACTATCTTTTCTTGTCCAGGCATCATTCTAAACTGTTTTTGTATTTCTACATTTATCTCCTCTTGGGATACATTAATTTTATTTTCCTCACCAAATGCATTTAAAATTAATCCAGTTTTAATTCTTTTTTTAGCTTGTTCCTCTAATAATTTTTGATTTTTTTTAGCTTCCTCTTCTTTCATACCTTGTGATAAAATTTTTACTTCTTGCTCAATTAAATTCCCAGGTAATTGATCTAATTTCTCTTTCTCAATTTGCTCTAGAATTTTTTTTTTTGTTATCATAGCTAATGAATTTTTATATTCATCATTGATTTGCTTTGAAATTAACTCTTTAAGATTTAATAAATCTTTTGCTCCCATGTTTTTGGCAAAATTGTCATCTATTTTTACCTCTTCGGGAATTTTAACCGCAGTAACTTTACATTCAAACACGGCAATTTTATTAATAAGATCTTTTTCTGGGAAGTTTTCTGGCAAATTAACTTCTACCTTTTTTACATCACCCGATTTAACTCCTTCTAATTGTTTATCAAAACCTTTTATAAATAGATCTTTACCAAGTACTAATTGTGTATTTTTACCTTCATTACCTTTAAATTCATTTCCATCTATAGTTCCCTTGTAATCAAAAATTACCAGATCATTAATCTTTGCATTATAATTTGATTCTGCATCTTTAAAATTATTTTGACTTTTTGCGATTTCGTTTATTCTTTTGTCGGTTTCTTTTGGGTCAATCTTTACAACATACTCGTCTACTTTAATTGAGTTTAAGCCTTTGGCAGAAACTTCTGGTAACTCTGTGACTGAAATAATATATTCTAAATCTTTTCCTTCACCAAAAGATTTTAAGTCTATTTTTGGTTGTCCAGCAGGCTTAATTTTATTTTCTTGAAGTGCTTTAGTTGTAGTATCTTTTAACAACTTATCTATTACTTCACCATAAACTGCTTTACCAAATTGTCTTTTAAGTATTTCAGTAGGAACTTTTCCAGGTCTGAAACCTTTAATAACAACATCTTTTCTTATTTCCTCATATTTTTCATACATAAATCCTGAGATGGTTTTTTTATCTATGAATACTTTAAGATCTTTATCTAAACCTTTTTTATTTTCTATTGTTACTTTCATAATCTATTTATGGTAGGCGAGAAAGGACTCGAACCTTCACAGCTTGCACTATTGGTTCCTAAGACCAACGCGTCTACCAATTCCGCCACTCGCCCAAATTTATGCTGTTTTATATAGTATAGATCTAATTTGTCCAATCAGAATAATAGTGTAAAAGGATATAAATATATAAAAAATGATAATTTCGCCATGTATTAGTATTTGCAAAATGGATCCAGTCACAGGATATTGCTATGGTTGTGCGAGAAATAATGAAGAAAAAAAGATATGGAAAGAACAAAATACTAAGGATGAGTGGAAAAAGCAAAATTTAGAAGATATTCAGAAAAGAATGGAAGGTTGGCAGTTAGAAAGTTTTAGAGAATCTTATGAACATAAAAAAAATAATGGAATGTCATTATTTAAAAAGAGACAACTAAATGACACAGACTAGATTAGTAGTAATAATTTATATAATTGGAATTCTTATTGGAGCATTTTTTTTTGATTTATGGGGTGCCGAAACAAGTGCCATCAAAAGTTTAGCTGCAATGTTTTGGACAGCATTATTACTTATAGCTATTGTATTTGCTGATAAAAAAAAGGATTAATTAATCTTTTTGTATTAGTTCACTTATAAACAGATCTCCATTGCCCTCATCTACTGCTTTTTTGTAAAATGACTTTTTTAAGTCAGCTAATTTTTCTGCATTACCTAAATCTTTAAGCATTTCATGTATATAAGTAAGATCTTTTAAAGTATTAGAGGTTGAAAATTTAAATCCAGTATAATCTTCCTTAAGAACATTATCAAAAATTCTATTTAAAGCTGTTGAGTTTCCAGATCCTAATTTAGCTACTGCAAAAAGTTTTTCTAAATCAATATCTAATTTTTTTGCACTCTTGATAAATTCTATAACATTTGTTGCAGTACCAAGTGACAAAAAATTATTTAATAACTTTGACTTTGCTCCTTTGCCTACTTCACCAAAATGAAAATAATCTTTGCAAAATGTCTTTAAATAAGTTTCAGCTTTTTTAAAATTTTCATCGGAAGCCCCGACAATTCCTCCACAAACACCTTCCTCTGCTTGAACAGGTCCTCCCATCACTGGACATTCAACATAACTAATTTTTTGTTTTGCAAAAATTTGATCCATTTTAATCGATCCATTTTGGTTATGTGTTGTAACATCAATAATTAATGTACCTTCTTTTAACAAATTAGATAATTTTTCTGCAATACTTATAGCTATTGGCGTATTGGTTACACAAAGAAATAAGGCATCTAAATTTTTTTCACATAACTCATTGTAGCTTTTAACCTCTTTTGCTCCATCACTTACAATCTTATCAATAGGTGCTCTTTTTTTATTTGCAATAACAAATAAACTGTTTCCCTTTTTTAAAATATTTTTGGCTATTCCATAACCCATATAGCCAACACCAATAAAACCTACATTCATAATTTTAAATAATTATAGTATAAGACTCATTGATTAAAAATTAATATTTATGAAAAAAAGTTTTAAAAAACTTGAAAACTCAATAATAAATTGTAAGAAATGTCCAAGACTTGTAAATTTTAGAACCAAGGTAGCAAAAGATAAAAGAAAACAATATATAAATGAGAAATATTGGGGAAAACCAATAACAGGTTTTGGTGACCAAAAAGCAAGAATTTTATTAGTTGGTTTAGCCCCTGCTGCTCATGGTGGCAATAGGACTGGAAGAGTTTTTACAGGTGATAGATCATCTGAATTTTTGTACAAATGCCTTCATAAAGCTAAATTATCGAACAAATCAAATTCAGTTCACAGAAACGATGGTTTGATACTAAATGATAGTTTTATAACTACAGCATTAAAATGTGTCCCTCCAGGAGATAAACCAACTAGAAATGAACTTAATAATTGTTTTAAATATTTTAAAAATGAAATTGAAAACTTAGATAATTTAAAAATTATTATCGCTCTTGGAAAAATAGCTTTTGATGCGTGTATAGAGTTTTATAAAAAACAATTTAAAATAGAAAATAATATTAAATTTGGGCACAGTAAATTTTTTAAGCTGCCAAATAATATTTTATTAGTTGGATCTTATCACCCAAGTCCTAGAAATGTTAACACAGGAAGAATTGATGTTAATAAAATGACTAATTTATTTCTTAAGGTTAAAAAAGTCATTTAATCAATTGACTTTTAAATTCTACTGGAAGTTTTGATGGTTTGCCCTTTTCATCTACTGAAGCTAATAATATTTCAGCCTCAACAATCATACTATCATTGACAAAAATATTCTGTTTCATTCTTATTGATACATTTTTAACTTCTAACACTTTAGAAATAATATTTAAATTGTCTTCAAGTTTTGCAGGTTTATGGAAATTTAAGTTACAAGATTTAACTATTATATAAATCCCAAATTTTTCTATAAGATCTTTATTACTAAAATTTAAAGATGTAATTGCATCTGTTCTTGCTCGTTCCAAAAATTTCAAATAATTGGCATAATAAACTACACCTCCACTATCAGTGTCTTCATAGTAAACTTTAAAGTTTGATTTAAATTCCATATTAAAAATATATTATCAAAGACGAGGAAGATATATACTAATGATTATTTGTTTATGAAAATATATATAATTTGGCTTATAGGGGTTGTATTATGGAACTTTGGATATCCTCAAGCAACACCACTTCTTGATGTAATTGCTGCAATTCTGCTCTCGTTTTTAAGTTTAGTGCTTAAAAAATATATAAAATAAATTACTCAGAGGAAAAATATATATTTTGATAATAACTTATAGCTTTCATCTTTGAATTATCAGTGTCAGCCATAATAGCAACTCCGTCCAACTCTTTAACGTCTAGTTTATGGAGTTTTTTAAAATCTTCTTTTACATTTGCTTTGACAGTAATCCACTCATCAAAATTATTTTTTGTGGTAGATAAAACATAATCTATTGACTTTTTTGTATAAGGGTTTCGTTTATAATCATCAATATTTAAGTTGCTAGAATAAACATAATTAATAGCTCTATTTGATAGTGGCGTAGCACCTGTTTTTTTAATAACAAAAACTCTTGCAGCAAAATCATGTCCTTTTTTTGTATTTTCTTTAATTCCTTTTAAGTCTTTTTCAACTTTCCAAGTAATGTTAATATAAGGGGTGTCGTCTAAATCTATTTTTATTTCTTTACCAAGACCGGAGGCTGCATTATCTGCTACTGCTTTTAGATAATTTCCATTCTTGTTTTTTCCAATTGTATAAATAGTTTTTGCATCAGCGCCTCTTACTTTCCTCACTTCTAAAGTAGAAAGTTCATTTTCAGTAAAATCAAATATTACTTTTTCATTAGCATTAGATAATGAAAAAAGGAAAATTGAGAATATTATTGATGATAAAATATTTTTCACTAAAACTTTTATAGACAATTTTCTTATTTTTTCAATATTACGTATTTACTCTGGCAATAAGACTATTTTTGGAGCAGAACAACTACCATCATGAATTTGTTTGAAAGCTTCAGCTCCTTTTTTTAATTCCCGATATTCAATCCAAGATAGATCTCCTATTTCTTTGTCAGCCAAAATTTTAATTGTTTTTTCAAAATCTTTATTAGTATAACAATAGGTGCCTATAAATGTTACTTCCTGAAGTGTAGCTTTTCTAAAATTAAATTGACCAGAAGGTTGTGTTAAACCAATATGAATAATGCTACCACCAGGCTTAATCACAGAAATAGCTTGTTGTCTAGATACCTCTAATCCAACTGTATCAAAAACAATATCGAAACTATTTTCTTTTACTTCTTTATCATTTGGACTAACAAATTTGCCATCGAAGTATTTTGAACAAACATCTAGCCTTAGTTTGTTTGGGTCAGACATTATAATATTTTTATTTCCCTTTATTTTAGATAAAATTAATGAACACAATAATCCAATAGCTCCAGCACCTTGTACCAAAGTTCGACACTCTTTAAGGGGTTTTTTTAATGATGTCTCGCCCATCAATACAGCATGTAAAGATACAGCTGTAGGTTCAGCAATTGTAGCTTCACTTAAATCTAGACGATCAGGTATTTCATAAATATTTTGATTTGGAGTAGAGACATATTCAGCAAAAACTCCACTTCTTTCATAAGGTCTATTCATGCCTAATAAAACTCTGTTAGGACATAAATGCTCGCGTCCATTCATGCAGTATTCACATTTTCCACAAGTTATTAATGGGTTTAATACAACATTTTTATCTTTGAATTTACCATTTTGTATTTTTCCACTTACCTCATGACCTAGTATTAAGGGCGGGATTCTTCTTTCATCTTTTCCGTGATAAGCATGCATATCAGATCCACAAATTCCTGAAGCGTGAACTTTAAGAATACTTTCTCCACTTACCTCTGTTGGTTCATTTTCGTCTCTATAAGTAAGTTCTTCTACACCAGTATAAACTAAAGCTTTCATAATTATTTTTCATTAAGAAGATAATACATAATATATGAAACGACAAATCCTATAATCCATGAATATGTTTTAAAATCTTCGAAATTAGTATTCCAAATAATTGAAAATGAAAAAATAAAACCAATTAATACAGCGTATACGGCTTTATAATTCCATCCACCTGAATAAATGTACTCGTTTTCTAGTCTGATAAAAAAAAGATCTTTGTGATTAACTTTTTCTCTCTTAACAAGATAGTAGTCTGCAATGATAACTCCAAAAATTGGTCCAAAAAATGCCGCTAAACTATCAATTAATTTTATTATTTCTATTTGGCTCAGTATTGATGGCCACAAACTGCCTGTTATTAGTCCAAATATTAAAATTAGTATTCCTGCACTTTTAAGGTCCAAGTTTTTAGGTAAAAAATTAATTATACTATTTTGCGTTGGAACATAATTAGTTATTAAATTTGTCGAAAGTGAAGAGAATATTATAAAAATTAATGCGTAGACTGTTAGATAGACATTATCAATCTTTCCTATTATATCCATCGGCTTTGTAATTATTTGATCAACAACGATTAGCTTTTGATTCAATAAAATATCAACACCTATTACAATAGTAGTCGCAAGAAAGGAAAAGATAATCATATTCAAAAATAAAAATAAATTTCCTATTTTAAGATCTCTGCTGGTTTTTACATATCTTGAAAAATCTCCATAATTCAAAAGCACAATGGAAAAATATGAAAAAATTGTCCCTGTAAGAATAAAAAAGGGCATTACATTTGATTTAGAAATCAAATCTGTACTAGTTGTATTAGATTTTAGAGATTGAAATATTTGAGTGCTATTTTCAGCAATAAGCATAACAAAAAAGAAAATTAAGCCGAAGTATACAAATATTGCGGAGAATTTTAAAAACCCTTGATTATATCTTTGACCATTTGTAAATAAAAAAAATTGAATGAAAAATGTCACTATTAATGAAAACCAATCTATAACATTTAAGCCTAGAAAAAATTGTAAAACAAATTCATTTTCTAAAATTTGTGGGTCGAATATGTAATAAATAATAATTCTTGTTAGGTAGGTTATAGATTTTGATATAAAGTATGTTTGTATTCCAAACATAAAAATTCCAACAATTGATCTTAATAAGCTTAAATATCTAGCACCGTTTAGACCCATGGACATTCTCATCAAAACTGGAAAAGGTAATCCGTGTTTTTGGGATGGGTGACCAATTAAAGAAATAAAAAAATACACAAGAATTGATGCAGCTATTGAGGAAGATAAAACTAAATAAGAACTTAAATTATAGATTAAATACAAAGAAGATATAAGAGCAAATCCAGCAATAGTTTGAATACTATTTGCCCAAAAACAGAATAAATCTGCCGAAGTCCATGTTTTGTTACTTGGATTAACTGTAGCTAATTCAAAATTTTTTAATTCTATATTTTGACTCACTTAAAAGATTCTAAACTAATATTTTTATATGTCTATAAAAGTGATAACAGTAAGATATTAATACATGATTTTTCTAAAAAGTAATATTGGTTACATTTCAATGTTCATTGCTGTTATAGGCTTTGGCTCTGGTCCTCCATTTGTAAAATTAGCACTACAAGAGTTTTATGTAATGGATTTAATGGCAGTTCGATTCTCTTTAGCATTTATTTTAATGTTAATATTTGCACTTTTAATGAGAGTAGATTTATCTATTAAAAAAATTGGATTAACTCCTTTTTTAATGGGTCTACTAAATCCTTTTTTGGTAACTCTTAGTTTTCATATAGGGCTGTTGCTAACCTCTCCGGTAAGTGGTGTTGCTTTAATAAGTACACTTCCTATTTGGCAGCCTTTTGTAGCAAGAATTTTTTTAAAAGAAAAAATTGAAATCAAAGTAATAATTGGAGCATTTATTACAATTATTGGAACTTTAATTTTATTATCAACCCAAAAGAAAATTGGAGGTGGAAATTATTTAGGGGATTTTATTATATTTTTAGGAATGATGTGTGTTTCTATTAATGAAGTACTTGGAAGACGTTTTATGCAAACCAAAGTAAATCAATTGGGTGTTAATACTTTTCAATACATGATTGGAGCAATCTTATCTGTTCTAATACTTTTTATATTGTGGCCAGATAGTAGTTTTAAATATAATAATTATTTAAACTTAAGTCCTCCAGTTCTTGCAGCCATAACATTATCTTTTATAACTTTTGGAGCTTATTTATTTTATAACTTTGCTTTAAGAAGAGCACCAATTGGAAGAATTAGTTTGATGTATCCTTTAACTGGTCCTATTGGTGCTACAATGTCATGGATAGTTTTGGGTTCTACAATATCCATTAATATATTTATATCCTTAATAATTATTTTAGTAGGAACAATTATTCCTCAAATTAATAAAAAAACTAAGGACTAGGATACATTACACTTGGCAACCATAATGCTATTTGGGGGAATATAATTATTAATATTAAGCCAATTAATTGGATAACCATAAATTGCATCATACCTAAATATATATCTTTTAAATCCCATTGAGGTACCACACCTTTTAAGAAATAAGCTGATAAAGCTACAGGTGGAGATAGCCAGGCGGTTTGTAAATTGACAGCTACAAGAATAGCAAACCAAGTTAAGTTAAAACCTAATTCTAAAATTAAAGGTAGAACTATTGGTAAAACTATTAATACTATTGGAACCCATTCTAAAGGCCAACCTAGTAGAAATATTGCAGCCATTATAATCGCTAAAATCACGTATTTATTTACATCAAGATTTAATAAGAAGTCTGTTAATAGAGATGGAGTTCCTAATTTTGAAAATACCGCACCAAAGAAATTTGAGGCCGCAACTAAAAACATAATTAATGCTGTTATCTCTAAAGTTTTCAATAGAGCTTCTTTTAGACCATGGTAAGTAAGTTTTTTATATGCCAGTGCTAAAAGTATTGCTCCAAAAGCTCCCATGCCGGCACCTTCCGTTGGAGTTGCAAGACCAAATAAAATACTTCCTAAGGCAAAGAAAACTAAACCTGCAGGAGGAATTAAACCCATTAAAAACTCATACCAAACCTTAGCCATATTTTTTGGTCGTTCTGAAGCTGGTAATACAGGACCGAGTTTAGGATTTAAAAAACATCTTAACGTTGTGTAAGCGGCATACAAAAATGCTAAAAGAATTCCTGGGATAATTGCTGCTGCGAATAAATCTGTAACTGGTATTTCTAATACAGGACCCATAACAACTAACATAATGCTTGGAGGAATTAAAATTCCTAAAGTACCCCCAGCACAAATTAGACCTGCAGAAAGTCTGGTATCATATCCTGTCCTGATCATAGTTTTTCCAGCCATAATTCCTAAAATTGTGACTGAAGCTCCAACAATTCCAGTTGCTGCCGCAAAGATAGTTGAAACAAACATAACAGCATAAAACAATGCTCCTCTAGTTTTCGATAGCATTAGTTGTACCGCGTTAAACAATCTTTCCATTAATCCAGCTTGCTCCATCAAAATTCCCATAAATATAAAGAGTGGAACGGCGGCCAGAGTATTCTCGGTCATTATCATATTGAATTGCAAGGTCATTAAATAGAAAACTAACTTTCCAAATCCCCAATAACCAAAAACAAGACCTAAAAAAATTAATGTAAATGAAATAGGAAATCCAACAAAAATTGCAAACAACATGCAACCAATCATTATTGCGCCGATTATTTCTGGTGAAAAGAATTCCATTAAGGCCATCTTCCTTTCACAAAAGCATAATATGTTTTAAGTATTTCAGAAAAACCTTGAACTAAAAGTAGAAAGGCTCCAATTGGCATACAACTTTTTAATGGCCACATAATTGGCATCCACGTGGTATCCATCGCTCTTTGAATTCTTACTTTTCCACCTAAACATTCTTCAAGATTTGATCTTCCACAAATTGATGTGTAAGCATAATCAAAACTTACATAAAAAAATACCAAGAAACCAGGTATAAAAAACAAAAGATATAAAAATAAATCTACTCTAGCTTGATTTTTAACTGTCCAATTTCTATAGAGAAAGTCAGCTCTTATATGGATACCTTTTGATAACGTATATGCTGCACCAAGCATGAACAGAGCTCCTGCTAACATTCTGCTAATATCAAAAGACCAAAGTGTAGGTCTATTAAAAAAATGTCTTCCAATTACTTCATGTATCATTGCATAAATAAGTGGAATTGTGATCCACATTATTATTTTACCTGATAAAAGCATTTTTGAGTCAATAAATTCGATTGTTTTTGCCATCCAAGGAATCATGTCCTCAGGCATTTTTGTACTTGTCCTTCTTTCAGCAATTAATTCGTCAGTGATATCTAAATTTTCTTTAACTTTAAGTTCTGAATCTTTATCAACCATTGAACAAGTACATTATTTTAAATTAAATTATTAAAAAAACGGGGATTAGTAAAATCCCCGTTTTTTATAAAGTTACTTATTGTTGTGCTGCAAATGCAGATCCAATTGATGCATCAGATGTTTCCATTTGTGCAATAAAAGGTACTACAACTTTTGCATGCTCAGTCATGTGCTCGTAAACTTGTTTAAAGAAAGCATTCTCTGCTGCATTCTTTTTAAGAGTAGCTTGAGCAGCGTTCATGTACTCAGTGAAATAATCAGCTGGTGTGTCCCATAGTTTTACACCATGATTTTGAGTAAGATCAATTAACGCTTTTCCATTTTCTACAGCTCTGTTTGTAATATTTCTTGTGATCATAGCTTCAGATGCAACTTCCATTGCATATTTTTGATGATCAGTTAAAGAATTATAAACATCACCATTTATGTAAATGTCTCCATTTACAACATTTTGGTGAAGACCTTGTAGATAATAGTTTTTAAGAACTTTTTGGAAACCAAATACTGAGTCTGGTTTTGGACAACACCACTCTGCAGCATCAATTGTTCCTTTTTCAAGCGCTGGTAAAATATCACCACCTGATAAAGATACTGATGCAATTCCGATATCTTTGTATGTTTGTCCTGGAATTCCTGGAGGAGTTCTAAATCTGTACTTTCTGAAATCATCCATATTTTTGATTGGCTCTTTAAACCAACCTAATGCTTCTGGTCCAGATGATGCCATCACAAAACCTTTAACATTCATTCCCATTTCGCTCCACAATTGGTCGTATAACTCTTTACCACCATTGTCGAAGTACCATGCTAACCAAGATTTAGTACTTAACCCAATTCCTCCACCAGCAACTGGTGAACCAAATAACATCGCAGCTGGGTGATAGTTTGACCAGTAGTGAGTCCATGCTGCACCACCGTCTACTAGACCTTTGTCAACGGCTTCTAGTGTTTCTTTCATTCCAACAACTTCACCTTTTGATAAAAGTTCAAATTTTAACTCACCTCGAGTTAATTTTGTTACTCTATCAGTCCACATTTTTACGATTTGTCCATCGTAAGATGTTTTAGGAAAAGTAAGTTGGATTTTTAATGTTTTAGCAGATGCAGAACCAATTACTGAAACTGCAAATACTAAAGCTAAAATCATTGATGTGATTTTTTTCATTATATATCCCTCTCTTTATTGTTATTAAGACTTAATAATTACTAAGTTAATATTATTGGCTGAGAAATGTAAAACGTTAAATTGTTACATAAATTGAATATGCAACTTGAGGTTTAATAGCTAATCTTTGCCTTTTGGATCAAAAGGGTAATCCCACGCATCGCCACCAATTTTTTTTGATATACCTGAATAATCAGTTTCAGACTCTCCCTCGTTGCAAAATTCTGAAAAAATTTCTAAAGCATGTTTTCCTAAAGGGGTTGATGCGCTTACTGATTTTGCAGCATCATTTGCTAATTTTAAATCTTTTGTCATCATTGCAGCAGAAAAACCAGGTCTATATTTATTGTTTGAAGGAACGCCATCTGTTAAATTCGGCAAGGGAGTGTAAGTCGACAAGGCCCAATTATTTCCTGATGCGTTTTTCATTATTTCATGGACTTTTTTTAAATCCATCTTTAGTCTTTTTGCTAACATTAGTGCCTCTGATGCAGCTATCATTGAAATACCTAAGGACATATTATTACAGATTTTAACTCCAACACCACTTCCTTGGGGTCCAGCGTGCAAAATTTTTTGACCCATAATGTCCATTAATGGTCTTGCTAAGTTTACAGACTCGTCATCTCCACCAACTAAAAAATTAAGTTTGCCTACTCTTGCACCCATAACACCCCCAGTAACAGGTGCATCAATCATTTTAATGCCTCTACTTTTAGCTTCTTTGCCGAGTAGTAACGAAGTTTCTATATCGATTGTTGAACAATCAATAATTAATGCATCTTTTGATATTTTATCGATTATTCCTTTTTCGCCTAAAAAAAGTGACTTAACATGTTTTCCCTCAGGTAACATTGAAATTATAAAATTTGCACCATCGAGTACTTCATCTAAAGTTTCTACTACGTTCAAATTTGCTTCTTTTGCTTTTTGTATCATTTCAGGAGAAACATCATAAACTTTAACTTTTTTTCCAGCTTTAACTAACTGGTCGGCCATTGGATTACCCATATTTCCAACTCCAATGAAAGCAATTTGATCTGTCATATTTAATTATCTATATTTGATTTTCCTCGATTTATCAAAACTGTTTTGCTTTGAGTGAAATGATTTATCATACTATCAAAAGCATATTCTTTACCTAGACCACTCATTTTTAAACCACCATAAGATACATTTGCTCTTGGAGCAACGCATTGGTTTACTTGAACAAACCCTGCTTCAATATCTTCAACAAACTCTAGAGCTCTAGACAAATTTTGAGTCCAAAGCACAGCTGATAATCCAAATGGTGTATCGTTCGCACTTTGCATTACTTCATCAAATGTTTTAAATGGAATAGCGCAAGCTACTGGCCCAAAAATCTCTTCCTGACAAACAGGAGAGTCTACCGGTACCCCTGACATAAGTGTAGGTTCATAAAAGAAACCATTTTTATAATCACCACCTGTTGGTTGATTGCCACCATGTACAACTTTAGCTGAAGAAGTTTGCTTTGCTATATCCATATAATGCAAAGTTCTTTTTAGTTGCTCCTCTGAGATAATCGCTCCAATATCCGATCCTTCATCTAAAGCATTTCCCATTTTTAGTTTACTCAGTTTTTCAACTACACCATTGATAACTTTATCATAAATTTTTTCCTGAAT
Organism: uncultured Pelagibacteraceae bacterium; assembly: GCA_902534465.1. Lineage (GTDB taxonomy): Bacteria > Pseudomonadota > Alphaproteobacteria > Pelagibacterales > Pelagibacteraceae > Pelagibacter. The sequence continues at coordinate 56,762 of CACAPU010000001.1, forward strand.
ATAAACTCTAGAGCCCGCAGTACATGCTTGTCCTTGACGGGTATACCTCATACCATCAATTACTCCTTGAATTGCAATATCTAAATCAGCGTCACTCATTATTATATTTGGATTTTTCCCACCAAGTTCTAAAGTAACAGGACATAATTTTGGAGCAGCTTTTTCAGCAATGATTTTTCCAACAGAAAAAGATCCCGTAAAAGTTACTTTTCTTACCTTTTCATGAGTTACTAAAGGTTCACCACACTCTTCTCCGAGCCCTGAAATAACATTTAAAACTCCTGGTGGTAGTTCTTGTTGAAATATTTCAGATAAGAGTAAAGCACAAAAAGGTGCTTGTTCAGCTGTTTTTAACACAACGCTGTTACCAGCAACTATTGCTGGAGCAATTTTAGCAACTGTTAAAAATAAAGGAGCATTCCATGGTACAATTGCACAAACGACACCAATTGGATCTCTTGTTGTATAATGAATAGTATTTGGGATATTGGGAGGATAATTCTCACCCTTTAACTCTCCTGATAGTCCTGCAAACATATTTGTTAGCTCAATAGATGCAGCGGTTTCTGGCACAGCTTGAGTTCTTAAAGCATTACCAGTATCTAAGGAAAGCAAAGTCTCAATCTCAGATTTTCTTTCCTCTAATCTCTTTGTACCTGCAGCAACCATCTTTCCCCTTTCACGTGCTGGTATTTTTTTCCATTTTTGAAATGCTTTAAAAGCAGATTCGACTGCAATATTAACATCATTCTTATCACATTTTGGTGCTGAACCAATATTCTCTCCAGTACTAGGATTTAAAACTGGTATTTTTTTATCGGTTTGAGCAGAAATTAATTTACCATCTATCAAAATTTTATCTGATAATCTTTTTGCATTATTAAGAGCTAATTCATAATTTTTTTTAAAATTACTCATTATCTAATTCTCCCTTTCTAACCTTAGAGGAAAGCCATCCACCATCAATTTTAATCTCAGATCCGTTTATAAAGTCTGATTCATCACTTGATAAAAATACTGCTGCTCCTACAATATCTTTTGGTTGCCCCCATCTTCCTACAACTGTTTCTTTTCCCCAGGCTTCGCCATGTTTTGGATCTTCGGCATATTTTTGGTTGAAAGGAGTTGATATTAATCCAGGACAAATAGTATTAACGTTTATATTTTTTCCAGTAAGATCAACTGACAATGCTCTCGTTAAGCCTAGTACACCGCTCTTAGCTGCAACATAACCTACTCTATCAGGTCTACCCATAAAACTAGCTATAGAACCAAAGTTTATAATTTTTCCCTTACCATTTTTAATCATGTGAGGAATTACAGCCTGACTTGCAAGAAATGGTGCTGTAAGATTAACTGAAATCATATCGTCCCAATCCTGTTTAGTATGATCTAACAATTTTTTTACATGTCTTATGCCTGCGTTGTTTATAAGGATATCAATTTTTCCAAATGTTTGAATGGCTTTGTCTACCATTTCATTAATACTGTCTTTTTTTGAAACGTCAGTTTTTACAATTATTACTTCACTTCCTGCATCTAAAATTTTTTTTTTAGCATTTTCTGAATTTGCAATATCTATTTCCGCTATAACAATCTTAGCACCCTCTTTTGCAAGGCCTAAGCAAATTTCTTCACCGATACCCTTACCTCCACCTGTAACTATTGCTACTCTATCTTTAAGCTTCATTTTTTAAATGATTTGACGTTATTTTAAGAAAGAAACTAATGCTTTTTTCTCATTAATCCAAGCATTAATTCCACCTTTTAAAACGTATACATTTTTAAAACCTAAGTCTTCTGCAAAGGCATTGCCTAAAATTGATGCGGTCTCTCCATCATTACTAACAAAAATAATTTCAATATTTTGAGACTCGGCGCCAGCTAAAGCTCTTACTCTATCCATTAAATAAACATTAAATTTTCCATTTTTATCAAACGCAGTTTCTTGAAATGATCCTTTAATTACTCCAGTTTTTTTCCATTGATCGTCCGTTCTAATATCTAATACAACTGCATTATTATCTAACAAATTTTTTAATTCATCAGATGAAATTAAATTATAATTTGGATCTAAAACATCAATAATCTTAAATTCAAAAATAAGATCTGAATTTGGTGGTATTACATCTCCAGCTCCAGAGGAACCATATGCTAATTCTGAAGGAATTTTTATTTTTCTGATTGTACCTTTATTTGTACCAACTATACCCATTTCAAAACCAGGTATAACTTCTCTCATTCCTATTTGAACTACCAAAGGTCTATTTTTTCCAACGTTAGTATCAAAAACCTTTCCATCAGTAAATGAACCAGTATATTCAATTTGTACCCAGGAATGATTAATAATTTTTTTTCCTTCACCTGGTTTATCAACTAAAATTTCTATCTCTGATGAAATTAAATTAGTTGTTAGAAATAAATATACTATAAAAAATTTTATAGTTCTCATTTTAAGATATCTTTAATTCTTTATACTTATTCTTTTCAACTTTTATGCATTCACTTTTATATTTTGGCATTCCACCAGGATAAGGTAAAAAAGTCTTTGGTTTACCAGGTATATTGTCGCCTTTATACCAAGAACTTTTAGCTTTCATGAATAATGTTTTTTTAACTGAATTCATAATTTCTTTTTGCCATTTTTTTGCTGCAAGATTCGTAGTTTCAATACTTTTTTTTCTATTTTTTTCTAAATATTTAATACAATTTGTAATCCAATTAACTTGTTGCTCTATTTGTACTGGAACATTTGTTAAAACTGATGGGCTACCTGGCCCACTCACAATAAATAAATTTGGAAAATTCGGAACAAGAAGGCCTAAGAAACTTTTAGGACCTTTGCTCCAAAATTTTGATAAATTTATACCTTTTTTACCAGTTATATTTAGTTTTAAAATTGATCCAGTTAATGCATCAAAACCTGTTGCAAAAATAATTGTATCCAAAATGTATTCACCTTTATTAGTTTTAATGCCTCTTTTAGTTATTTTGATTATTGGACTTTGCTTTAAGTCAACTAATTCGACATTTTTTTTATTAAACATCTCATAATAATTTGTATTTAAAGTAGGTCTTTTAGCTGTAAAAGGATGGTCAAAATTAGTTAATATATCCGCATATTTTTTATTTTTTACTGTTGAATATATTTTACTCTTTATAAAGTTAACTGCTGTTTGATTTGCTTTGATATTTTTTACTATATCATTAAATGTTGCCCTAAAAGATAGAGTTCCATACTGCCAAGATTTTTCATAAAGTAAATTTCTTTTTGTCTCGTTAAAATCAAAAGCGGATTTTTTAGGAAATTCAAAGGGATGTCCTCCTGGTGTTCTTTTTAAAAAATTTCTGAGTTTTTTGAAATTTTGTTTATAATTTTGAATATTTTTTTTAGTTAGTTTTCTATTTCTTGCAGGAATACTAAAGTTTGGTGATCTTTGAAATAAAATTAATTTTTTGGCTTTCTTTGCAATTTCAGGTGCTATCTGGATTCCAGTAGAACCTGTTCCTACTTGTCCTACAATTTTGTTTTTAAAGTTTATTTTTTTTCTTGGCCATCTTCCGCTATGATGTAATTGACCTTTAAACTGATTAATTCCTTTTATTTTTGGAAGATTTATAGATGACAATGATCCAACAGCACATATTAAATATTTGGTGTAATATTTTTTTTTATTATTTGTTTGAACTTTCCACAAATTATTTTTTTCTATATATTTTGCTGAAATTACTTTTTCATTAAAAACTATATTTTTTTTTAATTTTAGTTCATTTGAAAAATATTTTAAATATTTTAAAATTACATTTTGCTTTGGATATCTTTCTTTCCACGTCCAATTTTTAAAAATTTTTTCAGAAAAAGTAAAACCATAGGTAAAACTTTCAGAGTCACAACGAGCTCCTGGATATGTATTCCAATACCATGTGCCCCCAATATCTTTACCCTCCTCGACAACTAAAGTGTTTAATTTTAATTTATCTCTCAAACAGTGAAGTTGATATAAACCTGAAAATCCAGCACCAATAATTAATGCGTCTAAATATTTCATATTAAACTACCTAATCTTATTATTTAATTTATAAAGTATATGTTAAAAGATTTTTAAAAAAATTTAATTATTTTTAATTAATATGGAAAACTTTGATTATATTATTTTAGGTGCAGGATCGGCAGGCTGTGTCTTAGCTAACAGATTGAGTGCTAACCCTAATCACAAGGTATTATTAATCGAAGCAGGAAGCAAAGATACTAATCCATGGATACATATCCCAGGTGGATATTTTAAGACAATGTTGAACCCTAAAACAGATTGGTGTTTTCAAACAGAGAGAGAGAAATATTGTGATAATAGAGAAATGGTTTATCCAAGAGGTAAAACATTAGGTGGAAGTTCATCTATCAATGGAATGCTTTATATAAGAGGTCAGTCTAATGATTTTAATTACTGGAGACAACTTGGTAATGTTGGTTGGTCTTGGGAAGATGTTCTTCCATATTTTAAAAAATCTGAAGATTTCCAATTTGGTGAAAATGAATTTCATGGATCTGGAGGCCCTTTAGCTGTTCAAGAAATAAGAGGAACATTTAAAGTTTGTGATCTTTTTATGGATGCAGCAGAGGAGTTCGGCCATAAAAGAACTGATGATTTTAATAATGGAGATAACGAGGGCTTGGGTTATTTTCCTTTTACAGTTAGAAATGGACTGAGATGTAGCACAGCAGTTGGATATCTAAATCCTGTAAAAAAAAGAAAGAATTTAAAAGTTGTAACAAATGCTCATGTTAAGAATATTGAGTTTGATAATAAAAAAGCAGACAAAGTAAATTACTGGATTGGTAACAATGTAATATCTGTAAAAGCAAATAAGGAAGTGATTTTAAGTTCTGGAACAATTGGTTCTCCTCATATTCTTCAAGCCTCAGGTATTGGTCCAGGTGAATTGTTAAAAAAAAATAACGTAAATGTTGTTAAAGATCACCCTGGAGTAGGAATGAATTTAACTGACCATTTAATGCTCAGACCAGTTTACAAAGTCAAAAATTTAGAGAGTTTAAATGATATTTATTACAGTATGACTAAAAAATTTATGACAGGACTTAAATATCTTTTATTTAGAAAAGGACCGCTTACTGTTGGGGCTAGTTATTTATGTGGCTTTGTCAAAAGTGATCCACACTTGGCAACTCCTAATTTACAGTTTCACGTTTCTCCTGCTAGTACAGATGTATTAGGCAAAGGATCTCTGCATAAATTTACAGCATTTACTCCTAGTATAACGAATGTAAGACCCACTAGCAGAGGTTCTATTGAACTAAAATCTTCAGATACAAGAGTGTCCCCAAAAATTAAAATGAATTATTTGTCTACAGATGAAGACAGAGAAATTGCAGGCAAAGCATTAAAAATTACAAGAAACATTGTAATGAATTCTAAAGCATACAAAAAATATGAACCAGAGGAATATAGGCCTGGTATTCATATCACAAATAATGAGGAATTAGCTAAAGAGGCAGGAAAATTTTGCAGTACTATTTTTCACCCTGTAAGTACTTGTAGGATGGGTTCGGATGAAAATGCAGTCGTATCCGATAGATTAGTGGCTCATGGCTTGAAAAATTTAAGAATTGTTGATGCATCTGTTATGCCATCGATAACCTCAGGAAATACTAATGCACCTACTATTATGATTGCTGAAAAAGCAGCAGATATGATAATAGAAGATGCTAGATGACAGAAGAAATTACAATTTTTTTTCAAATAATATTTATTGATTTAATTCTTGCTGGAGATAACGCAATTATTATAGGAATGGTTGCATCGAAATTTCCTCCAGAACAAAGAAAAAAAATAATTTTCTGGGGAATTGGTGGAGCAGTAATATTAAGAATTTTATTAACGCTCATAACTGCTTATCTTTTACAAATAACAGGGCTAAGACTCTTAGGTGGTTTGTTATTGTTGTACATAGTTTACAAACTTTATGTTGATGTAATTAGAAATTCACAAAATGATGAGGAAAACATCAAAGTAGATAGTTCATCAATGCTTAAAGCAATTTGGACTGTTTTGTTAGCTGATTTTACTATGAGTTTGGATAATGTATTGGGTGTAGCAGGTGCTGCCAAAGATCATTACTTTTTATTAATTTTTGGTCTTGTTTTGTCAATTATATTAATGGCAACTGCCGCAACATTAATTTCTCGATGGATTAAAGAGTACAAATGGATAGCTTGGATTGGTTTATTTGCTATATTATTTGTTGCAATTGATTTAATTTATACAGACATCAAGTTATTTATTTAAATGTATTTAAAAAAAATTAATCTTAAAGGGAAATATGCTCTTGTAACAGGAGCTGGTAAAGGCTTAGGACGCGCTTGTTCAATCGCTCTAGCTGAAGCAGGGGCAACAATTATTGGTTTGAGCAGAACATCATCTGATCTTGATAAATTAGAAAAAGATATAAAAAAAGTTAAAAGTAAATTAATCAAAATAAATTGTGATGTAATGAACTATAGCGAATTACAGGAAAAATTAAAAAAAATAAAAATTATTGATATTCTTGTAAATAATGCAGGGACTAATATTCCAGAACCATTTGAGAAAATAAAACAGCAAAGTATGAATTATTTGGTAGATCTAAACTTAAAAGCTGCCTTTAATGTTGCACAGTTAGTTGTAAAGAAAATGATTAAAAATAAAAAAAGAGCTGGATCAATTATAAATATGTCATCTCAACTTGGTCATGTAGGTATGTCTGGTAGAAATATTTATAATATGACTAAATTTGGAATCGAAGGTTTAACAAAGGGCATGGGCGTAGAGTTAGCAACAAAAAATATTAGAGTAAATACAGTTGCTCCGACATTTGTTGAAACTCCTATGGTAAAAAAATTTTTTAAAAATAAAAAGTTCAAAAATTTGGCTTTAGGTAATATTCCTATGGGCAAAGCAGCTAAAGAGAGTGATGTGGCTACAGCTGTATGTTTTTTAGCATCAGATGCTGCTGCAATGATAACTGGATCATCTATTTTGATAGATGGAGGATGGACAGCAAAATAATGAAAAAACTGTTGCTAATACTAGCAATTTTTTTTCCAACAAATATTTTTGCAATTGAATTTGATGGTAAATTTATTCAAGGTCATTTTATTTTAGGAAAAACAGATCCTAATTCAAAAATAATAATTGATAAGAAAGATGTCAAAGTATCAGATGATGGTTATTTTGTTTTTGGAATTGATCGAGATAGGAAGTTTGATGTTTTGATTACAAAAATTACTAATGGAAAATCAGAAAAAATAATAAAAAAAGTTTTTAAACGTAAGTATAACATTCAAAGAATTGATGGATTGCCTGAAAACAAAGTAACACCACCTGAATCTGTTTATAAAAGAATTAAAAAAGAAAATGGGAAAATTGGAGAAGCTAGAGCAATTAACTCCAATTTAACTTTTTTTTCTGAAAAATTTATTATGCCAGTTGAAGGTATAATTAGTGGGGTTTATGGAAGCCAAAGAATTCTCAATGGGAAACCAAGATGGCCTCATTACGGTATTGATATAGCAGCAAAAAAAGGAACTGAGATTAAATCTTCTGGTACTGGGATGGTCACGATGGCTGAAAATGACCTTTATTACACCGGAGGTACAATAATTATGGATCATGGTCATGGTATATCGACAATTTATTCTCATTTAGAAAATGTAATGGTTGAAGTAGGAGATTTAATTAAAAAAGGAGATATAATAGGAACTGTTGGCTCCACAGGTAGATCAACTGGTCCTCACTTAGATTTTAGAATAAATTGGTTTCAAACAAGGCTTGATCCAATGACAGTTCTTCAATAGGCTATAGATATGAAAAATGATATTCAATCAGTGTCAAAAAAATTAGTAAAGGCTTATAATAGTAACAAACTTATCAATCCAATTCCTGAAAAATTCTGTAAGAATATAAAATTAGCACATAAACTTAGATTATTATGTGAAAGTAAAATTAAGGATATAAAAGTTGGTTTTAAAGCAGGGGGTACAATAATTGCTCTCTTAAAAAAATTAAAAGAAAAAGAGCCATTTCATTCGACTGTATTTGGAAAAAATTTAATCAAATCTGGAGGAAGAGTAAAAATTAATAAATATGCTTTGGGTACTGAAGTGGAGGTTTACTATATAATTAAAAAAAAATTTTTTGACTTTAAAGGAAAATTAAATTCAAAAAATATAACAAAGTTTATTACTCATATGGGTCCTTGCATTGAGGTTGTTGGATTTAGACAGAAAAAAAAAGGTATTAAATATTTAGGTGACTTATGTAGTGATTTTGGTGTGAATATTAAATTTATTGTTGGAGCTAAGAAAAAATTTAAAAAAATAAATTTCAGCAATTTAAAAACAAATTTAAAAAATAAAAAAGGATTAAACGTAAACGGTAATACAAATACTGTTTATGTAAACCCACTAAATTCTTTAAAATTTGTTCTTAACAAAATAAGAAAAGAGAAAGTTTCTTTAGATAAAGATTTTTATGTATTTACTGGCTCTACAGTTGGTGTTGTGCCAATTAAAAGCAAAGGTGAATATATAGGCAAAGTAGAGAAACTTGGTACTGTTAGAACAACTATCAATTAATGGGTCTTCATTTTTCTGTAGAAGAATTCAAAAGTAGAAAAGATAAAATAATTAAACTTTTAAAAGAGGAAAAATTGGATGCTATCCTGATGTTTAGACAGGAGTCGATGTATTGGCTCACTGGATATGACACATTTGGGTATGTTTTTTTTCAAACATTAGTTTTGGATCAAAAAGGTGATATAATTTTATTAACAAGAGCTCCAGATTTAAGACAAGCACAAAACACATCTAATATTAGTGATATAAGAATATGGGTTGATAAAAATGGATCAAACCCAACTGAAGATCTTAAAGTTATTTTAGATGAATTAAATTTAAAGGGTAAAAAAATTGGAATTGAATATGAAGCATACGGATTAACTGGTCGAAATGCTTTAAGGCTAAATAAATCTTTAGAAAATTACTGCTCAATAGAAGATACTTCTGAATTAGTTACTAAATTAAGAGTTATAAAATCCAATGAAGAAATTGATTATATAAAAAAGGCAGCAAATTTAGCTGACAAAGCTTTAAGTGAGGTTTGGAAACATGCAAAAGCAGGTGTAAGTGAGTCAAAAATTTTAGCTGAAATGAATAAAGTCATATTTGAGGGAGGTGGTGATTATCCTGCAAATGAATTTATAATTGGATCTGGTAAAAATGCACTTCTTTGTCGATACCAAGCTGAAAAACAAATATTAAATTCACAAGATCAACTGACTATAGAATGGGCTGGAACATTCAGACATTATCACTCTGCAATGTTTCGGACTATTCCAATTGGAAAAGCTGATCCAAAACATTATAAAATGCATGAAGCTTGTATTGAGGCTTTAAATAATTGTGAAAATAAATTGAAACCAGGTAACAAAGTTGGTGAAGTATATGATATTCATGCAAAGACTTTTGATGATTTAGGTTATAAAAATTCTAGAATGAATGCTTGTGGTTATTCTTTAGGAGCAACCTTTTCACCTAATTGGATGGATTGGCCAATGTTATACACTGGAAATCCATATATAATTAAACCAGGAAATGTATTTTTTATGCATATGATATTAATGGATTCTGAAAATAATTTAGCAATGAACTTAGGTGAAACTTACCTAGTTACAGAAAGTGGTAACGAAAGACTTGGCAATCAAAAACTTGATTTAGTCGTTATTTGATCAAAAAAAGTTTTACATTCCCCATCTCATTGCCGCTGTATGAACTGGTGAGTCCCAATGCTTTAAGATTTCATCATCACATTTGAGAAGAGTAATTGAAGCACCTTGCATTTCAAGTGATGTACAATAATTTCCAACTAAACTTTTTGTTACTTGAACACCCTTTGATTGTAAAATTTGACATGCATCCTCATAAACTAAATATAATTCTGTTAAAGGAGTGCCTCCCATTCCATTTACGAAAAGTAAATTCTTCTCATTTTTTTCTGGTTTTAAATTATCTAAAATAGCTTCAAGAATATTTCCTACAATCGTTTTTGAGGCTTGAATTTTTTCTCTTTTTCTCCCTGGCTCACCGTGTATCCCTACACCAAACTCCATTTCATCATCGCCTATATCAAAAGTAGGTTTTCCTGCAGCAGGAACTGTGCAGCTTGTAAATGCAACTCCCATCGTACCAGCGTTTTTATTTACTTTTTCACCAAGTTTTTTACATTCTTCGAGTGATCCGCCGTTTTCAGCTAAAGATCCAACTATTTTTTCTACTAATACTGTTGCTGCAACACCTCTTCTTCCAGTTGTAAATGTAGAGTCTTCAACAGCAACATCATCGTTAGTAACAATACTATCATTTTTGCCAGAGTACATTTCAGCTCCCATTTGAAAGTTCATTATGTCTCCAGAATAATTTTTAACAATAAATAAAACCCCTGCACCACTATCAACATGTTCTGCTGCTGCTTGCATTTGATCAGGCGTTGGTGCTGAAAATACAAAACCTGGGCATGCAGCATCTAACATTCCATGACCAACAAATCCTCCATGCATTGGTTCATGACCACTTCCGCCACCTGAAATTAGGGAGACTTTTCCATTTTTGGTTTTATTTTTTCTTGAAACAAAACTTGGGTCTAGATTGACATTTATAATGTCGCTATGTGCCTTACCAAAACCTGTAAGGCTCTCTTTTAAAAAATCATCGTTATTGTTAATAAATTTTTTCATTTTCCCTCCTAATTATTAATTACTGATTTACAAATTGTATCGATTATAAGCTGTGAAGAACGGGCTCCAGGATCTATATGTCCTTTTGCACGTTCACCTAAAAAAGAAGCTCTACCTTTTGTGGCTAACATATCTTTTGTGGATAACATTCTTTCTTCAGCAATTTTTATTACTTCATTTAAACCTGATTTAAATTCATTTTCATTTTTTAATTCGTTAAGTTTTTCTGAAACTGGTATTAAAACATCCATCATAGTCTTTTCTCCAACATCGGCTTTTCCTCTTTCTTTCATGGCTTTAATTCCACTAATAATCATTTCACATGCTTTATTAAAATCAACATCTTTATCTAGATCAGGAGATTTAGCCATGGTCATAAAAAAAGTTCCAAATAATGCGCCTGATGATCCACCGATACCTGACAGAACTTTCATTGCTATCATATTTAAAGCTTTGGCTAATGGTAAATCTTTGATTGAATCTTCAAGTTCAACAACTAACTTTAAACCTCTTTGAATGTTAAAAATATGGTCTCCGTCTCCAATTTTTTGATCAAGAACCTCTATTTCAGCAGAATTTTCATCTATAACTTTTTGTACACTTTTTGCTTGAGAAATTAAAAAACTAACGCTCATAAATTCTGTTTCCTTCTTGATCAAATTTTAAAACTTTTTTATTATTGATGTCAAAATTAATTGTCTCATTTATTGATGATTTATAATTACCTTGAATTGACACAAGGATTTCTTGGTCTTTAAAATTTAAAGCAACTACTGTTTCAGAGCCTAGATTTTCAATTGAGATAATTTTGGCTGAGTGGTTACCATTTCCTATTGTAATATTCTCAGGTCTTATACCAAAAGTAGGTACATCATTCATTCCAAGTAAAGTTCCAGGCAGAATATTGATTTTTGGCGAACCCAATCTTTGCGAAACATATATAGAATTTGGATTTTCATATATCTCTTCAGGAGTACCTATTTGCACCAAATGGCCTTCTTTTAAAACTCCAATTTTATCTGCTAAAGTAGTGGCTTCTGCTTGATCATGAGTAACATAAAGTATTGTTGCATTTAGATTGGTTTGAATGTTTTTTAATTCAACCCTTAAACTCTCTCTTAATTTAGCATCTAGAGAGGATAACGGTTCATCCATCAAGTATAAATTTGGCTCACGAACTAGCGCACGTCCAATTGCAACTCTTTGCATCTCACCACCAGATAATTGTGTAGCTTTATTATTTAGCTTATTTGAAATCTTTAACATGCTTGCAATATTCTCAACCTTAGTTTTAATTTCATCCTCAGGTAATTTTCTCATTGGAGATCTTAAAGGGAATGCTAAATTTTCATAAACACTATAGTGAGGATATAAAGAGTATTGTTGAAACACAAAACAAACATCTCTTGATGCTGGTTGATCTTCGGTTACGGACTCATCGTTAAATAGAATACTTCCATTATCTATTTTCTCTAATCCAGCAATACATCTTAATGTAGTAGTTTTTCCAGCACCAGAGGGGCCTAATAAAACAAAAAACTGACCATCCTCAATGGTAAAATTTATATCATGTAAGGCCTCAATTTTTTTATTATAGGTTTTAGATAAATTTTTTAATTCTATTTTTGCCATTAATTCATAAACTCACTTTTAAGAGATTTATCAGTCTCACCATCAAAAATAATTATGTTATCATTTGAGGGTTTTACTTGAACATTTTCGTTGATTTTAACACTTGTTGAAATATCAGTTTTTACTTTGATTTCTCCAAAATTAGTTTTAACAGTTACAATTTTTCTTGAGCCTAAATATTCAACTCCAAATACTGAACCTTTAAGACCACCTTCGTTAGTAAGAGATAAATTTTCAGGACGAATACCAAATGAGTTTTTTTTGCCTTTTGATATCTCATACTGTTTAGGTATATTAAAATTTGTTCCTTCTATATTTAAAGTCGACTGTTCATTGGAAATCCCTTGATCAATACTTATAAAATTCATTCCAGGGGAGCCAATAAATGATGCTACAAATTTGGTAGCAGGTTTATTGTAGATTACTGAAGGTTCATCAGCTTGTAAAATTTCACCACCATCCATTACGGCAATACGATCAGCTAATGACATTGCCTCTAATTGATCGTGTGTTACATAAACAGTGGTAGCGCCAATATCGATGTGTAATTTCTTAAGTTCTAAACACATTAATTCTCTAAATTCTGCATCCAAAGTACCTAAAGGCTCATCCATTAAAAATGCTTTTGGTCTTCTCACTAAAGCTCTACCAAGAGCTACACGTTGTCTATCTCCACCCGATAAAGAAGAAATGTTGGAGTTTAAAATATGATCAATTCTTAAAAGTTTTGCTGCTTCTTCAACTCTAGTTTTAATTTCACTTCTAGTATAACCTTGCATTTTAAGTGGAAAAGATAGGTTATTTTTTACATTCATATGTGGATAGAGGGCAAACAATTGAAAAACGAAGGCAATATCTCTCTCAGATGCTCTTAACATTCCAACTTCTTCATCTCCTAAATAAATTTCTCCTGATGTTGGTAATTCTAATCCAGCAATCATTCTTAGAGTTGTTGTTTTTCCACATCCAGATGGGCCAAGCAAAACAAAAAACTCTTTATCATTAATTGTTAAATTAGAATTTTTAACTGCAGTGAAATCTCCAAATGATTTTTGTAAATTTACTATTTTAATTTTAGACATATTAATCCGGAAAGTGACTTGTGATTACGAAACCTATAGTTCCAACTAAAATTACAATAAATGAGTAAGTATACATCCACATTGCAAATGGTTGCAACAACATGAAAACTCCTAATAAAATTAATACTGTAGATAAATTTTCCCAGTAAACTCTTCTAAATATTTTTCTCATTAATGATTTTTCTTCTTGCATTATTTTCTCACTGCTCCAAAAGTAATACCTCTCAAAAGGTGTTTTCTTAAAATAATTGTAAAAATCATCACTGGTAATAAAAATAAAGTTGTACCAGCCCCAATAGCAGGCCAATCCAAACCTCCTTCTCCTATAATTGTCGGGATGAATGGTGGAGCTGTTTGTGCGTTAAATTGAGTGAGGAGAACAGCAAATGCATATTCGTTCCATGAAAAAATCATGCAAAAGATTGCTGTTGCAGCAATACCGGTCATCGCTTGTGGAAGAACAACTTTAAAGAACGCTTGAAGTCTAGAATATCCATCAATCATAGCTGCTTCTTCGTATTCTTTAGGAATTTCATCCATAAATCCTTTTAAAAGCCATACTGCTAAACTTAAATTTACTACTGTATATAATATGATCATTCCAAGGTGAGTATCCCCTAAACCTAATTTTCTATACATAATGAATATTGGAACAGCCACCGCTATTGGTGGAAACATCCTGGTAGAAAGAATAAAAAATAATAAATCATCTTTTAATGGAACTCTAAATCTCGAGAAAGCATACGCCGCTAATGCGCCCAAAAATACGGATGCAAAAGTTGACCCAAAGCCAATTATCATTGAATTTGAGTATCTACCTAAAAATTTTGATGGCCCCGTTATGACCATTTCTCTACTTCTAACTAATTCTTCATACCAAGTTTCTGGAGCTGGCAAAGAGTCAAGATATTCCTGAGATTGCCTAGATCTATTAGTGAACAAGTTAACATATCCCTCTAAAGATGGTTCAAACAATACTTCAGGTGGATAAGAAATTGCACTATTAACATTCTTAAAACTTGTCATTACCATCCAAGAAATAGGTATCAATGTTATTACTGTGTAAACAATAATAATTGTTGCAGCAAGTTTCTTTGAAAACGATGAAGGTTCTAAATATGATCTGGATGTATCCATCAGCGTTCCTTTATTTTATTCATTACTTTTACATATACATTTCCAAAACCAAAAATAGTTACAAATAAAATGACAGCAAAAGCTGAACTGTAACCAGTTTTCCATTTTTCAAATGCTTCTCTTTTTAAATTGATTGAGGCGAGCTCTGTAGCTGAACCAGGGCCACCAGATGTAAGTTCAACGACCATGTCGAACATTTTGAAATTCTCAATCCCTCTAAATAACAAAGCCAACAATAAAAATGGTAATACAGATGGTAGTGTGATGTATATAAATTGTTGCCATTTACTAGCTCTATCAACTTCAGCAGCCTCATATAAATAATTTGGAACTGATCTTAGACCGGCTAAACAAATCAACATTGTAAAAGGTGTCCACATCCAAGTATCAACTATAACTATTGACCAAGGTGCGAGTTCACTTGAACCAATCATATCAAAACTTCCAAAATCGTAAAAAAAGTTTACTACGTAATTAAATAAACCTACTTGAGGATTATAAAGATAAGTCCAAAAAACACCCACAACAGCAGGCGATAACATCATAGGTAATACTATTAGTGTGGTTAATAATTCATTACCTTTAAATTTCCTGTTTAATAATAAAGCCAAACCTAATCCTATTACTGCCTGAAGTAACAAAGTCCAAAACATAAAGTTTGCAGTAACCTGCATTTTTTCCCATATGGCCTCTTTATTGAGAACCTTTATATAATTTTTTAAACCAACAAACTGTGGTTCTCTCCCAATTTTATTTGCGTAAAAATTTGTAAAAGACATTCTGATTGCATAAATCAAAGGATAAATATTTATCGCCAATAAAAGAAAGACAGATGGTCCAATGAAAAGCCATGCTACAGCCTTATCAGAAAGTCCTTTAAATTTTTTTTTAACGCTCATATGATTTTTTTAAGAAAAAAGGGGAGATATTACCTCCCCTTTTTTTTTATATTTTTAAATATTAATGTTAAAGTTTTCCGTCTGCTTCAAATACTTCAACCCACTCTTCGATAATTTTATCTAGAGCGCCTTTAGCAGTTCCTTTTCCATTAACAACGTAATCATGAATAGCTTCCTGCATAGGTAACATTAACTCAACAAATGTTGGTTCTTGCCAAAAATCTTTGACAATTCCCATTGAGTCCAAGAAACCTTGGGCATAAACTGTAGATGTAGGGAACGATGGTGAATTTAATACATCATTATGACATGAATATCCGCCTAAATCCCACCATTTTTGCTGTACATCTGGTCTTGCAAACCATTTAATATATTCTAATGCAAGATCTTGTTTATCTGAATATTTAACAACAGATATACCTTGTCCACCTAATGTTGCAGCAGCTACGTTTTGTTTTGGATTTGCAAAGAAACCACTAACTCTTCCGTCGCTATCTTCTTTAGAAACACCTGGCCAAAAAGCATACCAGTTCATTTGGAATGCTACTTGTCCTGATTTATATGCATCTAAGTTTGCTACCATATAAGCATCAGAGTGTCCTGGAGGAGCACAGTCCTCATATAATTTTCTATAGAACTCTACAGCTTCTACTGCTTGCGGAGAATTGAAATAACCTTCCATATCGTACGGTTTGTTTGGATTTTCATACTCCATACCCCATGCATACATAGCAGCAGTTACACCCATTGTAATACCTTCAGATCCACGCTCTGTATTTATAGCAGCACCGTATCTTTTTTGACCATCAATTTCTCTTCCTTGGAAAAAAGTACACATGTCATATAGCTGATCCCAACTAGCAGGTACACCTAAATCATAACCATGTTTCTTTTTGAATTCAGATTTAAGCTCAGGTCTATCAAACCAGTCTTTTCTATAAGCCCATGCTAATGCATCTCCCATAGCTGGTAGTGCATAATAGTTTTCACTTCCTTTTGGCCATGTTGAATACGCATAAACTGTTGCAGGTGAGAAATCGTTCATTGAAATTCCTTCTTTATCAAAAAAGTCATTCAATTTTACGTAGTGTCCATACACTGCACCAGCACCGATCCATTGTGAGTCACCAATTAACAAGTCAAAAGTTTTACCTTTGTTGTTAAGTTCGTTCAACATACGATCAGCAAAATTAGGCCATGGTACGAATTCGAAGTTAACATCTATTCCTGTCTCTGCTGTAAACTCTTTTGTAAGTTCTTGTAGTGCATTAGCAGGGTCCCAAGCGGCCCATCCTAATGTTATTGACTTAGCATTTGAATTTGCAGAAAAAGTAAATAGAGAAACAAACAATAAAATCATTATTTTTTTCATTTTATCTCCTATTAATTTAATTATTCTTAATAATAGTCTATCCAAGAAGACTTGTGCCTGCTAGTATTTTTTTTGTAAAAAATAGTTGGGTAAAAATTAAAGAGAAAGGGGAATTATGAACAAAATAAAAGGTCCTGCAATTTTCCTAGCACAATTTGTAGGCGAAGATGCACCGTTTAATTCTTTAGATAATATTTGCAAATGGGCATCATCTCTTGGTTACAAAGGTATACAAATTCCAAGTTGGGATGGTAGATTAATTGATTTAAAAAAAGCATCTGAAAGTAAAGATTATTGTGATGAGATTAAAGGAATTGCTAAATCACACAATTTAGAAATTACAGAATTATCAACTCACCTACAAGGTCAACTTGTTGCAGTACATCCTGCTTATGACACTGCCTTTGATGGTTTTGCTGCACCTGAAGTAAGAGGAAATCCCAAAGCAAGACAAGAATGGGCTGTAAATCAATTAATGATGGCTGGAAAAGCATCAAACAGTCTAGGAATAGATAAACATGTAACTTTTTCAGGAGCACTTGCTTGGCCTTATGTTTACCCTTGGCCTCAGAGACCTGAAGGGTTAATTGAAAATGCATTTGATGAACTATCAAAAAGATGGAAGCCAATTCTTGATCACTTTGATAATAATGGGGTTGATTTATGTTATGAAATACATCCAGGTGAAGATCTTCATGATGGTGTAACTTTTGAAATGTTCTTAGAAAGAGTTGGTAATCACAAAAGATGTAATATGCTTTTTGATCCAAGTCATTATGTTCTACAGCATCTGGATTATTTAGCTCATATTGACATTTATCATGAGAAGATAAAAATGTTTCACGTTAAAGATGCTGAGTTAAATCCATCTGGGAAACAAGGAGTGTACGGTGGATTTCAATCATGGGTAAATAGAGCTGGTAGATTTAGATCGCTTGGTGATGGACAAGTTGATTTTAAATCTATATTTTCAAAATTAACTTCATATGATTATGATGGTTGGGCAGTTCTTGAATGGGAATGCTGCCTTAAACATCCAGAAGATGGAGCAAGAGAGGGAGCAGAATTTATTAAAAATCATATAATTAATACAACAGAAAAAGCTTTTGATGATTTTGCAGGTAGCGGAGCTGACCATGAAGCAAACAAAAAAATGCTAGGCATTAATTAATGAATAGAAAAATACGCATCGGTATGGTTGGTGGTGGTAAAGATGCTTTTATTGGAAGTGTCCACAGAATAGCTTTAAGACTTGATGGGTATTATGAATTAGTTGCTGGATCATTTTCATCTGACTTTGAAAATTCAAAAGAAACTGGAAAAATTCTTGGTCTAGAAAATGATAGGATCTATAAAACCTATCAAGAGATGGCTGAAAAAGAGTCAACTAGAGCAGATGGTGTTGATGTAGTTTCAATAGTAACTCCAAATCATTTACATGTGCCTATTGCAAAAATTTTTGCAGAAAATGGGATACATATTATTTGCGATAAGCCAATTGGTATGTCTAGTAAGGAAGCAATAGATCTTAAAAAGGTAATTGAAAGCAAAAAATTAATATTTGCTTTGACACATAATTACACTGGATATCCTATGGTTCGACATGCAAGATCTTTGGTTCAAAAAGGGGACTTGGGTTCTTTAAGAGTTATTCAAGCTGAATATCCACAAGATTGGTTAACAACAAAAGCAGAGGATAGTGGATTAAAGCAAGCCGAATGGAGAACTGATCCCAATAGATCTGGCGCTGGTGGTTGTATAGGAGATATTGGAACACATGCTTATAATTTGATTAGGTTTATAACTGGATTGGAGGTAGATGAAATTTCAGCTGATATTCATACATTTGTTGAAGGGAGAAAAGTAGATGATAATGCCCAAATAATGCTAAGATTTAAAGGGGGTGCAAAAGGATCAATATGGTCAAGCCAAGTAGCAGTTGGAAATGAAAATAATCTTAAAATTAGAATATATGGAGAAAATGCTGGAATTGAGTGGAGACAAGAAGACCCAAATTACTTGAGTTATACTAAATTTGGTAGCCCTGCTCAAAACATTACAAGAGGAAGCAATATTACTAGTGATGAAGCTAAAAATGTAACAAGAATTCCCCAAGGTCATCCAGAAGGTTATTTAGAAGGTTTTGCTAATATTTATAGTGATGTTTACAAAGAGCTATCAGCTAATATTGATAGACAAGAATATGATAAGTCAAATAATTGTTATCCTACAATTGATGATGGAATTGATGGAATGAAGTTTATAGAAAACGTTATTAAGTCAAGTAAGAACAATAGTAAATGGATCGAATTTAATTCTAATTAAATTTTGTTGATAAATATAATTAATAAAACCCATTTTGATATTTATTTTTTTTTATAATTTGAAATCAATTTTTTAGAATGATAAATTATGTTTACCATATCTCATGGTAAAAAAGAGACCGATATCGCATCGGTTAAAAGCGAGTTTTGGAAAAACAAACAAGGAGAGTGTATGAAAAGAATGCACAGAGTATTAAGTTCGTTTAGCCGAGGCTCAAAGAACGCTAGGCTAAATCAACTTATGTTTCGAAACTTGAAAACTGTAGAAACTAATGCAAATGGCACAAGTGGATACGTAATCAAATCTGGAAAAAATTCAGGAGAAACATTAGGTCACTTAAAGAAAGAGGCTAAAAAGTTTTAGCTTAAAGAATGAGATATGGGGCAATCATATTTATATGCCCCATATTTTTTCCTTCCTATTTTACTGGTGTCATAATTTTTTGACCTTCAACTCCCATCGCAACAACAATCGCTTTAACAGGAACGTCTCCAATATTTTTTGATTCATGGACTACACCCACATCTTCTACGAATGCATCTCCAGCTTTATAGATATAGCTTTTGCCTCCTTGGGTAAGCTCAATCTCTCCTTGCTGAATCATTATTAATACCGGAAAAGAGTGGGTATGAGGAACGACCGGACCTCCTACAGGAACATTAAACTCAAAAGCAGTTATCTTTGCTTTGCCTGAAGGATATACTATATCGTTACCCATTCCAGTTTGACTTGTAGATATAATTCTCTTTACATGTCCATCAGCTAAAACTGAATTTTTTATAACAAATATTGCAAAGAGAGTGATTATTATTTTTTTCATATATTACCTTTCTGATTATGAGATAATAGAACACAAATGTTTTTTTATACGATATGACAAAAAGGTTTTTAGAAATTATTTATTCCAAGAAACTTTAAACATTACTTCATTTCTTCTCATCATAGGTAACGTAAAGGGACCATTATATGTCGCTCTTATTGCAGGTCCGTTAATATTTATATTATCTTCAAGAAGCTTTTGATTAAGAATATCTCTGTGTTTTAAAAAATTATTTTCAGATGCTCTACCAGAATATTGAATAACTGCAAAATGACCCTCTTCAATTGTTGAAATTTTTATTTCTGGATTATTTGGAAGAGGAGCATTATCTTTTGTAAATTTAGATGGTAAATAGAATCGCATATAATACCCTTCATCTTTTTCTCCTTGGGTTACTGGAACTGTCATTTTAATTTCTTCAGATTTATTGTTTTGTCCTGAGATATATTTAAAGAGTTTTCTAAAACTGTTATCATCATTTTTATTAATAACTTCTACAACCAACCTATCTTTATAGTGTCTTATCTCATAAGTATCAGTTGAATGAACTATATTATAAGTAGCTTCTTCATATGCCATTGATGAAGAATATTGGAAATTAAAAGATAAAAAAATTAAAAAAAATATAATTATTTTTCTCATATTACTTACAAGTAATTTTCATTCATGAATAAGTTAATTCTTTTCATGCCTTCAACAATATCATCAGTACTTCTAGCGTAAGAAAATCTTATGGTGGAATTACCTCTTTTTTGATCAAAATCTAATCCAGGAGTTATGGCAACTCCAGCTTTATCTAACACTTCCTTACAGAAATTAAGGCTATCATTGGAATATTTAGAAATATCTACATAAATATAAAATGCACCATCAGGAGGAGAAAATTTTCCTAATCCAGCTTTAGGTAATTCTTCTAAAAGTATTTCTCTATTTTTTTTATAAACATTTACATTTTCATTTAATTCAATATTCGCGTCCATTGCTGATAACGCTGTTAATTGGCTTACATGTGGTGGACATATAAATAAATTTTGTGATAATCTTTCTACTTGTCTTACATGATCTTCTGGAACAATCATCCAACCTATTCGCCAACCTGTCATTGAAAAATATTTAGAAAAAGAATTTATAACATAACATTTATTTGTTATTTCTAGCGCTGTTGTGGGATTATTTTCATATTGAATACCGTGGTATATTTCATCGCTTATAAAGCTTACATTATTTTCGTGTGCAGTGTTTATTAAATTTTTTAGAGTTTCCTTATCAACCATCGATCCAGTAGGATTTGCAGGAGATGCAACAAGAATACCATTTAAATTATTTTTTTTTATATCTTCAGGTACTGGCTGAAATTTATTTTGTATTTCAGTTTGAATATCTACTGGAATTAAATCTTGAGATTTTAAAATTTGTCGGTAGCTAGGATAGCCAGGTGCTGCTATACCCACTCTATCACCAATATTAAACAAAGATGTAAAAGATAAAATAAAAGCTCCAGATGAACCTACGGTTATTACAACTCTATTTGGATTTAAATCAATGTTGTACCAAACTCCGTATAACTTAGAAATACGTTCTCTCAAAGCAGGAAGTCCAAGAGTAACCGTATAACCTAAGTTATTATTAGATATTTCTTTAGTGATAAATTTTTTTGCTAATTTTGGAGCTGGGGTACCTGGCTGCCCTACTTCCATATGTATAATATGTTTGCCATTTTTTTCAGCTATTCTAGCAGACTCCATTACATCCATTACAATAAACGGATCAACATTGCTTCTTTTTGAATTTTTCATTTTTAATTTGATTTTAAAAAAATTTATAAATTAATTTTAAAAGTTCTTGCAGATTTTTCTTCAGAAATTTTAAGAATTTTGAATTTAGATGTTTTCTCTAATTTTTTACCTTTGTTTGTCACAAATGATTTCATTTTTTTTACTTCTCCCTCAGGCATCTTTCTTGTGTACTTAAGTGTATGTTTTTTCGAGCCTATAACAAAGATTGTTTTCATAATTTCTATATATTATAAAGTATCGATTGATCCAATAATATTCAAGTTTTTATCTGTCACAACAATTTCACCAGAAGATGTTCCAATATTTAAAATTGCCCCAATAACTACGTAGTGCGTAACAAATACAATATTATTTTTACTATCTATGTTGTCTATAAATTCATAAAAATTTTTTATCTGTTTATCCTCATTAGCTGCAAATCTTATATCGTAGAATGAATTTAAAGCATCAAATGTCTCAAATTCATCAAAAGCATATTTTGCAGTATCTTTACATCTGCACCACTCACTAGAATAAATATTATCAATTTTAATCTCATTTTTTTTAAAAATTAATCCAATTTTTTTTGATTGCTGAATTCCTATTTCATTTAAATTTCTTTGGGTAGAACAGTTTTGTAATTCAAAATTTTCTGGATCACCATTACCTGGGGCAAGTGCATGCCTTATAAATATAAGTTTGTCTCCCTCTTTTAAAGATTCAATAACTTTGTCATTGGCAAATGAATAATTTAATTGAAACAATAAAACTGAAAAAATTAAAATTAATTTTTTCATCTTAAACAGATTGATCTTTAATTAGTTCCTTTATTTGAGGTATCATTATTTTTGGAGACCTCATTGATGGATAAATTTTTTTTACTCTTTCGTAGCTGCTTAAAGCTTTTTCATAGTTTTTTAATTTCATTTGCACCAAGCCTTGACCTGACAAAGCTCCAAAATGTCTTTTTTCTAATTTTAAAACTTCATCAATATCGTCTTGTGACCTTTGATACTTACCCATCAAATAAAGAACTGTAGCTCGTTTATTCCACGCTTCAGCCCATTTTGGATCAAGTTCAATAACAGTTGTAAATATATCTTCAGCTTTTTGATATTCTTGACTGTTCATAAATGATGTTCCTCTTGATAATAAAGTGGTTAAGTTTTGATCTTTCGGATGAGTTGTCCAAATACCCCAAATTTTCATTTCAGTTTCCATTGCTGAGATTTCGCCATCTTCTAAAAGTTTTTCAAAAAGTTTATCTAATTGATTATTATCTGCTGAAAAGGCTGGATTAAAAAATAAAGTAAAGACTATTAAGCTTTTTAAAATAATTTTCATTAATTCTTATTTTCCCCCAACAATCATACCTTCAACATGCATTGTTGGAGAATTTGTAGAATAATTAAATTCCAGATCGTCAGCTAGAGTTATATTTTGAAAAATATTATTTAAATTTCCAGCGATTGTTATTTCACTTACCGGATATGAGAATTCACCATTTTCAATCATTATACCACTTGCACCTACGGAATAATCTCCATTAATAATATTTGTGCCGTGACCGATAGTTTCTTTTATGTAAAGAAGTTTTTTTTCTGATTTTATCAACTCACTAAAAGTTTTAGATCCGTTTTCAAAATACAGATTTGTTGTACCGCTTGCTCTACCATTAGACTTTCTGTTTATTTTTTTTCCATTGTAAGTGTCAATCAAATAATCTTGAAGTATTCCATTTTTAATTAAATCTAAATTAATTATACCTATACCTTCACTGTCAAAATAACGTGATCCATTAGCTTTTTTGATATCACCACGATCATTAATATTTATTTCAGTGTTGAATACTTTGTGGTTTAATTTGTCCTTTAAAAAAGTAGTGCCTTTTGCTATGGCACTTGATGAAATGGCGCTAGCAAAGATTGAAAGAAAGTTTTTTGATATTCTTTTGTCAAATATAAGGCTAATTTTTTCACTTTTAATCTTTTTTGGATTTAATTTTTTCACAGCATGATCCGCTGCGATAGATCCAAGCTCTTTTGGTTTTAAAATGTCATTATAAAATCTTTTACTAGTATATTCATAATCTCTTTCCATACTTCCATTGTTTTTAGAAACAACTTCACAATAAGCTGTAAATTGAGAAGTTTTATATCCATCAGCAAATCCATTTGAATTAGCTAATAAAAAATTTGATTTATTTTCCCCAAATCCTGAACCATTGGTATTTACAATTTTATTATTCGAAAAAGCCTCATCTTCTGCCTCTTTTATATAATTAATTTTATCTTCATTACTCAAATGAGTTTCATCGTATAAATCTAAATCTTTCAAACCGCTAAAATGAAGATCTTTATCTGGCAGTGAATTATATTCATCTTCGGGCGTTATCTTCATTGTTTCAATACATCTATCAACTAATTCATTTAAGTTACTCTCTTTAAGGTTTGATGATGCAATTGAGGACTTTTTTTTTCCTAAATATGTAGTAAGGACAACTCCAAGATTTTCTGATCTTTCAGAACCATCTAATTTTTTATTCCTAACATTAATATTTTCAGATACAGAACTCTGTACCAAAATACTTGCATCAGTTGAGCCAAGTTTTTTTGATTTGCTAAGACAAATATCAGCAATTTTTTTTAGATAATCTTGATCTTTAATCATTGAGATTACAATTGAGTTCCACCCACTGTCATATTGTTTATTAATAAAGATGGTTGTCCAACACCAACTGGAACGCCTTGTCCTGCTTTTCCACAGGTACCAATTCCTGGGTCTAACATCATATCATTTCCAACCATTAAAATTTCTTTTAATGATGATGGTCCGTCACCTATTAGAGTTGCGCCTTTAATCGGAGCTCCTACTTTGCCATTAATTATTTCATATGCCTCTGTACAATTGAAAACAAATTTTCCTGATGTTATATCCACTTGACCACCACCAAAACTTACAGCAAATATACCCTTATCGACTGATTTAATCATTTCCTCTTGAGTGTTTGTGCCGCCTAACATGATTGTATTTCTCATCCTTGGCATTACGACATGTTTATAACTTTCTCTTCTTCCATTTCCTGTGGATTTTGTATTCATTAATCTGGCGTTTAATCTATCTTGCATAAAATTTTTTAGAATTCCGTCCTCTATTAAAACAGTTCTTTCGGTTGGAGTTCCCTCATCATCAATATTTAAACTACCTCTTCTATTATCTATTGTGCCATCGTCTATTATTGTAACTCCTTTACTTGCAACTTTTTTTCCTACTAAATCATGAAACGCAGAAGTTTTTTTTCTATTAAAGTCTCCCTCTAAACCATGACCAACAGCTTCATGAATTAAAATAGCAGGCCAGCCTGGTCCGAGCACTACTTTCATCTCTCCAGCTGGTGAGGGTTTACTTTCTATATTTGTGTTTGCAATCCTAAAAGCTTCATCGCAAACTTTTTTCCAGTTATCGTTCTTTAAATATTCATCATAATCTTGTCTTCCACCAATTCCATAAACACCAGTTTCTTTTCTTCCATTTTTTTCAACCATCACTGACATGTTAATTCTAACCAATGGTCGATTATCTGATAATAGCTCTCCACCAGATCTAATAATTTCAATATTTTTCTTCTCAGCTAAAAGACTAGCTGTAACTTGCTTTACACTACTATCTTTAGATCTGGCATATTCATTCATATTATTAAGTAACTCTATTTTTGATTTCATTGATTTGCTTTCAATCGGATCAATTTCTTTATAAAGTTTTTGATTAGTTTTTTTTATTTCTGAATTGTAAGTGCCACTATTGTTTTTTAAAGTTGATTTAAGATTATCACTTGAATTTTTTAACGATTTTTCTGAAATTTCATTTGAATGTGAGTAAGCCACGGTATCGCCTGTGACCGCTCTAAAACCATAGCCTAAATCAGATGTATAGTTTGAACTTTTGATTTTATTATCATCTAAAACGATAGTTTCAGATTTTGTATCTTCGACGTAAAGTTCACCATCATCACAACTATTTAAAGTCTCTGAAACAATTTTATCAGCTTTTTCTAGAGATAATTCCGAGTTTTTTAGTAAAGAGGTCATAGATTATATTTAAGGGCGAATTATTTATCTTCAAGAATGATATGCGCGATCATTGATCACATCAAAACACATAAATTAGCTAATTTTATCTAAAAAAAAATTGGTTAAATATTTTACAGTTGCTTTTGGGTTTTGTTCTGGAATGAAATGACCTGAATTTATTGCATGTCCTTCAATTTTTTTAGTTGTATATTTCTGCCAAATTTTTAAGGGTTTGAACTGTCTACCAATTACACCTTTTTTTCCCCACAATACTTGAATATGAATATTTAGTTTTTTCTTTCTGTCTTTTTTATCATGATCCAAGTCAATTGTTGCAGAAGCTCTATAGTCCTCACATGATCCATGAATTCTTTTTGGTTGCTTAAAACATTTTAAATAACTTTCTTCAACTTTTCCAAATTTATGATTTCCAGACCATTTATCTAGACAGTATTTCATCCATTTTCTTGGATCACTCATAATCATTCTTTCAGGTAGCCACTTAGGTTGAATTAAAAAAAACCAATGAAAGTATGCTTTAGCAAAGTCTTTAGTTGTTAATTCATACATATCTAATGTGGGGCAAATATCTAAAACACTCAAAGCTAATATATTTTTTCTATGATCCCTTGCTAATCTATGAGCCACTCTTCCTCCTCTATCATGTCCAGCTACAAAGAATTTAAAATAACCTAATTTTACCATTATTTGTTTCATGTCACTTGCCATTTCTCTTTTGGAATAATTAAAATGACTTTTATCTGAGGGTGGAGCTAAACTATTACCATATCCCCTTAGGTCTGCAGCAATAACTGTAAATTTTTTCGATAATTCCAGAGCAGTCTTGTGCCACATTAAATGTGTTTGTGGATACCCATGAAGCAAAAGTAACGGTGGACCCTTACCTCCTACTCTACAGAAAATTTTACCTTTTCTAACTTTAATGTATTTTGACTTAAAACCTTTAAACATGCTTAATAATATGAATTTTTGAAAGTATAACTAATGAAAGCTTAGTATCAATATTAATAATATTTAATTTGAATTTACTTTGTGCACCTGTATAAATTCGGATTTGTGAGAATTGAAGAAGAATTAAAACTAGATTATTCAGACGTCCTTTTTAGACCTAAAAGAAGTACGCTACAAAGTCGAAAAGATGTAAATCTTTTAAGAACATACAGATTTAAATATAGTAAAAATGAGTGGTCGGGTATTCCTATAATGGCTGCAAATATGGATGGTGTCGGAGAGCTTAGAGTAGCTGAGAAATTATCTGAATATGGCATGATTACATGTTTAACAAAACAACATGATGTAAAAAAAATAAAACAATTTAAAAAAATCAAATCTATTTATAAAAATATAGCTATTAGTATTGGTACTAAAAAAGAAGATTTTGAAAATTTAAACAAAGTTTTAAGAGAATTTGGATTTATAAAGTTCATTTGTATTGATGTTGCTAATGGTTATTCTGAATACTTTAGTAAATTTCTTAAGTCTGTAAGAGATAAATATCCTACAAAAACTATAATAGCTGGAAATGTGGTTACTGCAGACATGACGCAAGAACTTATTTTATCTGGTGCAGATATTGTAAAAGTTGGGATTGGCCCAGGAAGTGTTTGTACAACAAGAATTCAAACAGGAGTTGGCTACCCTCAATTAAGTGCTGTAATTGAATGTGCTGATGCAGCACATGGTTTAGGAGCTCATATAATTGCAGACGGTGGATGTACATGTCCTGGAGATGTTGCAAAAGGTTTTGGTGGTGGTGCGGATTTTGTAATGTTGGGTGGAATGTTTGCAGGTCACGACGAAGGTAAAGGGAAAATAGTTAAATCAAACGGCTCAAAATATATTGAATTTTACGGTTCAAGCTCTGAAACAGCAAATAAAAAGCATTATGGAGGGTTATCAAATTACAGAAGTAGTGAAGGAAGAACTGTAAGAATTAAATATAGAGGAAAAATAAAAGATACAATTCAAGATATTCTAGGTGGCGTTAGAAGTAGTTGCACTTATGTGGGTGCTCCTTCATTAAAACAATTAAGTAAATGTACTACTTTTGTAAGAGTTGCAAAACAATTTAACGATACTTTCACAAAATAAAAATGAAAGTGTATAAAATTGCATCCATTGCAGGAGATGGAATTGGCAAAGAAGTAGTTCCAGAAGCTCAAAAAATTTTAAAAGAAGTTGCCAATCAACATCAATTCAAATTACAAATTGATGAATTTGATTTTTCATCGTGTGATTATTATGAAAAACACGGAAAAATGTTACCCGATGATTGGAAGGATAAAATTGGTAGTCATGATGCTATATTTTTTGGCGCTGTTGGAATGCCAGATCGATACCCAGATCATGTTACATTATGGGGATCACTACTTCAGTTTAGAAGAGAATTTGATCAATTTATAAATCTAAGACCAGTAAAATTATTTGAAGGTGTAAATGCCCCACTAGCTAATAAGAAACCCGGCGATATTGATATGATGATAGTTCGAGAAAATACAGAGGGAGAGTATTCTTCAGTTGGTGGAAAGATGTATCAAAACACTGAAAGAGAAATTGTAATTCAAGAAACTATTATGTCAAAACATGGGATAGACAGAGTACAAAAGTTTGCATTTGAATTAGCAAAAAAGCGTAAAAGAAAAAAATTAACAAATGCTACAAAATCTAATGGTATATCAATAACTATGCCTTACTGGGATGAAAGATTTAATGAAAACAAAAAAAGCTATCCTGAAATTGAAACTGATCAATTTCACATTGATATATTAACTGCTAGATTTGTTTTAACTCCTGAATGGTTTGATGTTGTCGTGGCTTCAAACTTATTTGGAGATATTTTATCAGATCTAGGTCCAGCATGTACTGGAACTATAGGCATTGCACCGTCTGGAAATATTAACCCTACAAACAAATATCCATCATTATTTGAACCGGTGCATGGTTCCGCCCCAGATATAGCAGGAAAAGGTATTGCTAATCCCGTGGGACAGATATGGTCTGGCGCCATGATGTTAGATTACTTGGGAGAAAAAGAAGCTGCATCAAGAATAGTAAAATCAATCGAAAAGACTTTATTAGAAAAAAATAATAGAACAAAAGATTTAGATGGTGATAGCAATACCACAGAATGTGCTAGTAAAGTTCTAAGTAACTTGTAGATATTGAATTGCAAAAAAAATTGTGCCTATAGAGGCAAAAGTAGAAATAAATAGAGCTTTAATAATATTTTCAGGACTAACATTATAAGCTGAACATAATACTACCGCAGTGTGTCCACAAGGTGCTACACTTACAAAAAATGCACCTGGTATTTTTTCAGGTAATCCAGCATCAAAAAATATAAATGCTATAATTAATAAAATTAGAGGAGATATTACCAATTTTAAAATAGAGACGGTTGAAGTTAATTTATTAATAACTTTGTAAGTATAAAAAGAGAGAGTAATACCAATTGCAAACAAACCAACAGGAGAAACACAGGCCGCCAAAACAGATAATACGTAATCAATCGGCGTATTATCAATTTTATAGTTAAATATAAAAAGCAAAAGTCCAATTAAAATTGAAAAAATCATTGGATTAAAAGTCACATTCCTTAAAAAAAACAGTAATTTAATATTTTTTTTTGTAGTTAATTCTAAGAAAAAAGTAATCACAGATAGTAATATAACTCCATCCATTAATATTATACTGGTAACTTGCGTTATAACTTCTGTTCCAAAATAAATTTTTGTAATTGGTAATAATAAAGTTACATGGTTAGACAAGGAAACCATTAATGACCATATAATTGACTCAGGTATGGGTCTTTTAAAAAGTTTACTTGTCACAAAAAAAGTGAGTAAACCTAGACTAGCTTGCATTAAAAAATATGAAATTATTTGCTTAATGTCTACCTGGCCAATTTCACTCTGTGCAACAAATTTTATAATTAGTGCAGGTACTGCAACGTAGAATAAAAATAAGTTTAAAACTTTTGCATGGCTTAGATCAAATATTTTTAGTCTTCCAAATATAAATCCAAGCAAAGTTATAAAAATAAAAGGTGTTAACCCAAGAAAGATCGAATACATTTGATTATAATATTGTTATTCTATGAAGAATTCTATTTCCTTTAAAAGGAGTAGCTTGATGAAGCATTGCTCTATTATCCCAAATAGCAAGCTGGTCTTTTTCCCATTCTAAAGCATATTGAAATTTTTTTTTAGTCTGGTGATTGAATAAAAAATTCTTTAATTTGTTTTTTTGTTTAGTCATGTTTGTGTTAAATTTTATAAAGTGCCCAGGGCTACAGTATATAGTTTTTTTGCTATTAATAGTTTTAATAATTTTGTGACTGGCAATTAATTCTTTTGAAATTTTTCCCTTTTCTTTCTCTCTTTCAACTGTAGTAATTGATATAGGTCCATGTGATGAGTAAATGCCTTTTAATTTATTAAGTCTAATTTTCTGATTATTAGTCAGTTTTTCATATGCTAAATACTGTGAAGAAAACTCAGTATTTGCAACACCTTTTTTAGGTACCAGTTTTGATAGCAACATTGTGTATCTTGGTGGTTTTTTTGTATATGAAGAGTCTGTATGAAATTGTTCACCAAAGCTTGGTCCCTTGTCTGAGGATTTTCTTTGTACGACAGTAATTTGTGGGTATTTTTTATTTAATCCTTTCAACCTTGGATAGTTTGCAGGTTTCCCAAATTTTTGTGCAAAATTTAGATAAGCTTTAGAATTTAGCTTTTGTTTTGGAAAATAAATCATACCAAATTTATCAAGTGTAGATTTTATTTGTTTCAATTCATTCTTATTAATTTTATTGAGATTACAAATAATCTCTGCTGCCTTATTTTTTTTGGGGATAATTTTAAACATTAAGCATTTTTAATATTTTTTTGATTAAGTGGCTTTTGAATTAATGAAACAGGATATTTTTTCTTTTCTATTTCAATAGACAAATTTTTATCAATTAAATTTTCAATTGTATTTCCAGAATTTACATAACCAAAAGATATATTTTTTTCAAAATTGAATGAATAATTCCCTGAAGTTGTTCTACCAATTATTTTATCATCTAAGTAAATCGGTTCTTCATGAAGCAATAGAGGTTGTCCTGGTTTATTATTTTTAAGAACCATCATTGCCAACAATTTTGTTGGTTTTTGATCTTTAATTTTTAATAAAGCTTCTTTTCCAATAAAATTAATATTTTTTTTATAACTGATAGCAAATTGAAGTCCTGCTTGATATTGATTCTCTTCAGGAGATATATCATGTCCCCAATGTAAAAACCCACTTTCCATTCTCATTATATCCATTGCGTGCGCCCCACATAGAGATAAATTATGATTTTTACCTTCATTGACTATAGTTAAGAAAAGTTTTTTGCCATCTTCTATCCTTACGTATAACTCAAATCCAATTTCACCCACATATGACAATCTTTGAACCCAAACATCAATTCCATCTATTTTCACCTTTTTACCATAACTAAATTTTATTCCTTCATTTGAAAAATCATCATCACTTATATTTGATAATAGTTTTCTAGTATTTGGTCCATATAATCCTAAGCATGCAAAATCCTCTGTTACATCTTTAAAGTTAATTTTTTCTGAGAGGTATTTTTTTATATGAAATTTATCGTGTTCTCTTGTTGCAGCTGGACCTATTATTCTAAAATGATTTTTAGTGAGGCAAGTTATAGTAACATCTGTTTCTATACCACCGTCCTCATTTAGCATCTGAGTGTAAGTTGATATACCTTCAAAATCTTTTATGTTTGCTGTACACAATTTTTGTAATTCTTCATGAACATTTTCTCCAGTAACATCAAATTTAGAAAAAGGTGTTAATTCGAATAAACCGACATTTTTTCTTGTATTTTTGGTCTCATATTCAGCAGATGGATACCAATTTTGGTAACCAAAACTGTATTCATATTCAGCTTTTGCACCATTTAAAGAATACCACATGGGTCTTTCAAAACCTCCTGAAGATCCAAAACAAGCACCTAATTTTTTAAGTTCCTCATGGTATGGTAAAGTGATTTGGTTCCTTGAAGTTATATGTTGTTTATATGGCCAATGCATTCCATATAAATCGCCAAGTGTCTCTGTCACTCTTTCCATAATAAATTTTTTTGAAGAATGGAATTGTTGAAATCTTTTTATATCTACCGAGAATAAATCCTCATTAATATGTCCATTGATCATCCATTCAGCAGTAACTCGACCTGCGCCACCCGAACTTGCTATACCGATGCTATTAAACCCACAACAAGTGAATAAGTTTTTAATCTCCGGAGTCTCTCCTAATAAATATTGTGTATCAGGTGTAAAAGATTCTGGGCCTGAGAAAAATTTTCTAATTCCAGCATTTTCTAACATTGGCAATCTATGAAAAGATTTTTTTAGATAAGGTTCAAAATGATCAAAGTCATCTGGCAATTCTCCAAAAGAAAAATTTTCAGGTACAATGCCAGTATCTTTAAATGCTGGTTTGGCATTTGGTTCAAAAATTCCAACTAACATTTTCCCAGCATCTTCTTTTAAATAAAGACAATTATTATAATCTCTCAAAACTGGTAAATTGGTAGGTAGATCCTTCATCGGCTCTGTTATCACATAAAAATGTTCATTAGGATATAATGGAATGCTCACATTCATTTTTTCACCAATTTGTCTAGACCACATACCGGTAGCTAGAACAACATACTCACAATCTATTTTTCCTTGTGGAGTCTTTACTCCAACTATAGATTTATTTTTGACCAAAATTTTTGTAACAGGTGTTTTTTCAAAAATTTTTGCACCTTCCATCCTAGCCGCTTTTGCTAAAACGTTGGTGACACCTATTGGGTCAGCCTGCCCATCTTTAGGCATAAAAACACTTCCAATAATGTCCTCATTGTTTACTACTGGGTATAAATCTTTTGTTTGTTTTTTATCTAAAACTTGCACTTCAACATCTGATAATTGAGCTGTAGTTGCTTGTCTTAGCAACTCTTGCATTCTATCATTTGTTGTTGCAACTGTAATAGCTCCATTTTGTTTTAATCCAATTGATAAACCAGTTTTTTTTTCTAAATCTTGGTAAAGATCTAAAGTATATTTTCTAAGTTTTGTTATAGTTGATGAAGCTCCTAATTGGCCCATAAGACCGGCAGCGTGCCAAGTTGTTCCTGATGTCAATTGATCTCTTTCTAATAAAACGACATCCTTCCAACCAAATTTAGCAAGATGGTACACACATGATGTACCTGCAACACCACCTCCAATAACTACAACTTTTGAGCTTTTTGGTAATTCTTTATCCATGGATTTACTATTAACGTATAATAATAATTAAAAACAGACAATGTGGTCAATGTGAATTGGCCTTTTAATTCCGAACTTTTCATCTATTTCATGTTGATGAATATGATGAGAATGCACGAATACTGGAATTTGTAAATTACTTTCAGTTTTAAGGGTGTAAATAAAATTTGTACCTCTGAACTTACGATCAACTACCTCTAGTTTTAAATTACTTTTATCATCATGTTCTAAATCTTCAGGTTGCAGTAAGAGTTTTACATTTGAACCATTAGGGTAATGTTTTACAAAATTCCCTTGTATTGTTCCTAAATCTTTATTTTCTAAACTATTCTCACTTGTTACTTTAGCAGGAATCAAAATTCCTCTATTTAGGAAATTTACAACCTCTATTGAATTAGGAAAGTGATAAACATTATATGGATCATCAAACTGTTTTAATTGTTTATTTAAAATAATTCCACACTTACTTCCTAAATAAAAAGCTTCATATGAGTCATGAGTAACAATAATAGTTGTTATTTTAGATTTACTTAATAATTGTTTTAGCTCGACTTGAATTTCTTCTTTAAAACTTTGATCAACATTTGAAAGTGGTTCATCTAGAAGAAGTAAATCTGGATTAGAAACTAATGATCTTGCTAACGATGCTCTTTGAGCTTCTCCAGCACTAATTTCATGGGGATATTTGTTTAATATTTTTTTTAGGTTTAAAAAATTAATTATCTCTTTTGGATTTATTTTCTTTTTTTTCTTACTTTTTTTTTCTGTCCCAATTAAAATATTTTTTTCAACGTTATAATGTGGAAATAAACTATTTTCTTGAAAAGCAAGTGATATGTTTCGGTCCTCTGGTTCAACATGTTTGTTTTTTGAGGACATTAACTTGTTATTAATTGTTATTGATCCATTAACGATTCTCTCTAAACCAGCTATGGTTCTCAAAATTGTTGTTTTTCCAATTCCAGATGGGCCCAATAAACAAATAACATCTCCCTCGTTTTGAATGGAAAATGATACGTTTTTAACTTTAGTTTGACCGCCAACTATAAAATCTACATTTTTGACTTCTAAAAAATTTTTACTCATTATTTTCTTTTAAAATATATTTTGAAGATATTGTAATAAAAAAAGCTGCAATTAAAATTAAAAATAATGATGGTACTGCAGCTGCCTCAAGCATATCTTCGGAAGCTGAAATATAAGCTGTTGTTGCAAATGTCTCAAAATTAAAAGGCCTTAAAACAAGGGTAATTGGCAATTCCCTGATTATCTCAAGTGAAATTAGTATTACAACAAAAAGAAGAGAGTTTCTCAAATAAGGAATATGAATATTAAGAAATGTCTTTCTCTTGGAATATCCAAGAAGATAGGCGCTTTCATCCACAGAAAGGTTTATTTTTTCATAACCTGATTTAATCCCATTAAATGCTAATGAGTAAAAACGAATAAAATATACAATTACCAAACCTAAAATTGACCCAATAAATACTTTTTTAATGGATAAGAAACCTAGTGATTTAATAAACGTATTATCTAACCAAGCAATAAAAGTTATAAATGCTACAGCTAAAATTACACCTGGAATCGCATATCCCGAAATTGATAATGTTGATAGAAAATTAAGAGTTTTATTTTTTGAAACACGATTTCCATAGTTAGATATTAAAGCAAAAACTATTAAAACAAGGCTAGATAAACCAACTAAATATAAAGTATTTAACAAAAGGTTTATTACATTTATATCAAAAAAGTTTTCTGGAAATTTAATTGTCCAATAAAGCATTTGTCCTAAGGGAAAAAGGAAACTCAAAAAGAATAAAATAAAACAAAAAAGGAAAGCAAATAATGATTGGTAACCTGAAAGGTTTATTTTTTCTTTTTGTTTAAAACCACCTCTTGAGTCTAAATGATACTTTGCTTTTTTTCTAGATAGATTTTCTGTTATAAATAAAATGAAAATAAATAATAATAGAAAAAAAGATATTCGATTAGCAAAGGCTAAATCATCAAAAGTAATCCATGCATTATAAATTCCAGTTGTTAATGTATTGACCGAAAAAAAGTCAACAGCTCCAAACTCTGCTAAAGTTTCCATTGCAACTAATGATAAGCCAGCAACGATTGCTGGTCGCGCAGCAGGTAGAATTATTGAATAAAAAGATTTAAATTTTGAAAAACCTAAATTTTTTCCAAGTTCAATCAAATTTTGTGATTGATAAAGAAATGATGATCTAGCTAAAATATAAACATATGCAAATAGTGAAAAAGAAATTGACAAAATTAAACCAAACATACCATCGAATTTTGGTATATGTTTGTTATACTCTCCGTCTCCAAATAAGTTTTTAAGAATTGTAAATGCTGTTCCATAATTATCAAAAAAAGCAAATAGAGAATATGCATATATATAAGGAGGAATTGCAAAAGATAATATCAAGGCCCATTTAAAAAAATTAACTCCTGGAAATTTAAAAAAAGAAACAATATATGCTGAGCCAACCCCAAGTACAAAAGTTAAAATTAAAACCCCAATCAAAAGTGATAAAGAATTAAAAATATATTCAAATAAAAAAGTATCTTTGAGTATTTCAAAATATCTAGAGGTTTCTTCAAAAAAACTTACAGATACTGTTAATATTGGAATAATAACCAATAAAGAAATTAAAATGGAGCTTAAAAACCATATATTAAATTTTATTGAGAACATTTAGATAATATTGAATAGTTGGTTTAATTTTTATTTTTTTCTGAAAGATATTTAATACAATTCTCTGGCGTTGTCTCGATGTATGGATCATCGTCTGATCCATCATTATTAATACCTGGTTCTTGCCACCATTTTTCAATAATTCCATTATTTATAATTGCCATATATCTCCAACTTCTTTGCCCAAATCCGTTATGATCTTTAGATACTAGCATACCCATAAATTTAGTAAAAAGTCCTGAACCATCAGGAATTAACTTAATATTATGAATTTTCAATTTATCTGCCCATGCATTCATAGTGTAAGAGTCATTTACTGAACAACAGTATACCTCATCTATTCCAAAATCTTTCAATTTTAAGTAATTATTCTCAAAACCTGGAAGTTGTTGTGAAGAGCATGTAGGAGTAAATGCTCCTGGTAAACTAAAAATTACAACTCTTTTATCTTTAAAATAGTCATCAGTTGATTTATCAACCCACTTACCACCTATTGAACATTCATTAGGAAAGTTAGAACTATCTCCTTCTCTAGTCTTAAAAATTACTTTAGGTATTTTGAGTCCGATCATATCA
This sequence comes from uncultured Pelagibacteraceae bacterium, assembly GCA_902534465.1. GTDB lineage: Bacteria > Pseudomonadota > Alphaproteobacteria > Pelagibacterales > Pelagibacteraceae > Pelagibacter. The sequence goes on from CACAPU010000001.1 coordinate 93,279, forward strand.
AAAGTTTTATGCAATTTTAAAAGTGCTTACGAAGGATACATAGGCACTTTTATTAAGAAAAGGTCAGATATTGAATACTTTTAGAATGTGCGGAAAATCTTTAGTATTTATCTCTGATAACTTTCTTTTATTTATTCTGTTATTAATTTTTTTACACTCCTCAGCACATGGGACACATGGCTTAGTTGATTTATTGTAATTAACATCAGACATAAATTTTTTTTTATTCGTCAATGTTACTTCCAACCTGCAGCTGTCATTACTTCTAATGCGTCTACTTGTTTATCTCCATAGCTAGCAACACTTGTAGTAAGATCTTGTTTGAAATCTAAACCTAAGTTATTTACTACTAATGGATTTGGTGAAACACCTGCAATCATCGGAAACTCAAAAGTATTATTAGTGAAATGTTCTTGAGCTTCGGGTGATAATAAATAATCTACAAGTGCAATTGCATTAGCTTTATTTGGAGCACCTTTAACAAGAGCAGCACAACTAATGTTCATGTGTGTTCCTCTATCGTTTTGATTAGGGAAAAATGCTTTTACTTTTTTAGCAGCTGCTTGTTGTTCTGCGCCTTTGTTCCCGGATAACATCAAAGCTAAATAGTATGTGTTTGCGACTGCAATATCTGCTTCTCCTGCTGCAACTGCCATAATCTGAGCTCTATCATTACCTTTTGGATCTCTAGCCATATTAGCAACAACACCTTTTGCCCACTCTCCAGCAGCTTTTTTTCCATTATTTTTTACTAATGATGCTACTAAAGATTTATTGTAAATATTGCTAGATGCTCTTATTGCAATTCTACCTTTCCATTTAGGGTCAGCTAAACTTTCATAAGTTAATCCTGATAATTCTGCCCCACTTACTCTTTCTGGAGCGTAATAAACTATTCTAGCTCTCTTAGCTACTCCAACCCAGTGAGTAGTTCTAAAGTTTTTTGGAACTGAAGATTTGATAGTTGGTGAAACAAGCCCTGCTTGTGTCATACCTTTAGCTTTAAAAGCACCACATCTTCCAGCATCTGCTGTGATGTATAGATCAGCAGCTGAATCTGCGCCTTCCTCGATCATTCTTTTCTCTAAAGCTCCAGCTTTACCATTAATTAAATTTACTTTAATTCCAGTTGCTGCAGTAAATTTGCTATAAAGTTCTGCGTCGGCTTTATAGTGTCTAGCATTAAATATATTAACCTCATTTGCTATCGCAAAAGTTGAAACAAATAAGGATAGAATTAATGCTGAAATTGATATTTTTTTCATTAATCTCTCTCTATGTTAGTTGTTTATGTATTTATAATGGTTCTGAGAACTATTCGCAATGAGAATGATTATCAATCTCAATAGTGTCGCACTAAATTATTATGAATTATAGGGTTTTTAAGACTTAAACTCAGAAATTTTACTATAAAGAAAATTTCTGAAGGTTGTAACTCTAGCTACGTTTTTAAGAGATTCTGGAAAAACGAAATGAGCTTCCGTAATTGGGCCCTCGATGTTAGGTAAAACTTTAATTACATTTCTTGATAATGATACTAAATAATCAGGCAAAGCAGCAAGTCCTACTCCACTTTCAACTGCAAGCAGCAAGCCCATAACACTGTTTACTTTCATTACAGTTTTTCTTTTTTTATTATCTTTCACTCCTAATTTTAGTGCCCAGTCAGGATTAAAAACAGGAGAAGGTGCCCCTCTTCCAAATGATATAAATTTATGCTTGCTTAAATCATTTATTGTTTTTGGTATCCCATATTTTTCAAAATATTTAGTAGACCCATAAATATGGTAATTAATATCCATCAATTTTCTTTGAATATAATTTAATTGTTTGGGTCTTCTCATAAAAATACCAATATCGGCTTGTCTAGTACTTAGATCTAATTCTTTATCATCAAAAATTAATTCTATTTCAATTTCTGGATTTAATTGCATAAATTCTTGAATCCTTGGAGTTAACCAGTGGGTACCAAAACTTCTTACAGTGGTAATAGTTAATTTTCCTGTTGGCTTATGTTTTTGGTCTCCTAATGTTGTTTCAACCTCTTTAAGTTTACTTATGACCTCATGAGCTGTTTTGTAAACATATTCTCCATTTTCAGTTAATGTTAATCCTCTAGCGTGTCTCTCAAATAGTTTTACTTTCAAATCTTCTTCTAATGACTGAATTTGTCTGCTTATAGCAGACTGACTTAGATTAAGTATAACTGTAGCACTGGTAAAGCTTCCTGCTTCAGCTACTGCATGAAAAATTTTTAATTTATCCCAATCCATTATTTATTTACATCAACTAATATTCTATTTTTTAATTTTCCTTCTAACATTTCAGGAAAAACATCTAAAAGTTCATTCAAACCCACAGTTTTGATTGATTTTTCCAAAATATCGAAATCTACATATTTGGGAACTTCACCCCAAACAAACTCTTTTCTTTTATTACTAATATTTACTGAGTCGATACCCCATAATTTAACTGCTCTTAGAAAAAAAGGCACAACAGAAGTATTTAATTTATTGCTACTTGCATTGCCACAAATTGCTACTATTCCTTTTAATCTAGTTTGAGAAATTGCATTCGCTAAAATATTTCCACCAACAGTATCTACAACACCATCCCAAGTACCTTTTCCAATTAAACTAGCTTCACCCTCAAATTCTTTACGATCTATAACGTTTTTTGCACCTAGTTCCATTAAATATTCTGCTTTATCTGGTTTACCTGTCAATGCAGTTACATTACAACCCATTTTAGATAATACCATTACCGCAACCATTCCAACACCCCCAGTAGATCCAGTTACAAGTACATCGTTAACTTTGCTTTGTAAAAATAACTCTTCTTTAGCTTTTACTGCAAAGGCACACAGCATTGCTGTTAAACCAGCAGTTCCCATCATCATTGCATGTTTGCTATTTAGATTTGATGGTCTTTTTATTAAATGTTCTGCTTTCACTCTTGCATATTGTGAAAATCCACCATGAAATAATTCACCAACTCTACATCCAGTAAGAATTACTTCATCTCCAACTTTAAATTCATCTGATTTACTTTCGCTAACTGTTCCAGAAAAGTCTATCCCGGGAATTCTTGGAAACTCTTTAACTAACTTTGCACCATTTTTTAAAATTAAAGCATCTTTATAATTTAAATCAGAGTAATCTACCTTTACTAAGACATCACCGTCTTTTAGAAAATCTAAATTTAAATCACTAACTGCTCTAGTGAACTTTTCTCCCTCTTGGTTGATAACCAAGGCTTTAAAAGTATCGGACATGTGTAATTATACTCTATTCTTTAATAAATCGTAAGTATCTATTCTGAATAGAAAGATCGTCCTTAAATTGACCTAAAAAGTAATTAGTAACAGTAGATGCTCTTTCTTTTTTTATCCCTCTGGTAGTCATACATTGATGAGCTGCATCAATTGTTACTGCTACTCCTTTAGCATCAAGAGCAGTCATAATTGATTTAGCAATTTGTAGTGTTAATCTTTCCTGTGTTTGCAACCTTTTTGCAAATACATCAACAACCCTTGCTAGCTTACTTAGTCCTACAACTCTTTCTTTTGGTATGTATGCAACATGTGCCATACCCAATATTGGAACCATATGATGTTCGCAATGACTTTGTACAGAAATATTCTTTTGAATTACCATGTCGTTGTATCCTTCAACGTCACCAAAAGTTTTTTCTAAAACTTTATTAGCATCCTCTTTGTATCCACTAAAAAATTCCTTATAAGCTTTTATTACTCTCTTTGGTGTTTCTAACAAACCTTCTCTATTTGGGTCCTCACCAATCCAAGTTAATATCTTAATCAAAGCCTCTTCGGCTTCTTTATCTGAAACTTGTTTAATCTCTAAACTTTTATTGTCTGTGTCTTTTACTAATTTCATAGCGCCTTTTTATACAGTAAATACTTTATTTTAAAAATATTTATTATATCTATATATATGCTACATAATCACCCAAATGTTCAAAAAAAGAGAAAATGTCGCTGATATAGAAGAAGGTAACCTATTATCGCCAAAATTTGATAATGATGGTTTAATTCCTGTGATTACTACATGCAGTAAAACTAAAGAAATTCTAATGCATGGGTATATGAATGTTGAAGCATTAAAAATGACTATTGAAACAAAAGAAGCTCATTACTGGAGTAGATCTAGAAAAGCGATTTGGCATAAAGGAAAAACAAGTGGATTTACTCAAAAAGTAAAAGAAATAAGAATTGATGATGATCAAGATGCGGTATGGATTACTGTTGATATTGGTGACGGAGCTAGTTGCCATGTTGGTTATAGATCTTGCTTTTATAGATCGGTTCCAATGGGAAAAATTGAGAATGGTCGAAAAGTTGAAATGAAATTCGAAGAAGAAAATAAAAAATTTGATCCAGAAGTTGTTTATAAAGGACAACCAAATCCTACCAAAATTTAATGAGTGAAATTCAAAAAAATGTTCTTGGAGAAGATCTAGAAGAATGTTCAAAAAATCCTTTAACTGGTTGGTTTAGAGATGGTTGTTGCAATACAGATGAAAATGATCATGGGTTACATACAGTTTGTGTAAAAGTTAACGATGAATTTTTACAATGGTGTAAAGAAGCTGGTAATGATTTAATCACGCCTCACCCTGAGTTTGGTTTTCCCGGACTTAAAGATGGTGATAACTGGTGTGTATGTGCAGGTTGGGTTGCTAGAGCCTTAGAAGCAGGAATTGGATGTTCTATTTATCTAAAAAAAACTCATATGAACACTTTAAAACTTGTACCAATTGAAACTTTAAAAAAGTTTGCAATAGATCTTTCCTAATCACATATTTCCATACTTAGGTCCGCCGCCACCTTCTGGAGTAACCCATGTAATATTTTGTGATGGCTCTTTTATATCGCAAGTTTTGCAATGAATACAGTTTTGAGAATTTATAACAAACTTTTCAACTTCATTTTCTTTCTGTATTTCATAAACACCAACAGGGCAATATCTTTGAGCAGGCTCATCATATTTTCCTAAAGTATATTTGATTGGCAAATCTTTATCTTTAAGTTGAAGATGAACAGGTTGATTATCAGTATGGTTTGTTCCTGTTAAGTAAACTGAACTAGTTTTATCAAATGTAATCACATTATCTGGTTTTGGATACTCTATTTTAGGCATTTCATTAGCGGGCTTCAATGTTTCGTGATCAGCATGCTTATGTTTAAGAGTAAAAGGTAATTTTCCTTTAAATAAAATTTGATCAATTCCTGTAAATATTATTCCCAAAATTAAACCCCAACTAAAACTTGGTTTAACATTTCTGGCTTCATATAATTCCTTATAAACCCAACTATTTTTAAATTTTTCTTCATAAACAGATAATTCTTTGTTTGAATTTAAATGATCTACAATAGTCTCAGCTGCAATCATCCCGCTCTTCATTGCCGTGTGGGAACCTTTTATTTTTGGCATATTTAAAGTACCAGCATCACAACCAACCAATAGTGCACCCGGCATAAACATTTTAGGCAAACTTTGAAAACCACCCTCTATAAGTGCTCTTGCTCCATAGGATATTCTTTTACCACCTTCCAACATTGACTTGATTGCAGGATGAGTTTTAAATCTTTGAAATTCATCAAAAGGTGATAGATGAGGATTTTTATAATCAAGCCCTATGACATAACCTAAAAAAATCTGTTTATTTTCAGCATGATAAACAAAGCTTCCTCCATAAGTATTATTATCTAAAGGCCAGCCTGCTGTATGCATTACTAAACCTTCTTCATGTTTTTCCTCTTTTAATTCCCAAATTTCTTTGAAACCAATTCCATATTGTTGTGGATCTTTTCCTTTATCTAATTCAAATTTTTTAATTAATTCTTTTCCTAAGTGACCCCTACAACCTTCAGCGAAAACTGTTACCTTTCCATGGAGCTCCATTCCAGGTTCATAACTATCTTTTTTATTTCCATCTTTATCTAAACCCATATCTTGAGTTGCAATACCTTTCACAGAACCATCTTCGTTATATAAAACCTCACTTGCAGGAAACCCTGGAAATATTTCAACACCTAAATTTTCAGCTTGCTCTGCTAACCATCTACATAAATTAGCAAGACTAATTATATAGTTATTATGATTTTGTTGAACTTTAGGTAATAACCAAGTTGGCCAACTAATTTTTTTAGTCTTTCCTAAAAATAAAAATTTTTCTTTAGTAACTTTTGTTTTAATTGGTGCATTAAGATCCTTCCAATTAGGCAACAGTTCATCTAAAGCTCGTGTTTCAAACACGTTCCCTGATAAAATATGTGCACCTATTTCAGATGCTTTTTCTAACAGGCAGACATTAATATCTGGATTTAACTGCTTTAATTTAATTGCAGTTGAAAGTCCTGATGGTCCGCCACCTACGATTACTACATCGTATTCCATCACTTCTCTGGACATATTATTTTTTTACAGTATTTGTTATTTTTGTATAGTGTTTAATTTATTCAACTCCTCTAAGAATTGAGGAAGTGCTTCGAATAAATCAGCTTCTAAGCCGTAGTCTGCGACACTAAAAATTGGTGCCTCACCGTCTTTATTTATAGCCACGATAACTTTACTTTCTTTCATGCCAGCTAAATGCTGGATAGCCCCAGAGATTCCAACTGCTATATATAAGTCTGGAACTACTACTTTACCTGTTTGTCCAACCTGATGTTCGTTTGTAATATAACCTGCATCAACTGCTGCTCTTGATGCCCCTATTGCAGCATTTAATTTGTCTGCAACATCAGTTATTAATTTGAAATTCTCACCACTTTGCAACCCTCTTCCTCCAGAAATTACAATTCTAGCTGTTCCTAATTCAGGTCTATCTGATTTAATTTCCTCTCTGTTCACAAATTTTGTATTTTCAGTTTTATCTGCTGCATCCACTTTCTCAATTTCTGCTGACCCACCTGTGGTTTCAGCCGCCTCAAATGATGTTGGTCTTATTGTTATACACTTTTTCTCGTCATTACTTTTGACAGTAGCAAATGCGTTACCAGCATAAATTGGTCTTAGGAATGTATCTGGAGCAATTACTTTTATTATATCACTCACTTGAGAAATATCTAATAATGCAGCAATTCTAGGCATTAGATTTTTTCCAAAGGTATTTGCTGAACAGACTATATGAGAATATTTATCAGCATGTTTTAAAATTGCTGAAGTATAATTTTCAGCAATATAATTTTCATAAATTTCATTATCCATATGAAGTACTTTTTTTACCAAAGGTACCTCAGATAAGGATTTTGCAACGTCATCTGCATTATGACCAATTAATAAAACATGTAAGTCTTGATCTATCTGAGATGCAGCTGTAATTGCGTTTAAAGTAAATGATTTGACTTCTTTATTGTTATGCTCTGCTATTAATAAAACTGACATTATATTACCTTAGCCTCATTTTTTAATTTTTGCACCAACTCCTCAACACTAGCAACCTTTATACCTGCTTTTCTTTTAGGCGGTTCCTCAATTTTAATATGTTCTATTCTAGGGTTAGTATCAACTCCTAGATCTGACGCATTAATTTGTTCAATAGGTTTTTTCTTTGCTTTCATAATATTTGGTAGTGATGCATATCTTGGTTCATTTAATCTTAAGTCACATGTCACTATTGCAGGTGTATTAACTTCAATAGTTTCTAAACCCTCATCGACTTCTCTAGTTACTTCTAATGAATTTTCTTTAACTTCAATTTTTGATGCAAAAGTAGCTTGAGGCCAGTTTAAATGTGCAGCCAACATTTGACCAGTTTGGTTGCAATCATCGTCAATTGCTTGTTTGCCCATGAAAACTAAATCTGGATTTTCTTTTTCAACAATTTTTTTAAGAATTTTAGAAACAGCAAGAGGTTCTAATACACTATCCACTTTTATATGAATTCCTCTATCCGCTCCAACTGCTAGTGCTTTTCTAACAGTCTCTTGGGCTTTTTCTTCTCCAACTGTTACAGCTATTATTTCTGAAGCTTTTCCAGCCTCTTTAATTTTAACAGCTTCCTCAATTGCATTATCATCTGGTGGATTAGTTGACATTTTAACATTGTCTGTCACAACGCCACTGCCATCCTCTTTTACTCTTATTTGGACGTTATAATCAATTACCCTTTTTACAGCGACTAAAATTTTCATTATGCTCTTAATAATTTATTTTCTGCATCATAAGGACTCTCCTCTAAAATTGTTGCCTCATGCATCTTACCAAGTATATCAATCTTTAGTTTTTGTCCAATATTAGCTAGCTCTGGCTTAACCATTCCTAGTGCGATAGATTTTCCTAGTCTAAAACCAAAATCACCTCCTGTTGCTCTACCGACAACACTACCGTTTTCATAAATAGGGTTATTTCCAAGCACGTCTGCATCACTTGTTTCATGAACTTCTAAAGTAACAAGTTTGTTATCAAAACCTTTCTCTCTCCATTTATTCAAAGCTTCTAAACCAATAAAACTTCCTTTATTTGGATGGACGAATCTATCTAAACCACTTTCATATGGTGAATATTCAATGGATAATTCGGTGCCAACCAATTTGTAAGATTTTTCAACTCTTAAACTGTTCATAGCTCTTATACCATATGGTTTTAAACCTAAATCTTGTCCTGCATCCATTAACTTATCAAAAATATGGTTTTGATATTCAATAGGATGATGTAGTTCCCAGCCTAACTCTCCTACAAAATTTACTCTCATTGCATTTACTGGTGCAAATCCTACATCTACTTGTTTTGCACTTAACCATTTAAAATTTTCATTTGAAAAATCATCATTAGATACTCTTTGCATTAACTCTCTGGCTTTTGGTCCTGATACAACTAGAACACCTTTGCTGTTTGTTAAGTTTTCAAATTGAACAGTTCCATCTTTTGGCATCCAACCTAATATCCAGTCATGATCTAACCTTTGAAACGCTCCCGCAGAAACCAAATAAAAACTACTTTCTGATTCTCTCATTATTGTAAATTCTGAATGAACACCACCTTTAGTATTCAATGCATGACATAAATTTATTCTACCTATTTTTTTTGGAAGTTTGTTTGCGACCAACTTATCTAAAAATTCCTCAGCTCCAGGACCTTTTATTCTACATTTTGCGAATGCTGTCATATCTAGTAGACCAACATTTTCCTTTACATTCTTGCACTCTTTCTCGATAGCCTTGAACCAATTTGATCTTCTAAAAGACCAATCGTCCTTTTGCTCCATCCCATCAGTTGCAAAAAAATTAGGTCTTTCCCATCCAAACTTTTGACCAAAAACTGCACCAAGATTTTTCATTCTGTCATAACAAGGAGCTGTTCTTAATGGTCTTGCAGCTGGTCTTTCTTCATCTGGAAAGTGAGTGATAAATACATGGCTGTAAGCTTCCTCATTTTTCTCTTTAAGATAAGATTTTGAGCAATAATCACCATATCTTCTTGGCTCAACACCTAACATATCTATTGTTGGCTCTCCATCTACAATCCACTCTGCTAATTGCCAACCTGCTCCACCAGCGGCAGTAATTCCAAAGCTGTGACCTTCATTTATCCAAAAATTTTTTAAACCCCATGCTGGTCCAACAATGGGATTTCCATCAGGTGTATAACAGATAGCACCGTTGTAAACTTTTTTAACTCCTACTTCTCCAAAAGCAGGAACTCTATGTATCGCACCTTCAATATGTGGTGCTAGTCTATCCAAGTCTTCTTGGAACAATTCGTATTCAGACTCTTTGGAAGGTCCATTAACATAACATGCTGGAGCTCCATCTTCATAGGGACCTAATATTAAACCACCGGCCTCTTCTCTCATATACCATCTACTATCACTATCTCTTAATACTCCCATCTCAGGTAATCCATCTTTTTTTCTTTTTTGAATTTCTGGATGTGGCTCTGTTACAATATATTGATGTTCAACAGGTATTACCGGAATATCCAAACCTACCATTTTTCCAGTCTGTCTAGCAAAGTTTCCAGAGCAAGAGATTACATGTTCGCATTCTATTGACCCTTTATCTGTTTCAACAATCCAACCATCCTTATTTTGTCTCATCGCTAAAACTGTTGTATTTCTATATATCTCAGCTCCTCTATTTCTCGCCCCTGTTGCTAACGCTTGAGTTAGATCGGCAGGTTGAATGTAGCCATCTTCAGGATGTTGTATTGCTCCAACTAGATCATCTGTATGACATAATGGCCAAATTTCTTTAACTTGTTCTGGAGTTAAAAATTTAACATCTACTCCGATTGTTTTAGCAACACCCGCATACTGGTGGTATTCATCCATCCTGTCTTGATTGCTTGCTAATCTGATATTTGATACAACACTAAATCCAACATTCTTTCCAGTTTCCTCTTCTAAACTTTTATATAAATTGACGGCATACTTATGAAGTTGTCCTACTGAATAACTCATATTAAATAATGGAAGAAGTCCCGCAGCATGCCATGTAGAACCTGAAGTTAATTCTTTTCGTTCAGCTAATACAACATCAGACCAACCTTTTTTTGCTAAATGATAAAGTGCGCTGACACCAACAACACCTCCACCAACTACTACGACTTTTGCTTTTGATTTCATCATGCGATTTTTACCTAATTTTTCTTATAAACAAAACATAATTCTAGTAGTCATAATCGTCATCATCGTCATCTCTCCATCCCATTTGATACATTAGATAAGCTGCGGTTATTACACTAATGACACCTGCAACCATACCAAAATTTACCCCCATCTCTTGTCCAAAATAGTACCATCCAATTTGGGTCGCGCCAATTGGCGGGATGCAAAGAATAGCCATTAATATTGCAATTCTAACTGGAAAACTTGGTTTTTTCATTAGATAGATGAACCCATCGGCATAGGTTGAGAGACCGCAGTGGTAAGCCAACAATTTTTTAAAAATCCATCGAGCTCATATTTTTCAACTTGCCATTTAAATTTATAATACTTTTTGTCTTTGTCCATAATTGTCACTTCAAAAGTCGATACGCCCTTTGATTTATATACCTCTACAATTTCATAGTTCTCATGGTTTAAAAGCATTGAGTAGGAATCTGTTTTGATCATATTTTTAAATCTCTCAATAGGTCCTGTTACTCTCTGATTATTTGGGTGCGCAAAAAACCATGTTTGAATTATCCCATGATCTTTATTAGGAGTATCATTTTTCATCAAAGCATTAAGTTGAATTTCAATTACTTCTCTAGGTTCAATATCTGGATTTGGTTTTTTTATTTCTGCTTTTAATTCATTTGTAGAAAAAATTAAAAATATAAATATAAAAAAAATTCTATAAATGTCTGGCTGTATTTTTAACATCTTCCAAAAACTCAATTCTTTTTTCATTTGATACAAATGGTACAGCAAAATATCGTTTATAGGTAATGTCATAAATACCACACTTATTAAAAATACCTTTTTTAATTCTTCTCAGGGGTAAATTTAAAAAAAAATCTGAAATTGAGAATCTGGGTGAACCATATGTGCAAAAAATCAAAGCCTTTTTGCTTTTTAGCTTCCCAACAGCATATCCATAATTACCAAAAAGTTTCTTAAATGAAAAAGCCCAAGGTGGCGCTAAAACCTTATCGATCCAACCTTCTACAATAGCAGGCATTCTATAATTCCATATAGGAGCAACTAGAACAATTAAATCAGAATCGTCAATTTTTCTTCTGTGATCCAAGACAATATCATCAGCATTTTCACCAGCATATACTGGATCAAATTTTTCTTTATATAAATCTACACATTCAACTAAATGACCATTTTCTCTAGCAGATTTTATGAAATTATCTTTTATAGCAGAATTAAAAGATTTATCGTTGTAATGCCCATATACCAAAAATACTTTTTTCATTAATCTTTAAGGACTGGAAAAACTGGATTAGATTTTTGAAAAAGTTTTTGGTACTCCTGTTTTATACATCTATTGGAAATAAATTGGATATTCTCTTTATCTGCTAAAACTTTTGCCTCCTCACTGTGAATTCCGTATTGTAACCATAAAACTTTTGTTCCTTTTTTAATTGCTTCTTTTGCAATTCCTTCAGCCTCTTTTGAGGGTCTAAAAACATCAACTATGTCTATTTCTTCCTTTATCTTATCTAAACTTTCAATCATTTGTTCCCCATTTACAATCTCACCAACTGCAAAAGGGTTAATAGGAATAACTTTATAACCAAAATTTTGCATATATTTCATAACAACATTTGCTGGTTTTCTCTTAAGATTTTTTCTATCCTCTCCTTTTTTTTCAGAGCTCACTCCAATCATTGCTATGGTTTTTGATTTTCTCAAAATAGATTTAATTTCATTATCGTTCATTATTTTCTTTCTGAATAACTATTATTTATTTTTCCAACTAGGTTTTCTTTTTTGTAAAAAAGCTGATATTCCCTCTTTTGCATCTTGCGAAGCCATATTTACAGTCATCATTTTACTTGTAAACTTATAAGCATCTCCAAGTGGCATCTCTAATTGTTTATAAAATGCTTGTTTTCCGATCTTAATTGTTAAATTTGATTTTGAAGAAATTTTTTTTGCAATTTTTAAAACTTCTATATTTAGTTTTTTGTTTGAAAAACAATCATTAATCAAACCAATTTCCTTAGCGTATTTTGCATTTATTGGATCTCCAGTCAGAAGCATCTTCATCATGATTTTACGAGTTACTTTTCTACTCACAGCAACCATCGGAGTACTGCAGAAAAGTCCTATATTTACTCCTGGTGTTGCAAAGGTGGCATTTGTTGTACTGTAAGCAAGGTCACAACTTGCGGCTAACTGACATCCAGCTGCATAAGCTGCACCATGTACTTTTGCAATAACAGGCTTCTTTCCTTCAACAATTTTCATCATTAATTTTGAGCAAAGATTAAATAATTTTAAGTGATTTAATCTATTTTTAATTCCACCAACCTCTTTAAGATTATGGCCGGCGCTGAATCCTTTACCTGATCCCTCTAATATTATTACTCTTGTATTATCATCCTTATCTAATCGAGTAAAAGTATTCAAAAGATCCCTTAAAGTTTTAAATGAAAGTGAATTATAAGTTTTAGGATCATTAATTATTACATTTGTAATTCCGTTTCCTAATTTTTTTGTTTTTACATTCATATTGTAATTATTTTAACTCACCATCTTCACGCATTTTAGCTCTAATTTTTGTGGCAGAAATTTTTTGTATTTCTTCAGACAATACTATCTCCTCAATTTTGTAACCAACTCCTCTCCCGTAACAAATATTTGTAATATTTGGCACCATCATTATTTTAAATCTTCCTTCAAATTCAGGATTTAATTTATTTTCAATATTTTTTTTTACCGTTTCAAAGTCGAATGGATTGTCATCAACTCCTTGAACGTCTCTTATTTGAATACACACTTGACCGGTCTTTTTGATGATCTCTTTAAATAAAGTATAGTGACCCTCATGAAATGGCTGCCATCTTCCAAGCATTTGTGCTGTTGGTTTTTTATTATCCCATTCATAACTCATTATGATATCTCCTTTATTATTTTATCCGCCCAAAACTTAGCATCTTGAGTAGTTACACGAAAATCATATTTTTCTGGTTTGACAAACATTTGATTAGTATCGTCAAACCTTCCTTCTTTAATCGTGTCTACCCAAATAACAAAATCTGCAGGGAATAAACTTCTTGCTTTTGGAGTTGGGCAAATAAAATCTGCCACAACATAATTTCCTTGATTTTTCAGCTTTAAAGCAAAGTCTGCCATTCTTTTAGCTTGTCTTTTTCTACCCTCCTCAGAAAAATCCCAATCATTTGCTTCTTTTCTAACTTCGTCAGCATTTAATCTTTTTGCATTCAGTTTTGGAGCAAGTTCTTCTGCCAATGTTGTTTTGCCAGCCCCAGGCAAACCCATAATTAAAACTATTTTCATTAAATTTGTTCTAAAGGATGATGAGACATTAATTCTAATCCATTTTCGCCAACTAAATATTGTTGTTCTAATTTCACTCCCTCATGACCTCCAACTTCGCCGATATAACTTTCTAGGGTAATTGTCATATTTTTTTGAAATATACCGCTTCTTTCTCCACCATCAGTCGGATATCTAATTGCTGGCCACTCATCACATAAACCTATTCCATGAAGCATGACTGAATATCTATTTCCGTAATATTTTTCAGGAAGTATCCATGCCTTTTCAGTAAATTCTCTAAATGATACTCCATCTTTAATTAATCTTGAATTATAGTCAATCTGCTCAACTGCTGTTGAATAAATTTTTTTTTGATGTTCATTAAATTTATTTCCACAAACAAAAGCTCTAGAAATATCTGCACAATATCCATAAGGGCCTACCATATCTGTATCAAAGGATACGATCTCACCATCTTGAATAATCTTATTACTACTTTCTTGCATCCAAGGATTGGTTCTAGAGCCTGAAGATAATATTCTACACTCTATCCACTCTCCACCATTTTCAATGTTCGTTTTATGTAAAATCGACCATAACTCATCTTCAGTAATTCCTGATTTCAAATAATCTCTCATTTTAATTATTCCAATATCAGCAACATCTAAAGCTGCTCGCATGCATTTAATTTCTTCAGACGATTTAATAACTCTAGCCTGTTCAAGTATTTTTTTCGCTTCTAAAACTTGAATTCCTTTTTTATTAAGCTCATTTACGGCTGGACCATTGATTACATCAATTGCGATTTTTTTACTTTTAAAATAAGAGTTAGATAAATCATTTACTTCATTGACCCATTTTTTAAGTTGCAACTCTGATTGGTCACCATTGCTAAAATAATCCCAAGTAATTGCTGGTCTTATTTCATCTATTAAATTGAGACCTTTAGATAATATTTCACAGTTAAAATATTCATATAATATTGTTGGACCATCAACAGAGATAAAACAATATCTTGTAAGATTATGCATATTATAAACACTCATATTCACAGTATCTAATGCATACCTTACATTTACTGGATCAAATAAAATACATGCCTCTATATTATTTTTCTTTAATTCATTTCTTAATCTATCAAGTCTATAAGATCTAAGTTCGTCAAAATCTATTTCATCTTCTCTTAATCTTTTTTTTGAAATATATTTCTTAATTGGTTGGTTTTCTGAAAGAATTTTTCTGTTAAACTTCATCTCTATAACATCTGTACACCAACTCCTGTTTTTGGATAGGTGTATAAATTATAATTTGCACAAAGCTCATCTCCTGGTTTCAAATCTTTTATTGAAACCATAAAAAAATATTTTGCGTCTGGTTTCTCTCTTAAATTATAATACATGTTTTCTAAATTATCATCATTTTCGTTAAATTTTTTTGCTTTTGCGGTAGGATCAATTGGATCACCAAACTTTAATGTAGGTAAAATATTTGATACCATTCTTTGAACTGTAGGATTGTCAGAATGATTATAAAAACCACCTAATGGAGTTCTTATATATTTATTTTCAAACTGCTCATCTCTTATGTGAGTAATTCCGATAAAAGTATTAGCTTTAATTTCTTTGGTTGCGAATAATCCCAAACCTTCGATTGGTGAACTTTTTATTGTTAATGCATCTGGTAAAGGTCTGTACATATATTTCGCACTTTCTACACAATGTGAGTTGCCACCCACTTGTGAAATTGATGTGTTGGATTATCCATATCAGGAGAAAAATTTCCACCATTATATGCATGTGAGTTGCGGCCTAATTGCATTCTTTGAATTATACCAACATCTTCTTTTTGAATATCTTCCCACAATTTATGATTTTGTTTTCTTAATGATTTAAATTCTAATGATTTTGCGGCTTTTTCACCTACATAATATATTTCCATGTGCTCTAAAGTTTTTTTATGACTAATGGGTTCTAACCAATATGCGTAGAAATGATCTTTATGTATACCTAACATAACATTGGGAAACAAAGCTACATACTCTGCAATATTTTCTTTTTCTTTGGGCCAGTTAGGAAAGCAAGGAAATTTTTTCTTACCTTTAAATTTTGGATTGTAAACAACTGTGCCTTGGCCTGCAAAGCGGTTTGGTAATCCTTGAATATGATAGTGATCTTCAATTTTTGAATAAGAATTTAAACCTGGATGAACCCATGGCAAATGATAACTTTCACAATAATTTTCAATTGCAAATTTCCAATTACATTTTGCATTTATTTTAAAATAACCAAAATCATTTGCATGATTAATTAATTTTCTATCTTTTTTTTTCCAAAATTTAGCCCACCTATCATTTAAGGGTTTAATATATTTTTCAAATGGAATTTCGTTGTTACTAATATTAATAAAAATTAAATCTAACCAAACACATGATCTTATTTCTTTTAAATTGTTTTTATTTTTTTTAAATTTTGGGCTACTATGTTGGTTCATCCCACCTATATGAGGTGTTGCAATTAGCTTTCCATCTGATGTGTATGACCATGAATGATAAGGACATCTGATAACATTTCTAATATTGCCTTTTTTGTTTACTAGCTTTACTCCTCTATGACTACAGACGTTATGAAAAACTTTTATCTGATCTTTTTTATTCCTTACTAAAAATAATGGCAGTCCTAACAAGTTAAATGGTTTTACATCGCCGATATTTGGCAAAGAACTTGCTACTCCTATTACAGTCCATTTATTTTCAAATATTTTCTCTCTTTCTATTAAAGTATAATCTTTACTTGTATAACATTCGTTGGGGAGTCCATGTGCTTTTGAAATTGGTTTCTTAACTATATCTAATTTTTTTTTATCTATAATTTTATAAATTGCTGACATTTTATTTTGTCACTTCATATAGACCAAGCCATGCATTTACATCTTTACTAGCAATATAATCAGATTTAAAAAACTCTATTTCTTTCCATTTATTTTCATTTTTTAATTGTTTGATTTTTTTATCAAATCCATATTCCTCATATATTCCCTCGTTAATAGTGAAACAAATTAGACCTTTATTTTTAGTAATTCTAATAAACTCATCTAATGCAGGTGGTTTTACATGTCCAAAAGTAAATGTGCCCACACACATTAAAGCATCATATTGATCATCCTTTTCCTTGATTGGTTTATTTAAATCTACTTTATCTAATTTTTTATAAAGGTTATTTGGAACCAAATCTAAAAGTTTTTGGGATAGATCGGCACCAAAAAAATTAGTGAAACCATACTTTTTCAATTCTACACCAACCAATCCAGTTCCACATCCAGCATCATAAATATTAATATCTTTTTCTTTTTGATGTTTATTGAAAACTTCTGCTGTTTCCTTTGGGCCAGTATAATTCCATTCAACCATATCTTTATCATATTTATTATCCAAACCCCATTCGTCATAAAAATCCATCACCTCTTTTGTTTCTTTTAGTTTATAAATTGGAACTTTGTTACCTACATCTTTTTGGGCCATTACCCTCTCATTTTTTCTCCACTTGGATCATAAAGTGCTTCTTTGATAATTGAACAATTGAATAAATCACCATTAATTTCTACTTGTATTCCATCTTCAGATGATAAATTTTTTTGATCTAGATATGAAAAAGCAACACTTTTATTTACAAAATGAGCAAATCCACCTGAAGTTATATACCCAATGCTATTATCTCCCTTCATTACTGCTTCATTGTTTGTGACATCTATGTCGTTTGTTTGAATTATTAAAGGAACTAATCTATTCGAGCTATTGTCTTGTTTAGCTTTTTCTTTACCAATAAATTCTTTGTTCCAATTAATGAAACTTTCTAATCCAGTTTCTTTAGCAGTAAAATCAGGTCGATAGTCTAAAGTCCACGCACCCCAATTTTTCTCTAGTCTCATAGACATTAAAGCTCTTCCACCAAAAGGTTTAATACCAAATTCTTTTCCCGCCTCCATTAACTCCTCATAAAGTTTAATTTGGAAATGTGGCGCAACATATATTTCATAACCAAGTTCACCCGTGAATGAAATTCGGTTTATAATTGCTGGAACACCTCCAACAAACATTCTTCTTGAGTCTCTAAATCTAAATTTTTCATTAGATACATCGTCTCTAACTATTTTTTCTAAAACTTTTCTCGAATTAGGTCCTGCTATAGATATTCCATGAAATTCATCTGATCTATTTTTATATTCAACATTAAATTTATCTAAATGGCTTTCAAACCAACGTCTATGCATTTCTTGAGCTGCACCTGAACCAAAAACCATAAATTCGTTTTCATCAAGGCATGAAACTGTAAGATCGCCACATAATTTTCCTCTATAAGATAACATTGGAGATAACGATATTCTTCCAGGATTTGGAAGCTTACCTGCCATAATATGATCTAAAAATTTTCTTGCATCTTTTCCTTTAAATTGATGTTTTGAAAAATTAGCAACTTCAATAAAACCAACATTTTCTCTTACATTAATAACTTCTTTGGAGACATAATTATGCGATCTAGATCTTTTTATAGTTGGCTCTTCGTATGCATCTTTTTTATCATTTGCAAACCACAAAACATTTTCTAAACCAAAGCTGTCTCCCATAACCGCTCCTTGTTCTACAAACCGATCATAAAGAGCTGTTGTTTTTTGTTTTCTTCCTTTTGGTAAAGTTTCATTTGGAAATGTCATAATAAATCTTCGTTCATAATTTTCAGAAGATTTAATTGTTCCGTATTGAGGTGATGCATAATCTCCAAATCTTGCAACATCCATTGCCCAAACATCTATTGATGGTTCTCCGTCAATTATCCATTCAGCAATACATTTTCCAACTCCTCCTCCTTGACAAAAACCAGCCATTACACCCACTGCTACCCAATAATTTTTCATTCCGGGAACAGGTCCAATTAATGGTGATCCATCAGGTCCAAAAGTAAAAGGCCCATTTACAATATTTTTAATTCCTGCCTTTTCTAACGCTGGCATTCTTTCAAAACCTATTGCTAATCTATCTTGAATATTATCTAGTTTTGGTTCTAATAACTCATGACCAAAATTCATAGGTGTTCCTTCAACCTTCCATGGTGTTGATTTTGGTTCATAAGTTCCAAGAAGCATTCCTTTTCCTTCTTGTCTAAAATAAATGTTACCTTCAAAATCAGTTCCAATAGGAATTCTTTGATCACCCATTGCTTCAATTTCTGGAATAGCTTCAGTGATTAAGTAGTGATGCTCCATTGGTTGAACTGGTAGATTAATTCCTGCAAGCTGTCCAACTTCTCTTGCCCATAAACCTCCAGCGTTAATAACTATTTCAGCTTTTATATTGCCCTTGTCAGTTATCACATCCCAACTTCCATCCTCTTTTTGTTTTGTGTCTTTTACAACTGTATGTGTATAATATTTTCCACCATGAACTTTTGCTGCTTTAGCAAAAGCATAAGTCACACCTGATGGGTCTACTTCCCCATCAATTGGATCCCACAATGCTAGAAGGTATCTTGATGGATCAATTAAAGGATTTTTCTTTTTTACTTCCTCTAAAGAAACAAACTCTTGGTCAAGACCCATATATCTTGCTTTAGACCTCTCTCTTTTTAAATAATCCGCCCAAACATCATTTGAAGCCAAATAAAATCCCCCACTTGATTTGAATCCAACTGAATGGCCAGACTCTTTTTCAATTTCTTTGTACAATCCGATTGTATAAGCCATCATTCTAGAAATATTTGGGTCAGATGAAATCACATGTACATTTCCAGCTGCATGCCAAGAGGATCCAGATGTGAGTTCATTTCTTTCAAGAAGAATACAATCTTTTAAACCAAACTTTGATAAATGATAAAGAATGGAACAGCCTACTACGCCGCCACCTATGATGACTACTTTTGCATGATTTTGCATGTTAGTATTTTACTTCTTTATTGACGTCTTTCAATGTCTTGTCTGTCCCATGGTGAAAATGTTTAGTCATATCTGGCATGTACTTCATGGCAATTGGTTTTTTACCAACTGCAACAGCCATTTGTCTAACATGATGAGCTTCAGCACCACAACAAATACCGATTAAATTAATTTTTTCTTTAAGACATTCTTTTGCAAATTCAGCCATTTCAAATCTGTTACAATATAAATTATCTAGAGCAACAGGGAATGCATTTCCTCCAGGAATGCAGTCACATCCGTGATCTGTCTGATTCAAAAATCCTGGTTCTTCCTCTGTTGTTCTATATGGAACAGGAAGACCTGCAACATGACAGGAAACTTTTTTTCTTATTTTTTTTAAAAGTTTCATGGTCATTTCTGGACCTCTATAACAATTCAAACCAACAACATCAGCACCAAGATCTTCAATTATTTTACATGCGTCTTCAGCAGTGTGGCCATCTCTTGTCAAATCACCACGAGGTATTGCATAATTGGCAACTGCAATCAAACCTTCATCCTTAATTGCTTTTAAAGCTATCTTCATTTCATCTACCCAATTAATTGTTTCTGCAACTACAAAGTCAACTCCTGCCTCTTTGGCCCAAAGCACTTGCTCTTCGTACATCTTTTGACATTCTTTGAATGAGTTTTTGTCTTTTGGATCAAAAATATTTGTATTAGCAACATCTCCACAAACCATTAAGTCTAAATCTTTAAATTCTTTCGCAGCATCCTTTGCAATTTTAAGTGCATTTTTTTGCATCGGCTCTAGCAAATGTTCTTTTCCAATAATTCTTAATTTCTCTCTATGTCCATAATAGGTGAAAGCTTGAACAATATCTGAACCAGCTCTAATAAATTCTCTATGTAATTGTGTAACTACATCTGGATGCTCTAAAACTACTTCTGGCACAAATGGACCTGCAGAAAGATATCCTCTCCTTTCCATCGCAAATAAATATCCCTCTGCGAATATAACGGGACCCTCATCTAATCTTGATAATAAATTTTTATTCATATTTATTTAATAATTTATTTCTAAATAAAGTGAGTTTAAAGACAATTTTAACACAACTCAAAGTTGAAACTAGTTTGCAATTTTTCCATCTATATGTTCTGATGATTTATAATTAATTAATTAGGAGATAATAATGAAATTAAAAAGAATCTTACTTTCTGCATTATTTGTTTTAGGCGTTACATCTTTCGGTAATGTTGCTAATGCAAAATGTGGAGACATTAGTATTGCTAATATGAACTGGGCTTCTGCAAACTTCATGGCTGAAGTTGACAAAATCATATTAGAAGAAGGTTATGGATGTAATGTTGAGCTTGTGCCTGGTGCAACTCAGCCAACTTTTGCATCTATGCAAGAAAAAGGTGAACCAGATGTAGCCCCAGAATTTTGGGCTAACGCTGCAATCATTGCTTTAAATAAAGCAGTTGATGAAGGAAGAATGCACTCACTTAATAAAGCACCTATTACTGGTTTAGGTGAAGGATGGTGGGTGTTACCTGCTACTTTAGAAAAACATCCTGAACTTACAACTGCTGAAGCAATTTTGGCAAGACCGGATCTATTTCCTCATCCAGAGGATCCATCAAAAGGTGGGTTTCATATTTGTCCTCCAGGATGGAACTGTGAACTAAGTAATAGAAATCTTTACAAAGCTTTTGACATGGAAGCAAAAGGTTGGGCTATTGTTGAAACAGGTTCTGCTGCAGGATTAGATGGATCAATTGCTAAAGCTGCTGAAAGAGGTGAAAACTGGTTTGGTTACTATTGGTCACCAACAGCTATCATTGGTAAATATGATATGAGAGCTGTGGACATGGGAGCTTGGGGTGGAAAAGATAACTGGGATAAATGTATAGTTTTACCAGAACAAGAATGTGGAGACCCTAAAGCAACTTCATGGACAAAATCTGAAGTTTACACAATCGTAACTGACAATTTCAAAAATACAGCTGGAAGTGCTGGTATGGATTATTTCAAAAAAAGAACTTATCCAGGTCCAGTAATGAACGGTATGTTAGTTTGGATGGGTGAAAACCAAGCAGAGGGTGCTGATGCTGCAATTGAATTCCTAACAAACCAAGAAGATGTTTGGTCTAAGTGGGTTTCAAGTGAAGCTGCTGCAAAAATAAAAAAAGCACTATAATTAGTGTAAATATTACTGAACCCGTTTATAACGGGTTCAGTTAAAAAAATGGATTTCTTAAATTCGATACCTGTAATGGATAGAACAGCTCTTAGGGAGCTGAAAAAGGGTATTGATTTAAGTTTTAAAGATTTTTCAAGAGCTTATGGAGATGGAATAGAAAGTTTTTTTGATCCACTACTATATTTTTTAATTTGGTTAGAAAAGTTATTAGTAAATAGTCCTTGGCCTTTAGTCATAGGAGCATTTGCTCTGTTGGCTTGGATTGGTTCAAGAAGTATTAAGCTGGTTATAGGAACTGTAATTTGTTTTCTAATTATAGGTTATTTTGGGATGTGGAAAAATTGTATGGCAACTGTTGCTATAATTTCTGTTTCTACACTTGTCTGTATTGTTGTTGGAATACCTATTGGAGTATTAATGTCAAAATCAAGTAGAGCAGAAAAAACTATTCTACCCGTATTGGACATGATGCAAACGATTCCAAGTTTTGTGTATCTAATTCCAATAATTATGCTTTTGGGTATCGGAAAAGTCCCTGGTTTATTGGCAGTTTGTATTTATGCTTTACCTCCAGTAGTCAGGCTAACAAATCTTGGGATTAGAGAAGTAGATAAAGAAACACTTGAGGCAAGTGAAGCATTTGGTGCAACACCTATGCAGAAGTTAAAATCAGTTCAAATACCTCTTTCTCTACCAACTATTTTTGCAGGTATTAACCAAACAATTATGATGGCTTTAGCCATGGTAGTTATTGCATCTATGATTGGGGTAAAAGGTCTTGGAGTACCTATTTTACAAGCAATTTCAAATCAGTATTTAGCACTTGGAATGATGAATGGGCTAGCCATAGTTGCTTTAGCAATTATCTTTGATAGGGTAACTCAGAAATATGGTGAGAGAATTCAAAAGCACAGAGGCCAGAAAAAATAGCTCTGACATTTTAGCTTACGATTTTTCTAGACAGACATTTTAAAATAAATAATTATTCAAAAATGAATTTTTCATTAGAAATTGGACCTCACACAGATCTTGATACTTTACCTGAAGTTAAAGATGTTTATGTGACTATGCTACCTGGAGGAGATTATAAAGAAACTGCGGATAAATCTGGTGACTTGGTTAAGAAAGGATTTAATCCAGTACCCCACTTCCCAGCTAGATCAATAAATAATGAAGAAGAACTTAAAGACTACATTTCGAGATGTAAAGATTTAGGTGTGAAACAGATATTGGCTATAGGTGGAAGTAGAGACCCAGTTGGAAAATTTGACAGCTCATATCAAATATTAGAGACAGGATTATTTGATGGAATTAAGATTGGAATTGCTGGACATCCAGAGGGTAGTCCTGATATATCCGATTCAGAATTAGAAAAAGCAATGATAGATAAAAAGCCTTACGCTGATTATATTGTAACCCAATGGTTATTAGATTCTCAGCCTATCGTTGATTTCATTTCTAAACAAACGATACCAGTTCATGTTGGAATAACTGGGCCCATGAAAATTTCAAGCTTAATAAAGTTTGCAAATATTGTAGGGGCAAAAAATTCCATTAACTTTCTTAAATCTAATTTTACTAAGGCATTAGATTTATTGAAACCTAAAGACCCTAATGATCTAATTGGGAAAGTTAAATCGCATACTGATTATTTTCACATTTATACATTCGGCGGCTTGAAGGAAACAAACAAGTGGTTGAAGGAGAATAACTATGTCTAAAGAATTTGACTATAGTAAGCTAAGACACGTAACATCAGTAGATCAATCTGATAGAAAAGTGCCTTATAATTTAAGACAAAGCGGACCAACAAAAGTTGAAATGTTAATTTCAACACGTGTAAGAAAGTCACCATACTGGCATTTATCAATGCAAGCTGGTTGTTGGAGAGCAACTGTATATAATCGTATTTACCATCCAAGAGGATATGTAAAACCTGAAGATGGAGGTGCAATGGTTGAGTATGATGCAATTGTTAATCATGTAACAATGTGGAATGTTGCAGTTGAAAGACAAATTAGAGTGAAGGGTCCTGATGCAGAAAAATTTGTAGACTATGTAATTACAAGAGATGCTACAAAAATTTCTCCAATGAGAGCAAGATATGTAATTCTTTGTAATGCATATGGCGGTGTATTAAATGATCCTATACTTTTAAGAATATCAAAAGACGAATTTTGGTTTAGTTTGTCTGATAGTGATATAGGTCTTTATTTACAGGGTGTAAACTCCGACGAGAGATTTAATGTAGAAATTGATGAGATAGATGTAAGTCCTGTTCAAATTCAAGGACCAAAATCTAAAGCGTTAATGAAAGATTTATGTGGAGATCAAGTTGATTTTGATAACATGCCCTTCTATGGTTTAGCAGAAGCTAAAGTTGGTGGAAGAAGCTGTGTAATTTCTCAATCAGGATTCTCAGGTGAAGCAGGTTATGAGATATATTTGAGAGAGTGCACTTTATACGCTGAGGATATGTGGAATGCTGTTCTTGAAGCAGGTAAAAAACATAGTTTAATGGTAATTGCTCCAGCTCACCATAGAAGAATTCAAGCTGGAATTCTTTCTTGGGGGCAAGATATGGATAATCAACACAATCCATTCCAATGTAATTTAGGTTATCAAGTTTCATTATCCGGTAAAGGTGAATGGAATAAAAAAGCTGACTATGTTGGAAAAAAAGCTCTTGAAAAAATGAAAGCTGATTTAAAAGCTGGACATAAACCTTATAAACTTCAATTGGTTGGTCTAGAATTAGGTGGAAAGCCAATTGAGGAATACGCTCCTGATTTTTGGTTAATTTCAGATGAAGGTGGTGGAGAGCCAATTGGATTTATTACTTCACCTTGGTATCACCCTGAAAAAAAACAAAATATTGCAATGGGATATGTGCCTTTTGATGGAACATTGAACGCAAATGGTTTTCCAAAAGGAAAAGTAGGATCTAAATTCAAGGTACACTTGCCTGAAAAATATTCTGAAACTCCAGGCAAACCGGTAGATGCTGTAATAGTTGATATACCATTTAAAGAGTCTTACAACGCAAATACGAGAGAAGTTGTAAAAGGTTAAATAATTATAAGGGAGGAGCAAAACTTCTCCCTTAAAACTTATGCTAGCACAATTTCTAGAGATTTTTTTTAAATCCTTAAAGTTAGATAGAAGCTTATACAAAGATAATAAATACTTTGGAGAAGCTGCAATATATTTTGCAGGTCTTGTAATGATACTGGATGGAGTTGCAGGTGCTGTAGCGGCAAATTCAATTATTAAAACTTCAGTTGGTATTTCTGGTTTGACGGCCCTTTTAACATGGTTTGTTTGGGCAATTTTTATTTTTGTAATTGGTGTTAAAATTTTTCCTGACAAAGGCAGCAAAGTTCCATTTAAAAAAGTATTAATTGCCGTAGGATATGCTCACGCACCAGGTTTAATAAGATTTTTTGCAGTTACACCAGACTTAGTTTTGCCAATTATTTTTCTTACACAGTTTTGGATATTTGCGTCTTTAATTATATCTACAAAGCAAATATTAAATTTAAGGTCTAATCTAAAATCTTTTGGAGTAGTATTTTTATCTTTTCTTATAATTGCTTTTCTCTCAATAACATTCATTATAAATAGAATGAACTCAATCCCAGTCAGCAATATAAGTTAAAGAGGAAATACAGTCTTTGAGGTTCTACAAGATTTGCACAACTTGTATCCTGTCAAAATTAAATTTTGTGTAACACTTTCATCTTCTTTATGACATTCTTCACAAATCTCGTCTAAATCTTTTAAATTTTTCTCCAAAAAATCATCTTTTTTTTTATCAGTCATTATCTGTTAAACCAGCCCCTGCAGTTCTTGATTTAGACTCCTCGCTTTCCTCAACATAAGTTTTAATTGAAAGTTTATGCATTTCTAACCATTCGTCCTCGGAGAAGTTATTTTTATTATCTAAAAATTTAATATTTATTTTGTCTGATTTTTCTAAAATATCCCCACTTAAATAATTAGAATAAATAGATTCATTAAAATTAAACAAAAACTCTTTATTGTCCATTTTTAAGAATATTCTTTTACCAATAATCTCTGACGCCCTACTCAAAAAAGATAAAAATATCAGAGGAAAAGCTATTTTATTAATTTCAATTTCATTAAATTTTAAAATTACAGGAGATTGATCATAAAAATTTAACCCACAAAGTATCGGACAATAATATCCTTTTGCTGTATTTGAAGGAGAAATTTCTCCAATATTTTCAAAGTTACTAATATTATAAATTTTAAAGTATTGGTTAAGATTTTTAAGTCCTGGCAAACCAAACATTTCAAGCAATCTTATATTTTTTCCAACTTCCTCAGAAATACCCCATGAAAAACCTTTAGCCTTAGTTGCTCTTTTAATTGTAGTTTCTATCTCGCTATAACTTCTCATACGAAATTAATTATACATCCAATAATTATCAAAATTTGAGAGTTCTGATGGCAAAGGTGCGCCCTGAAACATGCAAATACGTAACCATTTGTCTGATCTAGGATCAAATTTTATTGCACCAAAAAAAGACAACTTAAGCCTTAACATATCAATAGGCATTAATTTATAACCAATTGTATTATCTTGAATTTCTGCATAAGGACATTTTTCAGAAATAAATACTCTTCTTACTACATGTCTTAAATGATTGTTATCCAATAAAAATTTTCCAATTTTGGAACTATTTTTTTTTGTGAATACTATTTCATAAAGCTTTTTGATATCTCTTGCGATTGCAAGTGGTTGTTCTAAATTTGATCCATCATCGATATACCTATCCCCTATTCTTGGCTCCTCTTTATTTTTTGAAATAAACCAGAAATTTTTATTATTTTCCTCCTTACTAAAATCAATTTTCAAAATTTCAGAGTAATTCTTTTCAATTATATTTCTCAAATCTTCAACAGTTCTTTCAACAGGAATATTGAAGTATTTTTCTTCATTTGAACTCATTTTAGATACTAAAGGATCTACTATTTTATCATATGGCTCCATCATCATAGAAACAATATACTCAATACATTCATCATTTAAATTCTCCTCAGCCCAAATATAAATATTATTAAATTGATAAGAATTTTCAAATTTAAACTCATCTTTCATAAATTTTATAAATTTTTTTAAATCTAATATTAAATTTTTAATTTTTTCTTTTTGAAATTCGCTGTCAGTATGCCAGCTAGTAATATTTTTTAGTGATTTAATTAAACACTGATAAAAAATATCTAAATCATTTTTAGAAACTTTTTCTATTTCTCTTATTTTTTTTAAAACTGTTTCTCTAGCAGTTATCCAATTATTAAGTAAAGTGGGATGGTTTACTATAAATGGTGCCATACCAAGTCCTGTAGAATTTCCTATTCCTAGAGTTCTGCTGATATTATTATCTAGTTCAACAGCATTCTTCGGACTAATACTTTTTGCAATATGATTAACTTGGTCAAGTGTGAATTGTCTAACTAAATAAACCAACATCATCTCTAGTCTAAATGGCCCACAAATTTCATCCCTATTTTTAATCCTAAATCTATCAGCTAAACCAAATTTACCAGATCCATAGACTGCAGTGGTTCTATAAAGATAACCAATTTTAGATATAAATTCTTTATCTGGTTGTTGACCTTTTGACAAATTTTCAACTACATGATTAAACAACCTGACAGATTTATTAGCTCTTGATAGAGTTAATTCTTTGTAAGATAGCCTTCCGACCTCTTGTTTAGGCACATTATTACTAAGTCTATCAACATCTTCTTTAGTTGGAATTCCATCAAATAGAGTAAATGCAGCATCCCATTTAGTGGCTATAACTCTATCTGATCTTTCGTCATCCTTAATTTCATTTGCAAAACAAATTAAAGAATAAGTTTTTTTTTCTTTAGTAAAAGAGTAAATTGCTCTTCCAAATCCTTTGTCGTTTAATTGAAAAAGGTCTCTACTATATTTCCAATCTTTAAACTCTTTTAAGAAAGATCTCAAAAAAGAGAGTTTTGATTGATGAAAAGAACCAAGTTTAGACAACTTCATCAGAAATTTAGGGTCTCTTAACTTAATTTCCATTAATTAATTCCTTTATAAAAATTAAACCAATTGTTTCCTAAAATATCATTTACTTCATTTTCATTAAAACCTATTTTTTTCAATCCTTTTTCTAAATTACTAAACCCTCTTGCATCAATAAACCATTCAGGTTGATTAGGAAATTGTGGTTTACTTTTGCTCCCTTCACCATAATTTTTTGTTTTACTCCACGTTCCATTCCTCATCCACTCAACGATACTATCTGGTTGATTCAAACAAAGGTCAGAACCAATGCCTATATTTTTTACTCCCATTATTTCAACAGTTTTTGCAACCATTTCACAAAAGCTATCTAATTTACAGTTCGTTCCATCTTTCAGATGATGTGCATACAAAGAAAGCCCAAGCATTCCTCCACTGTTTGATAAATGTTTTAAAAGTGTTTCAGATTTATTTCTTAAAGCACTATGCCAAAAAGATGGATTAGCATGAGTAATTGCAATTGGTTTTTCACTAATATCTATAGCGTCCAATGTACTTTTTTCACCTGAATGCGACATATCAATAACTATTCCAATTCGATTCATTTCTTTTATAGCTTCTCTTCCAAAATTTGTTACACCAGAGTCATTTTTTTCATAACATCCTGTAGCTAAAAGAGATTGGTTATTGTAAGTAAGTTGCATGAATCTACATCCATGATGATGAACTTTCTCAATTAAATTAATATCATCCTCAATTGGAGAACAGTTTTGAAAGCCAAAAAATATTGCAGTTTTATTTTCTGACTTAGCCTTTATTATATCCTCAAAAGTTTTTCCCGGAAATATTAGATCTGAATTTTCATTAAATAAGTTATCCCATTCTTTTAATTTAATTAAAAATTCATCATAGTCCTCATGATATACTACTGTCGCATGCACTGCGTTCAGTCCAGCATCTCTGTTGATTTTAAAAATATCTCTTGACCAGTTGCAATATTGAAGATTATCAATTCGATAATTCATATTAAAAACACATTATAATTATTACAAATTTTGTCGACTAGTTTTAATTTTAAGACTATATTAATTATATTAATTCAAAAACTTAGCATGAAAAAGAAAAGATATAGTCACAGAGTATCCATTGTAATGGGAAGCAAATCTGACTATTCGACAATGAAATTATGTGAAAAAACTCTGAAATTACTTAAAGTTAATTATGAAACTAGTATTGTTTCCGCTCATAGAACACCTGAGAGAATGTTCAATTATGCAAAATCAGCAGAGTCAAGAAACATTAACGTAATTATTGCGGGCGCAGGAGGATCTGCACATTTACCAGGCATGATTGCTGCATTGACAAGAATACCAGTAATAGGCGTTCCTATTGAAAGTAAAAAACTAAAAGGTCTAGATAGTCTTTTATCTATAGCCCAAATGCCTAAAGGTATTCCGGTTGGAACAGTTGCCATAGGAACTGATGGTGCCATAAATGCTGCATTGTATGCAGCATCTATAATTTCTAATTTTGATCCTAAAATTAAAAACAGCTTAATAAAATGGAGATCTAAACAATCCAAATCTGTTAAGAAAAAACCAAATTAAATGAAAAATCCTATTTTAGGAATTATAGGTGGAGGTCAACTTGGAAGTTTGCTGTCAGTAGCTGCTAACAAAATTGACATTAAAACTGTTATTTTAAGCGATGATGAGAATGCGCCAGCTAAAAACTTTACGGAAAAATTCATATATGGAAAATATGATAACAAATCAATTACTCAGGAATTTATCAATAGTGTCGATTTAGTTACTTACGAATTTGAAAATATTCCATTTAATATTCTTCAAAGTATAAATAATGAAAAAACAGTTTTGCCTAAACCTGAGATTAATAATTTAATCCAAAATAGATTGACAGAGAAAAATTTTCTCAATGATATAAATATTCAAACTACCCAATATGTTTCTATAAAACATATAGACGAATTAAAAGAAAATGAAAATTTTTTGCCAGGATTGCTAAAAACAACTACATTAGGATATGATGGGAAGGGTCAATACAAATTAAATAGTAAAAAAGATATATCTAATGAAATAGATTTTTCTAAAGAATACATATTAGAAAAATTCATTAATTTAAAAAAAGAAATATCCGTTATCATTACAAGATTTGGTAATCAAAAATATGAAATATATGAACCAATTGAAAATGTTCATGAAGACCAAATTTTAAAGCAATCTAAAATCCCTGCAGATGTTTCGAAAGCAATTATAATTAAATCCACTGAGTGGGCAAAAAAAATTGTAGAGGATTTAGATTATATTGGAACATTATGTGTAGAGTTTTTTATTGACAAAAATGATAATTTATATGCTAACGAAATAGCTCCCAGAGTTCATAACTCAGGACATTTGACAATTAATTCTCACAATATAAGTCAATTTGAAAATCATGTCAGAGCTGTATGTGGTTTAGAAAAAATTAATACAAAGAAAATATATAATGCCAAAATGATAAATTTAATAGGTGACGATATTTCAATATATAGAGACAAAAAATTTTCTGAGAACGAATTCTTTTTTGACTATCTTAAAAAAGATATAAAAAATAAAAGAAAAATGGGTCATATAACAATCATTGAAAAATAATATCTTAAATTTGTTGAATTAATGAGGCGCTATTATTTGTTGGTTTATTGACATCTTTAGATATTTCGTGAAAAGTCAAACTTACTTTGTTACAATCTTTTAAAATAGTTGAACCAAAATGTTCAATGTTTAAATATTTATCTATATCTTTTTCATAAAGTATTACTGGTTGTCTATGATGAATTTCTGAAATATTTTGGCTTGCCTCCTCAGTTATCATGCAAAATTGGCCTTCATCGTAAATTGCAGCTATAAAAATTGTTTTTTTATCATTTCTGAAAAAATAATATGGAATTTTGTTATCTTTTGTTCTTTTCCACTCGTAGAAGCCATCGGCAACAACTACACATCTTTGCGTTTTTATAAGTTTTTTAAATGAAACCTTTTCATCAATTGTTTCTAGTCTTGCATTTATCAAGGCTTTAAAGTCTTTCTGTTTTGCCCATGATGGAATAATTCCCCATTTAAGATTTTCAACAGTATTGCCATTTTTATATTTCATTATTACAGGAAGATTTTGATATGGGTGTGCATTATAATTATCACTGTCTTGAACTTTAATGGCAGTTTTTACGATATTTTTTGTTTTTGCAACAGCATTCGTTACTACGTATCTTCCACACATATATTTAATATTGGTTTAATTTATTTTTCGATTATATGTTCTTCAAAATGATTAAATCAATAGAAAATAACTTTGATAACCCACAGGTAAATGAACTTCTTAGAATCCATTTTATTGAATTAAGATCTGTATCACCAGAAGGCAGTTCACATGTATTAGATGTGCAAGGTTTGAGAGTGCCGAGTATAAAGTTTTGGAGTTTATGGGAGAATAATGATTTAGTTGGATGTGGAGCTTTAAAAACTCTTTCAGAAGATCACGGAGAATTTAAATCAATAAGAGTTGTAGATAAATTTAGAAAAAAAAAATATGGAGAAAAAATTATCACTCATTTGATTGATAAATCAAAAAAAATTGGAATTAAAAAAATAAGTGTTGAAACAGGAGCTGGAGAATTTTTTGCCCCAGCAAGAAAATTATTTAAAAATTTTGGTTTCAAAAAATGTAAACCTTTTGCACATTATAAAGAGGATCCAAATTCATGTTATTATAGTTTAAATTTGTAATTTCATGAAAAAAAATTTAGCCAAACCCTATATACTTTATGTTGCTGAGGTTATTTATATAGCAATCAGTGAAATTAAAAGTAAAGAGCAAAATATAAGCAATATTGATGCTATGGAAAGATTCATAGGTTCACCATTATATGAAAAAATAAGTACTGGTAAGTATCATGATGATTGGTTTGAAGAGTTAAAAAAAAATAATTATATTGATATCAATTCTGGAGAAAAAATTTCTGCCGAAGTAATTCGGCTTTTAAATCTTCAAAAAGAAGCAATGATGAAGCAATTAATTAAATTTCCTGATTTATACTATGCAAAAAGTCATTTTCCTTTAGATATTTCTCAAAGAGCTATTAACCATCTGTGGAGGGTGTGTGAAAGTTACGAGTTGTGGTGTAATGAAACAAAGAATACTAAGTTAATAAAATTAAACATAATTGAATAACTTTATGAATCAAATTTCCAAATTCGTTGACTCCACTTTGTTAGATTTAGGAAGACAATTTAAATTATCCTATTTGCCACCTCTAATGATTTATCTTGCAGCTGGAATTTCGGGTTTAACAGGAATAGTAGGTACATTTTTTGTCAAAGATTATCTAAATCTATCAGCAGCCTTTCTTGCTGGACTAGGGTTTTGGGCTGGTATTCCTTGGGCACTAAAAATGCCATTAGGTCATTTAGTAGATTTAATTTGGAACAAAAAAAATTATATGGTTTATGTAGGAGCTACACTAATTGGTTTAAGCTTATTGATAATGTATGGATTAATTATCCATACAGAATGGATGTCCACAATTCTAAAAGTAGAGACTTGGTTTGTAATAAGTGTTCTTTTAGCTCCCATTGGATATGTAGTTCAAGATGTTGTTGCAGATGCAATGACAGTAGAAGCTGTTCCAATTGTTAATGAAGAAGGTCAAAAATTTTCACAAGATCAGATTAAAACAATGCATACTACAATGCAGACACTTGGACGATTTGCAATTATCGGTGGTACTGTTCTTGTTGCTTTAGTGAATGTAATCTTATTTAAAGGCGTAGATAGTTTAGAGCAAGTGGACAAAATAGAGCTCTATGGATCAATTTATATTTATGCACTAGTAATACCATTTGTTTCAATTTTAGGAGTAATTTTTGCTAACTATCTTAAAAATAAAAAAAAAAATAAATTAATTGGTCAGGGTTTAGTCGGTAACGAAGATAATTACGAACACGAAAAAACAGAGATTAATTGGTGGATTTTAGGTGGTAGTTTAATTTTTGTAATTTTTACACTCAGCGTTGGTTCCTTCGGAGTTCCTTTTGCTCAAGAAATAGTTTTTTTAGGATCTATGGTAATTATTTTGTTCCTGATGAGTAAATTGATAAAAGAACTGCCTCAAAATTTAAGATCTACAATTGTGGGGACGGCTGTGATAATATTTGTATTCAGAGCAATGCCAGGTCCAGGTCCAGGACTATCTTGGTTCGAAATAGATGAGCTAAAATTTAACGAGCAGTTTTTTTCTATATTATCATTACTAGCTTCGGTCTTAACATTGTTAGGAATTATTTTGCTTAGACCTTTTATGTCAAATAATTCAATAGCAAAAATTATTGTAGTTTTGTCAATTGCTGGTGCAATATTATTTTTGCCAAGTGTTGGGATGTATTACGGATTTCATAATTGGACTTCATCAATGACAAATGGAATTGTTGATGCTAAATTTATTGCACTAATTAATACAGCTTTAGAATCACCTTTAGGTCAGGTCTCAATGATACCTTTACTAGCATGGATTGCAAAGAATGCGCCTTCGCATCTAAAAGCTACTTTTTTTGCAGTTTTTGCGTCTTTTACAAATTTGGCGCTATCAGCAAGTGCTTTAGGAACAAAATACTTAAATGAAATTTATACAATTACTCGTGAAGTCAAAGATAAAGTGACTAATGCAATATTGACAACTGCTGATTACTCAGAATTGGGAATATTACTAATAACTGTAACATTGCTGACTTTAATTTTACCAATTTTGTTTGTATTTATTATTCAAAAAACAAGATTTAAAACTTTAGAATAGTTTCTAAATACATTTATAGCCATATTCTAGTGAAGCATCAGTTATTGAGTGGTACATAGACTCCCCAAAACTACGAAGTGAAAAAATTCTAGCTTTTTCAGGATTATCTTCAATCATATCAACTAAAAAAGATATTCCGTTGTATGATGAGTTGATGCACATATTTTTACTAAATATATTGAAATTAAACGGACAACCTTTTTTTAAAACCTCTTTAACATTAGGTCCTTCTATTTGTATAATTGCTTTTGAGTGTGAGAGATCTGTAACAGCAAAGTCGCTATCATTAAAATTTTTTAAAATTTCACTAAAAAATTCTTTTTTTTGAGAAACAACAAGCCAATTGTTTGGTGAATTCCACAATATTCTTAAATTTTCATTTGCGACAACTTTTTGTGCTTCATTAACAAATTGCAAATTATTAAGTTTTATATCATTTATTTTAATTGAAGAATTTTTGTACTGAAATATTTGAGCAATTAATAAATTTTTTAACTCAGAAATTTTCAATAATTCATTTTCAGTTTTATTTTCAAAATTTCCATAAGAGCCAACAGAGTGAATGTTCTGCAAAGGTGATATCATCGTCATGATCTAACTCTCTTTCCTTCAGGATCTACATAATGTGAAGAGACAATCTCTACAGGTATCGTTTTGTTTTTTAAAGGTGACATAGCAAAGAGTTTTTGTCCTATCATATTTTTACCATCTTTAATTATTGCTAAAGAAAATGGGTTATCATATTCAACACTCCAACATGAAGCCGAAACATGACCTAATTTTGGATTTGGTAATTTTGCTTTTGGATCTTTTACTATGTAAGATCCCTCAGGTATACTTGTAGTTTTATCAATTGGAACTACGCCAACTAATTTTTCTCTATCCGTAGATGAAAAGGCAGATCTGTTTAAAGATCTTTTACCTATAAAATCTTTTTTCTTACTAACTAGCCCTTCTAAAGATGCATCATAAGGGATTGTTCTTCCATCTAATTCAGATCCTGCAACATGTCCCATTTCTATTCTTAGTGTCGATAAAGC
Source organism: uncultured Pelagibacteraceae bacterium (assembly GCA_902534465.1). GTDB lineage: Bacteria > Pseudomonadota > Alphaproteobacteria > Pelagibacterales > Pelagibacteraceae > Pelagibacter. Next base: position 128,205 of record CACAPU010000001.1, read on the forward strand.
TTCTGTTCCATATGGCTGTATTTGAAATTCTTGTCCAACTTGCATAATTTTTTCCCACATGAAATATCCGTTATCGGACTCAACGTTAATCTCATATGCCAACTCACCAGAAAACGAAATTCTGTAAATTTTTGCAGGAACTCCAAATAAATCAGCTTCTTTATAACCCATAAATGGTAAACCTTCGTTTGAAACATCTAAATTAGGGAATAATTTCATTAATAATTTTCTAGAATTAGGTCCTGCGATTGCTGCACCTGCCCATTGCTCTGTTGTTGATACAACGTTTACATTTAATTCTGGCCACACTAGTTGTAAATAATATTCTAAATGAGATAGAACATTTGCTGCTTGAGCTGTTGTAGTTGTCATGTGATAATGATTTTCGGAAATCCTTGTTGTTGTTCCATCATCCATTACAATTCCATCTTCTCTTAACATTACACCGTATCTTGCTTTACCTACTGGAAGTTTAAGCCAAGCGTTAGTATAAACTCTATTTAAAAATTCTGCTGCATCTGGTCCTTTAACATCTATTTTACCTAATGTTGTAACATCACATACGCCTACATTTTGTCTTACATTCTTTGCCTCTCTTTTTGATGCTTCAAATAACCCTTCATTTCCTTGCTTGTAATATCTTGGTCTTAGCCAAACCCCTGCATCAACAAATACTGCATTATTTTTTTCATGCCATGAGTGCATAGGTGATTTCCTTGTTGGTTTAGAATGCTTACCAACTTCTCTTCCTACAATTGCTCCAATTGAAACTGGGGTATAAGGAGGTCTAAAAGTTGTATGTCCTACTTGTGGAACAACTTTATTCTCAATATCAGAAACTAATTGTAATCCATTTAAATTACTCGTTTTTCCTTGGTCAGTAGCCATACCAAGTGTTGTATATCTTTTTACATGCTCGATAGACCTAAATCCTTCTCTTAAAGCTAGCTCAATATCAGAAACTGCTACGTCATTCTGAAAATCTAAAAACCTTTTATAAGATTTACCTTTTGGTAAAGGAACACACCAAAATTTGTCATGATCTGTTGATTTTTTTTCTACTACTGTTGGTATTGAAACTTTATTATTTTTTTCAGTTATTTTATTTGAAACTTCAAAACCTTTATCAAAAGCATCCTTAATTGTTTCCTCTAATGTAAATATTCCATTTGCTGACCCAATTGTATTTTCTTGTTGTTTAGATTTATCTGGTACAAATGCATCAATTTTTTCGTTAAATTTAGATTTGTTTCCTGACTGTGATGCTAAATGAATAGATGGTGTCCAAAAACCTGATACACAAATACAATCACATTCTATATTTTCTATGTTAAATAATTCTTTTTTATCGTCAGATATTTTAGCAATATCTGCTGATTTAACTTTTTTATAGCCTTTTGCAGCAACAACTACATATGAGAATTTAATTTCAATATTTAAATTTTTTACCTCAGTTATAATGTCTGAAGAAGGACCGCTTCTTGTATCCAATATAATTGGATTTACTCCGTTTTTCTTAAATTCAATTGCAGTTTCATAACCACTATCATTGTTGGTGAAAATTAAAGGTTTTTTTCCAACTAATACTCCATAAACTTTCATGTACTCTTTGGCAGCTGACGATAACATAACTCCTGGAGTATCATTATTTCCAAAAACTAAAGGTCTTTCAATTGAACCTGATGAAATCAATACTTCATTTGCTCTTATGTACCACAAACGTTGTTTAGGTAGATATTTTTGGGTTTTTGGCAAGTGATCACTAATACGCTCTGACATTACTAACATATTGTGATCATAGTAACCAAAAACTTGCGATCTATTTTTTACTGTAACATTAGGCATGGACTTTAGTTCTGCAATAATTTTTTCTGTCCACTCGACTCCAGTTTGGTTTCCGATATTTACATCACTTGTTAATAAGCTACCTCCAAATCTTGGTTTATCCTCAGCTAATATTACTCGGGCTCCGTTCTTGGCAGCGGCATAAGCACTTGCTAAACCTGAAGGTCCAGATCCTGTTATTAGTAAATCACAATACTCATATTTGTGCTCATATCTCTCTTTATCATGTTTGATTGAAGCTTCTCCAAATCCAGCCGCCATTCGAATAAAAGGTTCATATATTTTATACCAAAAGCTAGGAGGCCACATAAATGTTTTGTAATAGAAACCAGCTGGAAAAAACATTTTTAAGAAATTATTTATTGCCCCAATATCAAAATTTACGCTAGGCCAACAATTAACACTCTTAACCTCTAGCCCTTCAAAAATTTCTTGTTCTGTTGCTCTTATATTTGGATCTCTCTCATTATTCCTATCTAACTGCAGAATTGCATAGGGCTCGTCAACACCAACTCCAAAAAAACCTCTAGGTCTATGATATTTAAAACTTCTACCTACTAAATGAACTCCATTCGCTATCAAGGCAGATGCAATAGTATCTCCCTCGAAACCAAAATATTTTTTTCCATTAAACTTGAAGGAAATTTTTTTATCTCTATTAATCATCCCAACATTATCTATTCTAAAATTCTGAGCCATTATTTTATTGCTTCGTTTGCTTTGTAGGTTTTAAAAATTTCGTGAGTTGATGTATCTCTCTCGACTTTAATCCATTGTCTACAACCAGAAATATGATGCCACAATTCTAAATGTTTTCCTCTTGGACTTTTTCTTAAGTATACAAAATTATCCCATTCTTGATCGCTTATTTCTTTATTTAATTCAGGTCGCTTTACTGTTGCATCTCCACCATAAGCAAATTCATTCTGAGATCTAAGTCCACAATGTGGACAGTTGATATATAACATTTATGATATCCAGGTTTTTGTTCCTAGGCCTTTTTCATCAATTAAATTTCCAGTACTAAATCTGTTTAGGCTATAACCAGCATTTAAATCATGAACTCTATCTTGAGCAATTGTATGTGCAAAAGTCCACCCGGATGCTGGAGTTGCTTTAAATCCACCATAGCACCAACCACAATTTAAATATAATCCGTTAATATGCGTTTTATCAATAATTGGCGATCCATCCATGGACATATCCATTATTCCGCCCCAAGTTCTTAACATTTTTAATTTGCTAAGAAATGGAAACATCGCAATCCCCTCTGTTAATACGTGTTGAAGAGTTGGCAAGTTTCCTCTCTGTGAGTAACTATTATATCCATCTAAATCTCCACCCATAACCATTTCGCCTTTATCTGATTGGCTACAATAAAAATGTCCTGCACCAAATGTAACAACATGATCAAGCAAAGGTTTAATAGGCTCTGAAACGCATGCTTGAAGCAAGTGAGTTTCAATTGGTAAAGTCATATTTAACATTTCTGCCAAAATATTTGTACTTCCTGCAACACATAAACCAACTTTCTTTGCTTTAATTTCTCCTTTTGAAGTTCTTACTCCAAGAATTTTTCCATTTGAGACATCAAATCCTGTAACTTCGCAGTTTTGAATTATGTCAACACCCATAGAGTCTGCTTGTCTCGCATAACCCCAGGCAACAGCATCATGTCTTGCTGTTCCAGCACTTGGTTGCATCAAACCTCCAAAAATTGGGAACCTTACATTGTCAGAAAAGTCTGCCATTGGAATTAACTTTTGAACCTCATCTCTATTTAACAAAACTGCATCAATTCCATTCAAACGCATAGAATTTCCCCTTCTTGAATAGGCATTCATTTGTGCATCTGAGTGGGCAAGATTAATAATTCCTCTTGGAGAAAACATTACATTATAATTTAAATCTTGGCTCATCTTTCTCCATAGGTCCATACCAAATTCACTAAACAAACCATTTTCATCATGCATATAATTAGACCTGATAATTGTTGTATTCCTTCCAACGTTTCCTCCACCTATCCAACCTTTTTCAATGATAGCAACATTTGTAATGTTGTGTTCTTTTGCTAAGTAATATGCGGTTGCTAATCCATGGCCTCCCCCGCCAATGATAATTACATCGTATTCTTTTTTAGGAGTCGGGTCTTTCCATGCAACTTCCCAATTTTGATGATCTGAGAATGCATTTTTTATTAGACTAAAAACTGAATAATTTTGCATTTTATAATTTTATCTAATTAAACTTAAATTTTTTCTTATTTTTTATATATATATTTTTTAGATGTTTAAAATCCTATTAAAAAAGTATAGAAATTTTGCACATTAATTTATTATAGGTTTTAAACCAAATGTCAAAAACAGATATCCAAATTGCAAGAGAAGCAAATATGAAACCAATTCAAGAGATATTGGATGGAGTTGGTGTTCCAGATAATGCTGAGGCATATAGTCCAATAAGTAGATACATAGCCAAGATCAAACTGGAATATCTTGAAAAATTTAAAAATAAAAAAGACGGAAAATTAATATTAGTTACAGCAATTACTCCTACTCCAGCTGGAGAAGGAAAAACAACTACTTCAGTGGGATTGTCTGATGGATTAAATAAAATAGGTAAAAAATCTATTGTTTGTTTAAGAGAGCCAAGCTTAGGTCCTTCATTTGGAATGAAGGGTGGCGCAGCTGGTGGTGGTTATGCACAAGTTGTTCCTATGGAACAGATAAATCTTCATTTCACAGGTGACTTTCACGCAATCACTTCTGCTCACAATCTATTATCTGCTTTAATAGATAACCATATTTATTGGGGTAATAAATTAAACATAGATGTAAGAAGAATAGTTTGGAAAAGAGTGCTTGATATGAATGATCGAGCATTAAGATCTATCAATATTAATCTTGGTGGGGTTGCAAATGGTTTCCCAAGAGAAGATGGTTTTGATATTACAGTTGCATCCGAAATCATGGCGATCTTTTGTTTATCTAATGATCTACATGATCTTGAAAATAGAATTGGAAATATAACTGTTGCTTACACAAGAGATAAAAAACCAATTTATGCAAAAGATTTAAATGCACATGGTCCAATGACTGTTTTACTTAAAGACGCAATTAGACCAAATGTAACTCAAACTTTGGAAAATAATCCCGCTATAATCCATGGAGGTCCTTTTGCTAATATTGCGCATGGTTGTAATTCTGTGTTAGCAACTAAAAGTGCATTAAAGCTATCAGACTATGTTGTTACTGAAGCAGGATTTGGTGCCGATCTAGGTGCTGAAAAATTCTTAGATATAAAATGTAGAAAATCGGGATTAAAACCAAGTTGTGTAGTGATTGTAGCAACTATAAGAGCTTTAAAGATGCACGGTGGTGTTAATAAAGATGAACTTAAAAATGAAAATATAGATGCTGTAAAAAAAGGATTGGTGAATTTAGAAAGACATATTGAAAATATTCAAAAATTTGGCTTGCCTGTTACTGTAGCTATTAATCACTTTGTTTTGGATACAGACAAAGAGGTCGATGAAGTTATAAGATTTTGTCAAGAAAAAGGTGTGACAGCATCAATATCAAAACATTGGGAAAAAGGTGGAGAAGGAGCAGTAGATTTGGCAAACAATGTGGCTAAACTTTGTGAAAAAGGAAGTGACTTCAAATTTTTATACGATGATAAAACATCTTTATTTAAAAAAATCGAGACGATTGCTAAGGAATTATATAGAGCAAGTGAAGTTGTAGCTGATACCAAAACAAGAGAACAATTAAAAAATTTTGAAGAGACAGGTTACCAATCCTTACCAATTTGTATTGCAAAAACACAATATAGTTTTTCGACAGACCCTAATTTAAAAGGCGCACCATCCGGACATGTCCTACCAATAAGAGAAGTAAGGTTATCATCAGGAGCAGAATTTATCGTAGTTGTTTGCGGTGCAATAATGACCATGCCTGGATTACCAAAAGTGCCAGCTGCAGATAAAATAAAAATTAATGATAAAGGTGAAACAGAAGGTTTATTTTAAAAGGTAATTTAACCAATTTTCAAGCTCTCGCATTCTAAGATCTTTATTTGATTTTTTATTTTCCTCTGCAATCATAATTACATGATTGTTTATCTCCTGCTCATCAACAAAAGCTTTGTTATTTAAAAGACGATCTTTTCTAAAATGAATAAGACTTATCATTTTATCATAAGTAATTTCTGGGTGGTATTGAATTCCCCAAATATCACTTACTCCAGATTTGAAATTGACTCCCATAACTTTATTTATTGGATTTGAAGCCAATAAGATTGAATTTTTAGGTAACTTTACAACTTCATCAAAATTGAATGCTGGTGTGTTAAAAGTTTCACTTTTATTTTTATAAATTGGATGTTGCAATCCATTACTGTTTATTTCAATATTATGAGCTATTCCTCTATGAGAGCCAGTCATACATCTTTTTACTTGTCCGCCAGCAACAGTAGCGGCTACCTGAAGACCCCAGCAAATTGCTAGTATTTTCTTTATTTTATTTTGACATGATCTCATAAATTCTATCTGTCTTCTGATTTCTACTGTATCATTATATATATTTAGACTACTTCCTCCCCAGATTAGTCCATCAAATTTTTCCAAATCTTTTGCTACTTCTGAAATATTATTATCAGATGAAGGATTAACAACATCAATTTCTAAATCATTTGTGAAATAACTAATACTATCTTTTAGACTTTCAGTGTGAGTTTTTATTCCACCTTCAGTAAAACTTTGATTTTCCTCTTTAAGATTACCTTCAACTATTAATATCTTTTTCATTTAAACAATTCTCCAGAGATGCTATTTTTGTAAATTATTTTCATATCAGAAATTGTCAATGTTTTGGGGTTAGATGCAGTTGAGGGGTCATTCAAAGCCATTTCAGAGAGCTCATCTATATCGAGCTTATTTATATCAATCACATCTGATAATTTATGAGGTATTTCTAATTCTTTTCTTAAATCTAGTATCCACTCTAAGAAAGAATTAAAACTTTTCGATAAATTAAGATAATCACAAATAGAAATAATTCTCTCTTCTATAGCTTCTCTATTGAAAGTTAATACATATGGCATGAATATTGCGTTAGATAATCCATGATGAATATTGAACTTACCATTTAATGGATGACTTAATGAATGAATGGCACCAAGACCTTTCTGAAAAGCAGTTGAACCCATACTGGCAGCAGCTAATAAATCAGATCTTGCATCAAGGTCATTACCATTATGTACTGCATTTAATAAAGATTTCTTTATTAGTTTCATTCCTTCAATCGCAATTCCATCAGCCATAGGATGAAAGCCTGGAGCACAAAACGCCTCTAAATTATGTGCTAGTGCATCCATGCCTGTTGCTCCTGTTAATCTTGGAGAAAGATCTTTTGTTAAAATTGGGTCTAAAATAACTATTGATGGTAAAAATTTTGGATGGAAAATTATTTTTTTAACTCCAGTTTCTCTATTTATTATCGCAGAAGCTCTCCCTGTTTCTGAACCAGTTCCTGCTGTGGTTGGAATAGCAATTATAGGAGGTATATTTTCATTATTTGCTCTTTTCCAATAATCTCCAATATCCTCAAAGTCCCATATAGGTCTTGTTTGTGCAGACATAAATGCAATTGCTTTTCCCACATCAAGTCCACTTCCACCTCCAAAAGCAATTACCCCATCACAATTATTTTTCTTAAATTCTTTAACACCTTCTTCAACATTCTCACCAAAAGGATTTCCTGAAAAATCAGAGAACACTACTATATTATCAATTCTATTTTTAATTTTTGAAATTACCTCTTTAACCATTGGTAAGTTTATCAAATCCTTATCCGTCACAAATAAAGGATTTTGAATTTTTAAATTTGAACAGGCCAAATAAAGATCTTTTATTCTATCTTTGCCAACCCAGATAGTAGTAGGATAATTCCAATTATAATTACTCATATTTATTCTCTAAAATTAAATCTAAAAATAAGGATGCAGTCCATGAAAAGTTGGTTGCGCCAAATCCTTTTCCAGTTTTGCAGCTAAAATATTCATTAAAACCTTTTTGTTTTATAAGATCGATTGTTTTCTTTTTGATTTGATTTGCAAATCTATTATCTTTATTTTTTAATCCTTGATATATAATCCAATTACAGTTTATCCACACTGGGCCTCGCCAATATCTTTTCTCTTCAAATTTTCGATGATTTGATTTTATACTTGAAAAAAAATATTTTTCTTTATTACTATGTTTTTTTAGGTTTTTGATAATATTATTATTTAATTTTTTATCTTTTAAATCAGCAAATAAAATAAAATAATTTGTGATAGATGGGATTGTTATTTTTTTTTTATTTTTTAAATCAAGATTAAAAAAACTATTATTCTTTTTATTATATAGTTTAACAATTTTTTTCTCAGACCTTGAAATATAAGAGTCTATTTCATTACTTTTCAAATCAAACATTTTTAATAGTTTAACAAGATCTTTATTTGCCCTCAAAAATATCGAATTAAATCCGACATCAACAACATTAAATAACGAAGCTTTGAAAAGTTTGTTTGGATTATAATTTTTTTTTCTTAAGTGATTTTTAATTGTTACATATCTATCATAATCAATGTCTAAAGGTCTGTATTCAGGGTTAACCACTTTGTTATCACCCCTTTTGTATTTTAAATTCTTTGGAATTTTTACTTTACTCATCGGCTCATCCCATAGAGGTGAATTGTCATATCCACTCTCCCATGGATGTAAAATTGAGACTAATCCTGAATTATTTGGGTCTCTAAATTTAATGAACCATTTATGATATTTTAAAACACTTTTAATAATTTTTTTAAATTCAGTTTTTTCTTTTTTAATTTTATTTTTATCTAAAATTAACTTTATTATTATTGCCAAAATAGGAGGTTGGGTAATTCCAGATGAATGAATTTTATTTCCACAGGCCCAGACAGAATGGTTTGGATAATAATTAGTATTTAAATCATGAAACAAAATATGTGGTATCATTCCATCTTTCCATTGACCTCTAATAAGTGTATTTAATTCATCTAAAGCATATTTAAGTTTAAAATGTGAATAACCTAAAGCTATAAATCCAGAGTCCCAATTCCATTGAGCTGGGTATAATTTATTATTGGTTGGTAAAGTGTATCCCTTTTTTTTGTTACCTAATAACACTTTTTTAGCTGAATTAATAAATTTTTTCATTAACCCTTTACACTTCCAGCAGTTAGTCCACTTACTAAATATTTTTCAAAATAAACAAAAATAAATAAAACTGGAATAGTGACTACAACTGATCCTGCCATTAAATATTGTCTAGGAGTTTCTGCATCACCACTCAAATATTGTATCGCTCTTGATAAAGTAAATGAATTTGGATTATCTAGAAACATTAAAGAAAACAAAAATTCATTCCATGCAATCATAAATACATAAAGAGCAACTGAAGAAATGGCAGGAATACTTAATGGTAAAATAATTTTTATAATAATACCAAACCAGTTTAATTTATCCATAATAGCAGCTTCTTCTAATTCCTTAGGTATACTTTTGAAATATCCTTGAAGCATATATATCGCAACTGGCAAAGTAGTTGCTGTATATACTATTAAAAGCCCACCTACATTATTTCTTAACCCTAGCTGACTAAATACGGTATACAAAGGTATTACTAAGACTATAGCAGGAAACATATAAATAATTAATATTGAAGTAGACAAAAAGTTTTTTCCAAAAAAATTTAGTCTTGCAACTGCGTATGCAGCTGGAATAGCAAAAATTAATGTGATTATAACTGTACCAACTGAGACAAATGTGCTGATAAGTATATATCTTCCAAATTTATAAGTATCAAATATGACAAAGTAAGATTTAAACAGTTCTTTAATATCTTGAGCAAAATTAATACTAAAGTCCAAAGGATTTATAAGCAATGCAGCTTGTGTTTTAAAGCTAGTAACTATCATCATGTAAAATGGAAATAAAATTACAAAAGAAAATAATACAATTCCAAAAAGAGTTAAAAATTCAAATACAACTGTTTGAGATGAATGATCGAGGTCTAGATTTTTTTGATTATATTTATCAATTTTAAAAGAGTAAAAAATTAAAATCCCAAAGATGCCAATATTGTACCAAATAGGCATCAATTGGACTAAATATCCATCAACAAAGGTAAATAAAATTGCAAATATTATTGACTTTATAGCTTTATGAAACTTGTCTCCAACAATCAAATTTATTAGAGATATTCCAATTCCTAGAGTTAGGATAATTGCGAAATTAAAATTTTCCAGATCTATTCCTTGCAATGTTGATAAAACTTTCCAAATGGAGACTAGGGAAAATAGAAAAATAGATGAAATTAAACAATATAATATTAGACTTTTAATTTTCATCAGCTCGCCTTCCCAATAGTCTAAAATAAATAAACATAAATATTAAAAGAAGCAAAACTATAACTATTGATACAGCAGATCCCATTCCAATATCAGATATTGTGAAACCCTGCTCGTAAACATTAATCGGCAATGTTCTAGTACCTGACGCTCCTCCAGTAAGTAAGAAAATATCTTCAAATTTATTAAAATTCCATATAAATCTAATCATAAACAAAATTGATATTACTGCCATAATCTGTGGCAGTGTTATGCTAATAAATTTTTGAAGCGGTCCAGCACCATCGACATCTGCTGCATCATATAATTCTTTTGGGACAGCCTGTAGTCGAGCAAGTATAAATAAAAAAGCTAATGGAAAGTATCGCCAAATTTCAAAAATAATGACAGTTGTTAAAGCTAGTCTAAGCTTTAAATCAAAACCAAAAAAATTAATAGTTAAATATTTTTGACCTAATAAATTTAAAGGTTCCTGAATAACTTGAAAATTTAACAGTAGATTGTTTAATGTTCCGCTGTAAGGATCCAATAGTAGTTCCCACGTATATGCTAATGCTACAACAGGTCCTACATATGGAAAAAGAAGAATACTTCTCATAAATGTTCTTCCAAAAAATTTTTGATTTACGAGCTGAGCTGCTAAAATTCCAAATACTATTGATCCTACTGTACCAAAAAAAGTATAATAAAAAGTTGTAGACAGTAAATCAAAAAATTCATTTTGAAAAAAAACTTTTTTAAAATTTTTTAATGTAAAATTTGTATTTAAAAGAATATTATCTGATTTACCTGATAATTTTGGTTTGATTGATTTAATTTCTTTTTTATCAATTTTCTTCCCAGAATTGTTGACAAGTATTATTTGAAAATTCTCTTTATACTTAGCTTTCCAATCTCCAAAATTACAATTTATTATTAATGATTTTATTTGACATCTTTGATCCAAATTTAATGGTTCTGTATTTTTTGGGATCTTGTCTAGAAACTTAACATCCCTAATATCTAATATTAATGAACTATTTCTTAACTTATAAATTATTTTAATTTTATCAGGGCTTTCTTTTACAGATTTAACTATTTTTTTTGCTCTTGGTTCAGGTATTCTTATATCTTTTAAACCTACTTCCTTAAAGCTAATCCAAACATTGGCAAATATAGGAAACAATATTATTGAAAAAACTAGAAAAACTGCAGGTAATAATAAAATATAAGCAGTTCTTTTTTCAATTTTTGAAAGTGTATCACTCATAATAAAAGCGGATAATACACATTATCCGCTTTCATTAAAATTTATTTTATAATCTAGAATTGAGCCAGTTTTTGATTGATCATGTCTACCGCTTGATCAATATCAATCTGCCCGTCAACGTATAATCTAGTTATTCTATTTATAAACTTATTATTTATAATTTTAGAAGCTCTAGCGAGTTCACCTTCTTTAACACCCCATCTAGTAGCTTTGTCTAAACCAGCTACAATGTTATTAATAACATCCTCAGAGTATAAATCTGATAAAGGTGCTTTTCTATCAACTCCTACAGGTAATTTACTCCATGCTTTTGTAAATGCGTCAGGATCACTTGCATTTCCTCTTCTCACAGGAAATTTACCTTCTGGTGCAATTGATAAAGTTTTTGTGTAACCCTCATCCATTGAATATTTAATGAATGCACTTGCTTCTTCAGTATCTGCATCAGCTGTTATACCAAAATATCTTATATCAGCCCAAGCAGCTCCTTTATTATTGTTAGGTCCTTTGAACTTAGTAATAAAACCTGTCTTCGAAGCTAGTTCGCTTGAGGTTGGATCGTCATTTATTGTTGGAGGCGCAGAGTCTCTTAAGCCTGCAAGTTCATCCATTATAAATGGTGACCAAATTATCATTGGAGTTTTTCCAGCAAAGTACAATTCTCTAGATTGTTTCCAATATAATTCTCCTGGAGGACTTGCATTTGCAATTACTTTATAAAACTCTAAAGCTGCCTTTAACTTTTTACCTTGTTTTTTTACTCCACCTTTTTTAACAACGTTTACTCCATTTGCTAAAAGAACATGTTCTAAAACCTGACTCATAAAATTTTCGTCAGTTTTAGTAGCTGCAACAAAACCAAACATTCCGTCTCCTGAAAGTGCTTCTACTGCTTTAGTAATATTTTCATAACTTGTTGGTGGTTCAAGACCTGCTTTTTCAAATAAATCTTTTCTGTACACAACCATCTGTGTCCAACCATCAACTGGAACAGCTGCTATTTTAGATCCACTTTTAGCCATGTTTAATGCGCCTGGTGCAAAAGTTTTTTTGCCAAGTTCTTTAACAACTGCATTATTAGCATCTACATCTAATATTCCAGCTTCAGCCCAAGGTAAAACATATTGTAAAGTGTGGTATATCACATCTGGAAGATCACCAGCTGCAGCTGCGGCTGTTGCTCTTGTTCCTAAATCTTTTTCTTCTACAGGAATAACTTCAACCTTAATGCCAGTTTTAGCCTCAAAATCCTTGGCCATAGCTTCTTGTTTTGCCATTCTAGCTGGTTGAACTTCTGTAGTCCAAAAAGTGATGTCTGCAAAACTAATATTTGTTACAAAAAATATTAGCGCGCAAACAGTTATTGTTATTTTTTTAATCATTGATTTCCCCTCTTTTCGTTGATTAACAAGGTAAATGTATCAGCGAGAGAAATGAATGACAATAGTTATAAAAAGTCTCTATAACTCAAAAAGTCAACAAATATAATATTTTTTAAATCAAGAATTTTTTATTTTTTAGAATTGATCTAATCATTTGAAACATCAAAGGAATTTTTTTTGAATTAAACTTTTTTAAAATAAAAGGCGCAATTTCTCTCACAAGTTGTTCACCTTCTACAGTATCATTTGCCATAAACTTTTTTTTAGCCTTTTGAAAAGTAAAACCTTGTCCTAAATAGTTTCCCATTTTACTATTTCTTCCACCTGCAGCGCTTACATACAAGTCTCCAACACCTGCTAAACTTAAAACTGTATCTTCTTTTCCTTTTAAACGTTTAGTTATGTATTTCATTTCTGACAATGATTTTTGGAACAAACTTGAAGATTTATTCAAACTCATACCAGAACCAATTATCATAGAATAAATATTTTTTATTGCAGAACATATTTCAACACCAACCACATCTTTAGAGTATTCAATCAAATAATATTTTGTTGAAATCATTTTCCCTAACAATTTTGCAATCTGAATATTTTTATTAGCGATGATCACACTTGTTTGACATTTTCTAGCTAATTCTTTAGCTAAACATGGTCCTTTCAAAACTGATAAATTTAATTTAGGGAAACTTTTTAAAAGGGTTTGTGAAATAGTCAAAATCTTTTTGTTTTGCTTTTCATATTTAAGACCTTTTGTAAGTACTAAAATCGGAGATTTTACTTTAAATTTTTTTAATTCTCTCGCAATAAATTCTATACCTGTTAAGCTTAGTGCTATAACTACAAGATCATATTTTTCATAAAATAATTCATTGGAATATTTTTTAAATTTTAGTTTTTTTGGAAGATTTATTTTTAAAGCTGAATGAAATTTATTTTTTGATGATAAATTTTTAATAAATCTTTGACTGTATGGTTCTGTTATAAATACTTTGTGATTATTATCTAAACATGGAATAGAAAAGGCTGAACCCATGGCCCCACCTCCAATAATTAGAATTTTTTTCATAAATAAATTAACTAAATTTAACTATTTATTATTAACAAGTAATTTAAAAGAAAAAATAGTTTTATTTTTTTGATTTTATTAATAAAATAACTTTTAAAATTATACAGTTTATATGAACAAAATAGCGATAATTGGTGCGGGGCCGTGTGGTCTATCAATGTTAAGGGCTTTCGAACATGCTGAGAAAAATGGAGAAAAGGTTCCAGAAATTATATGTTTTGAAAAACAGGATGATTGGGGAGGATTATGGAACTACAGTTGGAGAACTGGTTCTGATCAATATGGTGACCCTGTCCCCAATAGTATGTATAGATATTTATGGTCAAATGGACCAAAAGAATGTTTAGAGTTTGCAGATTATTCATTTGATGAGCATTTTGGAAAACCTATTCCATCATTTCCACCAAGAGAAGTATTGTATAACTATATAATTGGAAGAGTGAGCAAAGGAAATATTAAAAGCAAAATAAAATTTAGCACAAGTGTTAAGAGTGTAAATTATAATTCGGATAAATTTGAAGTTAGCTATCAAGATAAAACTAATAATAAAATATTACACGACAAATTTGATTACGTTGTTGTTTCAACTGGACATTTTTCAGTTCCATTCATACCTGAATATAAAGGTATGAGTTCTTTTCCAGGAAGAATAATGCATTCTCATGATTTTAGAGATGCTGAAGAATTTAGAGATAAAAATGTTATAGTTCTTGGAAGTAGTTATTCAGCTGAAGATGTTGCACTACAATGTAATAAATATGGAGCTAAAAGTGTAACTATTGGTTATAGACACAACCCTATGGGTTTTAAATGGCCTTCGGGTATGAAAGAAGTTTATTATTTAGACAGATTAGAGGGTAGCAAAGCAATTTTCAAAGATGGTACAGAACAAGAAGCGGACGTAATTATATTATGCACAGGATACCTGCATCATTTTCCTTTTTTGAATGAAAAACTGAGTTTAAAAACTCATAATAGATTATATCCACCAAAATTATACAAAGGAGTTGTGTGGCAAGATAATCATAAGCTAATGTACCTAGGTATGCAGGATCAATTTCATACATTTAATATGTTTGATTGCCAAGCATGGTTTGCGAGAGATGTGATAATGAATAAAATTAAAATTCCAAATGATAGTGAAATAGAAAAAGATATTTCTAAATGGGTTTCTATGGAAGAAAAATTAGAAAACCCAGATCAAATGATAGATTTTCAAACTGAATATACTAAAGAACTTCACGAAATGTCAGATTATCCAAAAATTGATTTTGAATTAATAAGAAAACATTTTAAGGATTGGGAACATCATAAAATGGATGATATTTCTACTTACAGAAATAAGTCTTTTTCATCACCTGTAACTGGGTCCATTGCCCCTATTCACCACACTCCTTGGGCATCTGCAATGGACGACTCTATGGATACGTTTTTAAAATAATAAAGTTTCTATAACAAAGTTTTCTTGACGGATAATTTCCACCCATTCAACAATTTGTTTCTAACAATATTGCTTAATTTAGGTTTGAAAATTTTATCTTTTTTCCATATTCTTTTTATGTCATCTAACGATTTAAATACACCAATTTGGTATCCAGCAAACAATGCAGCCCCCAGAGCTGTAGTTTGCAAAACTTTAGGTCTTTCTGTTTTAACATTAATGATATTTGCTAAAAATTGAGAAAACCAATTATTTTCTACCATTCCGCCATCAATTTTAATTTTATTAGGTTTCAAGCCATCTTTTCTCATTGCATTAAAAAGATCATAGGTTTGATATGCCACAGATTCTATCACTGCCCTTACTAAAGTTTTCCAATCACTGTCTCTAGTTAATCCGGTTATAACTCCTCTTGTATCAGGTCTCCAATATGGGGCTCCCATCCCACTAAAAGCTGGCACAACATAGACACCTTCATTATTTTTTTTTGATTTAGCAATTTGTTCAGTATCATAAGCATTATTTATTAGCTTTAACTTATCTCTTAACCATTGAACACCTGCCCCAGCAATAAAAATAGAGCCTTCGAGAGCAAAAGTGTTTTTTCCATTTAACCTGTAACAAATTGTAGTTAATAATTTATTTTTTGAAAAAATTTTTTTTGATCCTGTATTCATTATTGCAAAAGCTCCTGTTCCGTAAGTACTTTTTATTGAGCCTTTTTCAAAACAAGATTGGCCAACCGCTGCAGCTTGTTGATCGCCCAAAACTGCAGATATAGGAATTTCATATCCAACTATTTTTTTACTTGTTATTCCAAAATTATCTGCTGAATTTTTTACAACTGGTAGAATACGTTTTGGGACATTCAATTTTTTTAAAATTTCTTTGTCCCAAGTATTGTTATTAATATTAAATAACATTGTCCTACTTGCATTTGTTGCATCTGTAAAATGATGTTTTCCGTTAGTCAGTTTCCATATTAAATATGTATCTACTGTTCCAAACAGTAAATTGTTCGATGCTAAAAGTTTTTTTGAAATTTTAACATTTTCTAAGATCCATTTAATTTTTGTAGCTGAAAAATATGGATCAATAAATAATCCAGTTTTTTTTCTAAAAGTATTTTCATATTTTTTTTTCTTTAGTTTTTCACAATATTTTTGTGTTCTTCTATCTTGCCAAACAATTGCATTATAAATTGCTTTACCAGTTTTTTTATTCCAAAGGATGGTGGTTTCTCTTTGATTTGTAATTCCAATACTTAATATTTTACCTTTTAAAGTTGAAGCTTTTTTAATTACTTCTTTTAAAGCTTTAATGGTTGAAGACCAAATTTCATTTGGATTATGCTCAACCCATCCATTTTTTGGAAAATACTGAGTAAACTCGAATTGAGATGTGAATTTAATATTGCCTTTTAAATCAAATAAAATTGCTTTTGAAGATGTCGTACCTTGATCAATAGCAATAAGAAACTTTTTCACAAGTTTAATCTATTTTAATCTATACCCAAGTGTTTTTTTCTTTTATCAACCCAAGTTCTTATTAGATTGTCAAAAATTAAACCTATGAAAGCAACACATATTCCTAATGTTAACCCAATTCCTGCACCTTTTTTGTCTGACAAAGCTTTTAAAATATATTGTCCTAAATCTTCCGTGCCAATAAATGCCCCTATAATAACCATAAATAGAGCAAAAACTATAGTTTGATTAAGTCCTAACATCATATGTGGGAATGCTAAAGGAAACTCTATCTTAAATAATCTTTGAAATTTTGTTACTCCTGACATTGTTGCAGCATCATGTAAACCAGACGGGACACTTCTAAGTCCTTCTATTGTATATCTCGTTGCAGGTATAGTTGCATAAACTATTACCGCTATAAGAACAGAAGTATCAGTTATACCAAACAGCATCATTACAGGAATTAAATATACAAATGATGGAAAGGTTTGAAAAATATCACATACGTTTAACATAAATTTTGTAAAGTGTTTATTTTGAAAACATAAAGTTCCAACTGTAAATCCAATAATACAAGATACAATCACACCAAATGTTGCCATATAAGTTGTGACTAAAGCTCTATCCCACCAAGGACTTAATGCTATAAATAAAGTCAAACCACAAACTACTAAAGCTGATCTTGTGCCTCCAATCAAATATCCCGCTCCAACTACTAATACTATTGTCGCTATCGCTGGCATTCTTAAATATAAAGCTCTCATTGGCTGAAGTACTTCAACAATCAACCACGTATTAAATGCTTTTATGTAAACAAAAAATGTGTCGAATATCCAGTCAACTCCTTTATTCCAAAAACCAGCAGTTGATATCCCTTTATTATGTGGAACTTCAAATAAATAATTATATCCATCTTTAAAATAAATAGATCCAAAATACGCTAAAGCAATTCCTACAATCATTATTAGTCCAAAAAATAATGAGTTTTTATTCCTTTGGAAAAAATTTAGATTCCCAAAATAATCAACTTGTTTATTTGCCCAAGCTAAAGACATTTTATCCAATAGAATTGCAATCAAACTAATACAAAGTCCTGCTTCTAAAGCTAATCCAATGTTTAACTGATTTAACGCTAACAATAAGTTAAACCCTAGACCTTTTGCTCCAATAAAAGCGGAGATAACAGCCATAGAAAAACAAACCATTATAACTTGGTTAACTCCGATCAAAATATCTCTTCTTGCTGTTGGAATTAAAACTTTGAACATTAGTTGCCAATTATTACATCCACTCATTCTACCAGCTTCAATAACCTCCGGTGGAACAGCTCTTAAGCCTAATAAGGTTAATAATATCATAGGAGGTACAGCTACAATCATTGTTATAATTACTGCTGCATGATCCCCAACTCCAAAAAGTACAAGAGCAGGAACTAACACAGCGTACTGAGGCATTGTTTGCATGACTAAAAGTATTGGATATAAAGCTTTTTCAACTCTTTTACTCTTAAAGGCAGCAATGCCAAGACTTAATCCAAATATAAATGATAGTGGTGCTGCAACTAAAATAAAAGATAATGTCTGCATTGATGGTTTCCACTGACCAAAAATAGAAATATAAGTCATTGCTAAACCTGCAAAAATGGCCAACCCTCTACCACCTAATTTATAAGCAAGTATTGCAGAACCTGCAGCAACAATAGTCCACGGCAAGCCAGGTAACTCTGCCCAAGGATTAGCATCAATCCAATCCCAACTTGTAAATGCTACGATAGTTTCAAGCCCACCAAGTAAAATCTCTCTAATTAATTCTATTAGAAAAGTCATAAAGGCAGTTAAGTTTCTAGTAATTTGTAAAACTAAAGGTCTAGTTTTATATTCTTGAGTATCTTCGTTCCAAAACTCCATTGGCATCCACTCATTCATTAAGAAGAATAATGAATCATTTATCCAAATTGGTAACCAACCAAGTAAAGGAGGCAGTCTCCAAAAAACATCAAAAGCGTAATACCTCACTTCTTTTCCTAAAAAAACAAACGTGCTTTGATTGGGGTCTTTTACAAATTCAGCTTGTCCTCTAATAAATTTATAAGTTTCAGGTACATCAATTGCAAAACATAAAGCAAAAAATACTATTAATAAAAATATCCACTGAAATAATTTTGGGTATTTTTTAAATAATTCCATAAATTAATTATTATTTTTTCTTCTTCCAAAAACTGTATTAATTATTTTTGTTGGATTAATAGATCCTACAATTTTATTATTATTGTCTATTACAGCTACAGTCTTTTCTTGTGTTAATATTTTTTCTGCTACATTTTCAATTATCTCGTCTTTTGTAACTTTTAAATCGCCTATATCTTCTGTTGTTGTAGAGTCCATAACATCTGCAATTAATAAAACTTTTTCTCTTGGCACCTCCTCAGTAAATTTTCTCACATATTCGGTCGCTGGATTTAAGACAATATTTGCAGGAGTATCTAATTGTTCAATAATACCATCTTTCATAATTGCAATACGATCAGCAAGTTTTAGAGCTTCGTCAAAATCATGAGTAATGAACATAATTGTTTTTTGTAACTTTTCTTGGAGTCTTAAAAATTCATCTTGCATCTCTTTTCGGATTAATGGATCAAGTGCTGAAAAAGGTTCATCTAAAAACCAAATATCTGGCTCAACTGCTAATGATCTTGCAATACCTACTCTTTGTTGTTGTCCTCCAGATAATTCTCGCGGAAAGTAGTTTTCTCTTCCATCAAGACCAACTAATTTGACCATATCCATTGCTTTATTGATACTCTTATCTGTATTAATCCCTTTAATTTGCAATGGAAAAGCTATGTTTTCCACAACTGTTTTATGAGGAAGAAGTGCAAAGCTTTGAAAAACCATTCCCATTTTGTTTCTTCTAAGATCTATCAATTCTTTATTGTTTAAATTTAATAGATCTTGACCTTCAATAAATATCTTTCCACCCGTTGCATCTGTTAATCTTGAGATACATCTTAACAATGTAGACTTACCTGAGCCTGAAAGTCCCATTACGACCAACATTTCTCCTTTTGATACCTCAAAGGAAGCATTATTTACGCCAACTATACATCCATTTTCTTGAAAAGTTTTTGCATCTACATTGCCATTCGCTTCCTTAAGCATAGTTTTAGCATTTTCACCAAATATCTTATAAACAGACTCACATTTAATTACTGGTTCAGACATAAATTATAATAAGGTTATACGAAATTAAGATAAAATAAAATCTCTTAAATTTGTTAAATTTCCTCCCTAAAAATTTTTTATAAAATAAACTCTTGTATCAATTCCTGTGCTTAAAAAACTTAAAGCCTCTCCACTTACAGAAATAGTTTCATCTACGCCAACATTATTTCCACTAACTACAAAACCTGCAAAGCATTTATTTTTTTCTTTATCCCATTTTACAAACGTTTCATCTATCTTATTACCATTAATGGTGTAAATTTCGTGTGCTCTAAAGTTTAAAAAATTTGCTCCCATAATTGCACGTTGAGGAATAAGTTTTGTTGCTTTGCAAACCGCCTCGTATAATTCATCAGATAATCTAAAATGATCTGTACCATCAAAAGAAACTAAAATTCCTGATGGAAGACTTGAGATTAATTTATTTAGTTTTCTCTCTTGAGCAATTCTTTCTTCTTCTATTTTCATTTTAGCAACCAACTCATCACCCTTGCCAAACATTTTATTTAAGATAAAAAAAGTTATAAATATAATAACCATTATTCCTATTAGGCCACCAAACTGTTTGATAGGCTCTGGTAATTCCTTAAAATTACTCTTGTAGTTTTCCATTTTTCCAAATACCAGTTTTTTGTTTTCCATCAGACCAAGTAAAAGTTCCTTTACCATTCATAAATCCCTTGGCCCATTCACCTTCGTAAGTTGAGCCATCAGGAAAAAATAAAGTTCCAACACCGCTCCACTCGCTATTTTTAAATTCGCCTTTGTAAATATATCCGTTAGGCCAGGTTTCTACTCCTTGACCATGTTTTTTGGTTGCAACCCACTCACCTTCATAAGTTGTTTTGTCTGTGTAAATCCATTTACCATATCCGTTTTCACAGTTGCCTTCCTTACATCCCGTGCTTCTTGCTTGAGCAATTGACGTTGCTAAAATGTAAAAAAGGATGCAAAATATTACTCTTTTCATGATTTCATTTTACACATTATTTATCAAAAAAAAATTAGGCATTTTTTGTTTTATTTTTACAATAATAAATAGTTATATATTTTTCTGAATTTTCACTGTTAATATTCTTGGTTATTTCGTGAATTAATTCTCCAGTTTTTCTAGTAATTATTGCAGATTCTGAATAACTTTTTTCTTTATTAAATGCTTTAAATAAAACCACATCTTTATTTACTATCTTCACATCAAAATTTGAGTTTTGTGAGAAAAAATCTGACAACCCATTTACCATCAAAGTGCTTGGTTGATTAGTATATAATTTTAAAGAATTTAAGTTCTGTTCATCAACTTCGTCCGCCAAAAACGTTTTGTAATTATATTCAGAGTTCTTGATTATTTTTTTTTCAAATTTACAATTAAATTCTAAATTAAGATCTTCATTTATATTAATATTTTTTGCAAAAACGTTGCTATGAATAATAAAGCTAAAAAATATAAAATAAAATAATTTGATCATCACATATTAGTTTTTGTTAAAAAAAATCTCCCCCAACATAGTTGGGAGAGATTTAATTTTTTAGTTTTTAAAGCTTATTTTGTAAAAGCTTGCCAAACACTCTTGTTGTCAGCTAACCATTTTTTAGCTGCATCTTCGTGAGTCATTTTGTCAACGTCAACTAAAGCTGCCATTGCACCAATTTGACTTGTAGAGAAAGAAAGTTTTTGAAACGCCTTAGCTGCTGCAGGATGAGTTTTTGGAAAATCTTCATGCGCTGCTTTTTTCAAATAACCATCTGGAGAACCACATTTTCCATCTCCACCATCTTCTGGTCTACAACCAGCTGTGTATGGAGGAAAGTCGATGAAAGTAAAACCAGCACCATCTGTAAAGTTTGGTGTCCAGTTAAATATGATAGTTCCTCTTCCTTCTTTTTTAGCTGCTGCTAATTCTGCCCATAATGCATCTGCACTACCAGCAAATTTAACCCACCATAGATCTCCTAAACCAAGAGCATCAACTCTTTGAGGTATTAAATCTCCATGCCAAGTTTGTGGTCCTTCCAACATTCTTCCTTTTCCATCTGGAGAGTCAGGTGTTGTAAAGTTTTTTGCACAATCTGGATTTTTTAAAGCAGTCCAATCAGGTAGACCTGGGCATAAGCCTTTTTCTACAACCCAGTTAGGATAACCCATATCTTCAAGAGTTCTTGCTTCGTGATCACCCATATCTAATAAACCACCTTTATCTAAAGCAGTTGTGAATGATTTACCAAAAGCAGATTCCCACACTTCGTGAGATATAGTTACGTCTCCAATTCTAATTGACTCGTATACTGCCTGTGAGTCAGCATTTACATATTTTACATTGTTACCCATGCTTTCAAATATTCCACCAATAACATATGCCATTACAATTTGGCTTGACCAGTTATGAGTAGGGATAACAATCGGTTTTTTACTATCCGCTGCGTTAGAAATTCCTGCAAAACTTACAAGAGAAATCACTAAAGATGATAGTAGAGATATTATTTTTCTCATTATTTCCCCTTTCCTTAATATTAAGAACTAAATTATCTTCTCTATTAAAGAGACAGTCAACAAGCAAAATAGATACAAATGTATATATAAAATTTATATATAAATTTGTTGATACTTAATATAGTTTGGGCATATTTAAATTATATATGCAAACTAGTTTAGCAATAAAAGAACCTGGTTTAAATGTACTACCACCTGGAGTTGAAAGATATATTGTCAATGCAGGTGGAATTACTGGAATTCAAATTTTTCCTGATGACGAAATTCAAATAATTAATAATGAAGGAAATCAAATTTGCGAAATCAATTCTTTCGATAAAAATGGAAACTCAGAATTAGGTATTTTAAATTTAAAAGAAAATAAAAATTCTTCTGAAATAAAAAAAATACTTTTTAAAAGAGAAGAAAGTTCTATGCAGGCTTTGCTTCAACTAAACAAAAGAAATTTAAAAATTGAAAAAGCTAAGTCAGCAATATTATTTGATAAAAATACTAAAGCTGGAGAAAAAATAAATTTAAAATCTAAAGATAAGTGTTATTGCATATTTGCAGCACCTGCAGAAGACATGCTTGTTCATGATCAAAATCCACCATCAGATTTAACAATAATAATAAAAAGAGCTAAAATTAAAAATAATGAGAAAGAATTTTCATTAATACCAGATCCAATTTATGATCCAGATCATGAAGTAAATATTGATAGAAAAACTGCAACTGGCTATCAAGTTAAAGCTGGTGATTACATTCAAATTATAACACCAACAGGAAGACAATGTTCGGACTTTGTGGCGTATGATACAGCTAAATTAGAAAAAGGTTTAGAGAGAGGTCTTGATTGGCAAACAACTAGAACTTTTATGGGTCACACTTTTCCTGGTCCAGGCCTATATTCAAAATTTTATGACACTGATCATGAACCTTTAATAGAAGTAATAAGAGATACTGTTGGTATACACGATACGTTCAACTTAGCTTGTACTTCAAAATACTATGAAGACTCGGGATATTTTGGGCATGCAAATTGTTCTGATAATTTAAATGACTCTATGGAAAAATATGGAGTAGAGAAAAAAAAAGGTTGGCAGGCAATAAATCTTTTTTTTAATACATCTGCTGGAGGTCTAAATTCAGTAACCTCTGACGAGTCATATGCAAGACCAGGTGATTATGTAATTTTTAAAGCACTTAAAGATTTAACCTGTGGTACAACAGCTTGTCCTAGTGATATTGATAGCTGTAATGGATGGAACCCTACTGATATTTTTGTTAGAACTTATGAAAAAAGTAAAGAATTTACAAAATCTTATGGATTTAGAATGAAAACAGACTCAGAAAATAAACTTACAAGGAACACAGGGTTTTACGAAAGAACTTCTAAACTAACTAGAAACTTTGTTGATGCTAGAGGTTTTTGGTTACCAAATGATTATACAAAACACGGAGTTATTAACGAATATAATGCTTGTAGAGAGAAAGCTGTTTTAATTGATTTATCTTCTTTAAGAAAGTTTGAAATTCTTGGTCCTGATGCTGAAGAATTAATGAATTACACTCTAACTCGAAATATTAAAAAACTTTCAGTAGGCCAAATTGTTTATTCAGCAATGTGCTATGAAAATGGTACCATGTTTGATGATGGCACTTTATTAAAACTTAGTGATCATGGTTTTAGATGGGTTTGTGGAGATGAGTATGGTGGGGAATGGCTTAAAGAACAAGCAAAAAAGAAAAATTATAAAGTTCATATAAAAAATTCTACAGACCAAATAAATAACCTATCCTTACAAGGACCAAAAAGTAGAAAAATTTTAGAAAAAATAATTTTTACACCTCCTACACAGCCCTCTATATCTGAATTGGAATGGTTTAGATTTAGTATTTGCAGATTAGAAGAATTAAATGGAATACCATTAATTGTTTCACGAACGGGTTATACAGGTGAGCTTGGTTTTGAAATTTGGTGTCACCCAAGCGATGCGCCAACTGTTTGGGATAAAGTAATGGAAGCAGGTAAAGACGAAGGTTTGATACCCGCTGGTTTTGCTGCTTTAGATCTTTTAAGAATTGAAGCTGGTTTAATATTATTTGGTAATGAATTTGATGGACAACAAGATCCCTTTGAAGCAGGAATTGGTTTTTCTGTACCATTAAAATCTAAAACGGAAGATTTTATAGGAAGAGAAAACTTAATTAAAAGAAAAGAAAACCCTCAAAAAAAATTAGTTGGTTTAGAATTGATTGGTAAAGAACAAGCAAACCATGGAGACTGTGTACACATTGGAAGATCTCAAGTTGGGGTGATTACAAGCGGGTGCATTTCACCAACACTAAATAAAAATATTGCCTTATGCAGAATAGATACAGGTCATTCAGAAATAGGAAACGAGGTTGAAATTGGAAAAATAGATGGTCATCAAAAAAGAATTCCAGCTAAAATTGTAGGATTTCCTCATTACGATCCTAAGAAAACTAAAATTAGATCATAATGCCTAAATCAACAAAAGATCTATTAGAATTTTGGGAAGATCAAATGAAGCTTTCTCATACTTCTAGTAACTACTTTTTTAGAAAATCACCTTCACACTATCATATGATGCTGCTTGTAATGTCTGCATTTAAATTAAAACAAAATTTATCTGTAGAAGAATTAAAAACAAAATTATTTAAAACTTCACGACCAAAATCTGCTTTAATTATTAATGAGGCATGTGAAAAAGGGTTTTTTTATTTAGAGAAAACTTCAGAAGATCAAAGAAAAAAACATATTAAACCAAGTGCTTCATTTATTGAGGAATTTAACGATTATTTATCCACTCTTAAAAATTTAAGTTTTTAATAGTTTGTTAATTAAAGGTTGTATAATTTTTTATTTCTAAATTTTATATATAAAAAAAATTATATATTTAACCTTTTCTAAAAAATAGTGTTTTATTATGTCATTACCGACAAAAGCAAAAGTAGTAATAGTTGGTGGAGGAATTCACGGACTAAGTACTGCTTGGAAATTATCTGAAACGTATAAAAATCCAGGTGATATTGTAGTCTTAGAAAAAAAAGATACCGCAGCAGGAGCAAGTGGTATTGCTTGTGGAGTTGTAAGAAATAATTATTTTCAACCTGCTATGAGAGAATTAATGGCTCATTCAGTCTCAGTTTGGGAGAGTGATCCTAAGGCTTTTAAATATAATGCAGTAGGTTATTTACAAATTTCTCCTGAAGTTATGCACGCAGATGTTGCTACAATTTATGAACAACAAAAAGCAATTGGTTATGAATCTGAATTTATAGAAGGCGAAAAAGATTGCATGAACTACATGAAAGGTATGTTCGATGATTGGCAGGCAAAAGGAATAACCTCTGTTCTTCATGAAAAAAAAGGTGGATATGCATTTAATAAAGATTCAATTAAAGCACTTGAAAATAAATCTACTTCAAATGGTGTTGAAGTAGTTAAAGGGATTAAAGTAACAGGTTTTAAAAGAGGAAGTAACAGTAAAGCTGTAACTGGAGTTGAAACAGACAGAGGAACTATTGAATGCGAACAAGTAGTTGTAGGGGCAGGTCCATGGGCAAGAGATTTTTGGAATATGCTAGAACTTCCAAAAACTGCTCACATTAAAGGTAAAGATGGAAAGATGCATGAAACTGACATGTGGAAATATTGGATGCTTCAAGAAGGTGTAATTGGTGTCGAAGCTGATTTTTTAAAAATGAATAACGGTGAGCAGCCACCAGTAATTCATGTTGACTCAACTGCTCCTTTATATTCAGACAAAACTAAAAAATTAATTACAGATAAAATTTGGGGAATATATTACAAACCTGATATTGACGGTCTTGGTGTACAGGGTGGAACATCACCTTACATTGTAGAAAAACATTTTGACGAAGTGAATGTTGATCCTTACGGAATAGAGTCACCTGAATATCAAACAACCGAAGCTTTTAATGACATGTGGTGTTCAGCTTTAGCTCACTGTCAAAAAAGGTTCGAAGGAAAATCAGATTTATATAGAAAAGGACCTTCGGGTGGTCTTGGATGTATGACACCAGACTCATTTCCGATATTTGATAGATTTTTAGAAAACGTTTATATGATTGCAGACTCTAACCATGGTTACAAAATGATTGGAGTTGGAGAACTAGTTGCAAAAGAAATTCTTGGAACAGAAAGTGATTTATTGAAACCTTTTAGATTCAACCGTTACGAGAAAGGGGAATTACACCCGACATCTAATAGTCCGTTTCCTTGGAGCTAATTTATCTAAGTAGACAGATGTTTTATTTTCAGTTAACTTTTTGGTCTAAAAATTCTTAAGGGGGAATATGACTGATCTAGAAAAGCATGTTAATCAACCAGGCAGAGCCAAACTGGTTAAACAAGTTAGAGCTAAAATAAACGAACTTAAAATTGATTATATTTTTTTTCAATTCATATCAGTAACAGGAAGAGTTGTTGGTAAAGGAATTCCCGCAGATCATTGGGAAAGAACTTGTGAAAAAGGTTTTCAATTAGTTTATGGAGCAACTGCAAATTTATTTTTAGATCGTCACAATAACTATATTGGATATGGTCCTGAAGCAAAAGAACTTGTTGGTATTCCAGATCCAGAGACTTTTTGTCAATTACCCTGGGATAAAAAAGTAGCTCGTGTATTTGTTACTTGTTTTAGAAATAGAGAAGAGAGAGAAAATCCAGGTGGACATCTTACATCTGATTGCAGAGGAAATTTAAGAATAATCGCTAAAGAATTTAAGAAAAAACATGGTTACCAACTCAGAGTAGGAACGGAGCCAGAAATGATGTGGTTAACTAGAAATGAGGATGGAACTCCAACTGGGAAAGGGTTCTCTAAACCTTATTGTTATCACATAGATCAATTTGAATCTTTACGACCTGTGTTTATGAGAGTTATGGAGTACGCGAGAGCTATGGGTTTTGACATGATACAGGGTGATCATGAGGATGCACCAGGACAATTAGAATTAAACTGGACGTATGATGATGTTTTAAGAAATGCAGACAGATTATCTACTTATAGACAAATTTGTGCACAGGTTGCGAGAGAGTTTAATTTGATTGCTTGCTTTATGACTAAACCGTTTATGGGAGTCTCTGCAAGTGGTTGTCATACAAATATGTCTTTATGGACTGGTGGAAAAGACAAAGTAAATAAATTAGGCCATAAATCTTTACCAGGTATGGATGAAGTGTTTACTTATGTTGAAGGTGGAACAAATACTTTTATGCCTGATACAAAAGATGTTCAGCTGCCAGGTAAAATCGGCTTAAAATCAATTGGTGGTGTAATGAAACACCTTCCAGCTTTAACTGCTATTGGATCATCAACTGTAAATTCTTATAGAAGATTATGGGACCAAGGTTTTTGGGCACCAGTTTATGCTGACTGGGGATATCAAAATAGAACTTGTGGACTAAGAGTTTCAGCTCCAGGAAGATTTGAGTACAGATCAGTAGACTCAATGCATAACCCTTACTTAATGGGAGCAGGTTTATTAAAAGCTTTTGATGATGGAATTAAAAATAATATTGATCCTGGAAAACCAGAGTCTAGAAATATTTATGAAGCTCAAAAAGCTGGAAAAAACGTTAAAAAATTACCATTAAGTCTTGGTGAAGCATTAGATCGATTAGCTGAAGATAAAGTTATTCAATCGGCAATGCCAGATGAAATGTATAAAATATTTCATTGGTATAAAAATGATGAGTGGGAAAGATTTCTTGGCGCAACAACCCAATGGGATCTCGATACTTATTTGGATTGCTTACCATAAGGAAAAATTATAGGAGAGAAAAGAATGTGCGGAATTGCTGGACTAATTCATAGAGGAAAATCTTCAAACGTTGGTCAAGAACTTCAAGGAATGCTTCAAGCATTAAAGCATAGAGGTGAGGATTCTACTGGTTATGCTCTTTATGGAGATACAGATGGTCAAAACTTTATTATGCGATTTAAGGTTGGTGAAAATGTTGGTGAAGGTAGTTCATCAGTAATGGAAGATGTATCAGTTTATGATGAAAGAAAAAAAATTGTTGATAGTTATCTTTCTCAAATGGGAGCAAAGATTGTTAAGGAAGAAAGAATACTGCCCTATTCACTAAGATATGAAATTGACTATGATAAAGGAGATTTGCTTGAATTTTCTCAGAAAATAGAAAGTATTCCTGGAGTTGAAATCCTTTCAATGGGAAAATCCCTAGAAGTTATTAAAGATTTAGGTAATGCAAAAGCTGTTTGTGATAGATACAATTTAGGGGATCTTGTCGGCACTCACGCTATTGGGCATGCTAGAATGGCAACAGAGTCTGGTGTAGACATTAAATCTGCTCACCCATTTTGGGGCTACCCTTTTAGCGATGTTTCAGTTGTGCATAATGGTCAATTAACTAACTATTGGAATAATAGAAGAATTTTAGAAAATAAAGGAATGAGATTTATGTCGGAGTGTGACTCTGAATTGATTGCAGTATACTTAGCAGAAAAAATGAGAAATGGAGCTACACTTGAAGAGGGTATGAAAGATAGTTTGTCTGGACTTGACGGAGTGTTCACTTACTTTGTTGCAACAAAAAATTCACTTGGGATGGCTAAAGACACTATGGCAGCAAAACCATTAGTTTTATATGAGTCAGATGATTTAGTTGCAATGGGATCAGAAGAAATAGCAATCAGATCTGTTCTTCCTCAAGAAATAGATACTTATGATCCATTTGATGGAGAGGTTAAGGTATGGCAAATTTAAAAACAACTGAGAAAAAAACAAAAGCTCAATCAATGGGACTTCATACTGAAGTTCTTACAGGAAAAACACAACAAAAGTTTTTCAATCCAGATGAAGCAGAAAACTTTTATTATTGGGGAACATACGATGTAGATTTTAATAAAAGAACTGAGCTTGATGTAAATGATATGGATTGCAAAGAAGCAAATAAAAAAATTGATGAATTGATGAGTCAGGGTTATGGAACAATTGTAATAAAAAATCCTCAAGGAAAACATAGTCTAGGTGTTGGAATTTTAAATAAATTAAACTTAATTTTTGAAGGAAGTTTGGGTTATTTTGGAGTTGGCTCTATAGATGGTCCTACTGTAAGAGTTAATGGAAGAGTTGGATGGTCATGTGCAGAAAATATGATGGCTGGAAAAGTTGTAATAGAAAAAAATGCAGGATCGTGTTTTGGGGCAGCAGTAAGAGGTGGAGATTTAATTTGCAAAGGAAGTGTTGGTGCAAGAACGGGTATTGACCAAAAAGGTGGCACAATAATAATTGGTGGTGATGCTGGCGCTTTTACTGGATTTATGATGCAAAGAGGAAGAATAGTGGTTTTAGGTAATGTAGGTATAAACCTTGGAGACTCAATGTATGACGGAACAATCTATGTTGGGGGGAAAATTGGATCATATGGAAGTGATGCGATTGAGTCACCTATGACAAAAAGTGATATAGATTGGTTGAAAAGAAAACTTAAAGTAGCTGAAATTGGCGAGGATTTTGATGTTTCTAAGATGACTAAGGTCGTTGCGGGTAAAAAACTTTGGAATTATGACGCTTTGGAACCAACTGAGAAAAAAGGAGCTATATAATGGCAAAAAAGAAAAATGGAAAAACAAATGGTCATTCTAATGGCAATGGTCAAAGTGAATTTTCAAAAAGAAATAAAAGTTTATTAGGTTATAATTCAATATTTACTCCAGAGGTAATCGACGACATACATATAAAAGCGCAACTAGGTAGATACAGAATGCGTGGTATGGCGCTAATGAAAAAAATTCCTACATTTGATGATCTAGTATTTTTACCTGGTACACTTACAAGATTTGTAATCGAGGGTTACAGAGAAAAATGTGAAACTAAAACTGTTATAGGACCAAGATGTGAAAATCCAGTTGAACTTGATATTCCAGTTTACATCACGGGTATGAGTTTTGGAGCTTTATCTTATGAAGCTAAGACTGCATTAGCTAGAGGTGCTACAATGGCAGGAAGTGCAACATGTTCTGGTGAAGGCGGAATGATTCCAGATGAAAGAAGATATTCTGAAAAATGGTATTACCAATGTATTCAATCAAGATATGGTTTTAATCCTCATCATGCCCAACTCGCAGATGGAATAGAAGTATTTATTGGACAAGGTCAAAAAGTTGGAATGGGTGGTCACTTAATGGGTCAAAAAGTTACTGACCAAGTAGCAGAAATGAGATCATTACCTGCAGGTATTGATCAAAGATCTCCAGCTAGACACCCTGATTGGTTAGGTCCAGATGATTTAGCATTAAAAGTTCAAGAACTAAGAGAACTAACAAAAAATAAGGTTCCAATTCAATTAAAACTTGGAGCAGCAAAAGTTTATGATGATGTTCGTATGGCAGCAAAATGTGATCCTGACTCAATTTACTTAGATGGTATGGAGGGATCAACAGGTGCAGGCCCTCACATAGCTGCAGCTAACACAGGAATTCCTGGTATAGCAGCTATTAGAGAAGCAAGAAGAGCAATTGATGATGTTGGTAAAACTGGAAAAGTAACTCTTATATATGCTGGTGGTGTAAGAGATGGCGCTGATATGGCTAAAGCATTAGCATTAGGTGCGGATGCAATTGCGATAGGAACTGGAGCAATGATAGCTTTAAATTGTAATAAAGAAATTCCTGAGTCAAATTTTGAAAAAGAAATGGGTGTTCCAGCAGGCCACTGTTATCACTGTCACACAGGACGTTGTCCAGTAGGTGTTGCAACACAAGATCCTAAACTTAGAAAAAGATTAAATCCTGATGATGCAGCTTTGAGAGTTTATAATTACCTACATACAATGACTTTAGAGGCTCAATTATTAGCTAGAGCATGTGGTAAAACTAATATTCATTCATTAGAACCTGAGGATTTAGCAGCTTTAACAATGGAAGCTTCTGCTTTGGCAAAGGTTCCACTTTCTGGAACAAATCATACAGTTGGAGTCGACGATTTTCATAAAATATAATTATGGCAAAGAAAAAAAATAAAAAATCGAGTAAAAAAATATCTAAAGGTCAATTAGGTAAGAAAAAAGAGACTGCTAGAGAAAAAATGATAGGTCAAACAATTGGCTATCGTTATGATGTAAACTTACTTCCAGACTATTCAAGAATTACACCATTCTTAAAAAAATACATTGAAGCAATGGGATGGGATGATTTAAATTGGTTAGAAGATGTTCATATGGGTTATGAAGAAGATAGACCTGCTGTATTTGATAGAAATGCAAATGGCTGGGTTACAATTCCAAAAAAAATTAAACTTCCAAATAATCAACAGGACAGAGATATGATTGCAAGGGAATTATTAGTAAAATTCCAAATGTCTCCAAATCATCCGTTAGTAGATCTTAAAAAAGCATACAGAAAATTTTAGAATCAGTAAAAATTTATATATACTTAAAGTTGTCTTTAAATAAATAAGCCACGTTTTTATTGTTTTATTTAAGATTGATCAATCTATTCCATTAATTAATAATTTATTAATTTGTTTAAACAATTGGAGGTTAAATGACTGACGAACTAGGTGCATTGACAACCATATTCACAGAATTTTACTATTGGATAACAGTAGTACTTATGTTTCTGATCCATGTAGGGTTCTGTATGTATGAAGTTGGAGCTTCCCGATACAAACATCATCAACATACTTTAATGAAAAACACAATGCTGATACCGTTGGTAACAGTTACTTGGTTTTTATTTGGTTGGTGGATTTATTGGGCATTTCCAACTGGACCAGGTCTTGCACCATCAATAATGACTGAGAGTACAGCTCTGATTACGGATGACTCAGCTTTTAGTGCTAAATGGTATTTACCAAATAGTGAACTTATGGCTATTAATTTAGGTGATCATATAAGCGGAGTATTTTGGGCTGCATTTTTGTTATTCTCTTGGACGGCTGCTTCAATAGTATCAGGTGCTGTAATTGAAAGAATTACAACTTTTGCATTTGGAATTCTTGCAATTGCAATTGGATCTGTATTTTGGAGTATAGATGCTGCATGGGGATGGCACTTTGACGGATGGATGTTAAAGTTACTTGGATATCATGATGCTTATGCATCAGGAGTAATCCACGCAGTAGCAGGTGGATTTGCTTTAGGTGTTTTGGCAGTTTTGGGACCAAGAATTGGAAAATTTTCATCGAGTGGAGAACCTAGAAATATCGGACCAAGAAATCCTTGGTTGGTAACTGTTGGATTATTCTTAATTTATACAGGTTTCTGGGGTTTTTACGCGGCGTGTAATATTCCAATTTATGACTTAGGACCAGAATATGGCATGGAAGGTGTAACTTACTTTACAGCAACTAACATCTATGTAACTCCTACAACACTTAGTGGTATTACAATGAATTTCTTAATGTCACTATCTGGTGGATTACTAGCAGGATATGTAATATCCAAAGGTGATCCTTTCTGGACTTATTCAAGTGGACTAGCTGGGATTATATGTGCATCTGCAGGAAATGACTTATATCACCCAATTCAATCATTGATAATTGGAATGATAGGTGTTGTTATTGCTTACAAATTGCATTACTGGGTTGAACGAAGGTTCAAGATCGATGATGCTGTTGGTGCAGTAGCTGTACATGGTTATGCTGGATTTGCTGGACTAGTAATATGTGGGTTTGTACTAAATGGATACCCTTCTTCAGGATATAGCGTAGGTGCAATGTGGGATGGAAGCAACTATGCCGCGATAAATCCTTTAGGAATGTTTATTGGTGCAATAATCATGTTCTTTGTTCTGGGTATGATACCAGGTTATATAATTGCTAAAGTGTTAAATGGAATGGGCAAACTTAGAATCCCTAGGGAGGTTGAGTTGGCTGGTTTAGACTACCAAATAATGGAGGAAGCAAAAGAAGATGAAAAAGCAGTTGCTTCTTCTAGTGGTTAAAGGAGGATAATATGGCTACAGTATCAAATTGGATAGATCATC
This sequence comes from uncultured Pelagibacteraceae bacterium, assembly GCA_902534465.1. Lineage (GTDB taxonomy): Bacteria > Pseudomonadota > Alphaproteobacteria > Pelagibacterales > Pelagibacteraceae > Pelagibacter. Next base: position 161,775 of record CACAPU010000001.1, read on the forward strand.
TAAATAAACCTGCAGAAGAAGTTGCAGGCGCAGTTTATCCAGGAGTTGGATCAGAAGGTATATTAGTTCTTATACTTGCTGTTATTTGGATTGGTTGGACGGTTGTGAGCGCTAAACAAGAAAGTGATAAACTTTCTGAGCTTGCAAGAAGGAAGCCCAGTTCCAATGCATGGAAAAGCAATATGACTGACGGATAAAAATATAATATTGAGGGCGCATTTTAATAAATGCGCCCTCGAATAATCATGGAAGAGCAAAATAAAAATCACATAAATAAAACACCGAGTAAAATGGCAAGATTAGCTTGGCCAAAAGCAAAGTATGGACTTGTTATAGCTATCTTGATAATTATTTTTGGCAATATTGTTTACTACAAAGATTTCTTTTTATCATTTTTATAAAAAATATGATAAGAACTTTAGGTGTCAAAAAACTTATATAAAATTGCAAAAGCAAAAAAAATAAAATACTTTCTAATAAGTTTTGTTGATTTGTTTGGAGTTTTAAGATCAAAATTAGTACCGACTAGAGCTATAAAAGAGATGCAAACAAATGGGGCTGGGTTTGCAGGTTTTGCTGCTTGGCTTGACATGTCTCCAGCGGATTCTGATATGTTTGCAATTCCAGATCCAAATAGTTTAATTCAACTACCTTGGAATAAAGAAGTAGGATGGTTAGCGTCTGATTTATGGATGGATGGCAAACCAGTAGATGCATCTCCGAGAATAATGCTAAAAAAACAAATAAAATCACTTCAAAATGAAGGTTTAATTATGAAATCTGGTGTGGAATGTGAGTATTTTTTAATCTCCTCTGACGGTAGCACAATTGCAGATACAAAAGATACTCAATCTAAACCATGTTACGATCAATCTTCGCTAATGAGAAGATATGAATTAATTAAGGAGATATGCGACTGCATGATCGAAATGGGATGGAACCCTTATCAAAATGACCATGAAGATGCTAATGGTCAGTTTGAAATGAATTGGGATTACTCAGACTGCCTAACTACAGCAGATAGGCATACTTTTTTTAAATTTATGGTTAAAACCATTTCTGAAAAACATGGACTTAGAGCAACGTTTATGCCTAAACCTTTTGAAAATCTAACTGGTAACGGATGTCATACGCACATTTCTATTTGGGATAAAAAAAAAAATAAATTTTTGGATAAAAATGATAAACTCGGACTTAGTAAACTAGCTTACAATTTTTTAGGTGGTATAATTAAAAATGCAGGTGCTTTATCGGCATTTTTTAATCCTACTTTAAATAGTTATAGGAGGATAAATGCACCCCCTACTAAATCAGGAGCAACTTGGTCTCCAAGTAGCATCTCTTATACGGGAAATAATCGAACACACATGATAAGAGTTCCTGACCCTGGAAGGTTTGAATTAAGACTTATGGATGGATCAGCTAATCCATATTTGGTACAAGCTGGAATTCTAGCAGCAGGTATAAACGGGATCAGAAAAAAAATAAATCCAGGTAAACCATTATTCTGTAACATGTACACCGACTATAAAAAATATCCAAATCTAAAAAAACTACCTAATACTTTAGAAGAGTCATTAGAAATATTAAATTTTAATACAGTATTAAAAAATGCTTTTGGCAAAAATGTTTTGAACAGTTATATAAAATTAAAAAAATCTGAAATCGAAAGTTTTAAATTAAAAGAAAATTTTGACAAATTAAAACCTATTACAAAATGGGAAAGATCTAATACCTTAGATTGTTAAAATATGTCTATTGACTATAGACATATTAAAAAATATTCATCATTTATCAAAAATAATAATTACTCGTTTAGTAGAGAAAAAATATTAAATGTATTAGACAAAGAAGCAATTGATAAGGCTTACAATACAATATCCAATTGGGAAACTTATACCCCTACCCCTCTTCTTAATTTAAAAAAACTTTCAAAAAATCTAGGACTTAAAAATATTTTTTACAAAGATGAGTCAAAAAGGTTTGGTCTCAAATCATTTAAGGCTCTAGGTGGTGCTTATGCTGTAGAGCAAGTCTCCGCTGGAAATAAAAACATAGTTGTGGCGACTGCAACTGCAGGAAATCATGGCAAATCAGTTGCGTGGGGAGCAAAAAGATTAGGAATTGCTTGCAAAATCTTCATAAGTGAATTTGTTAGCGAGACACGAGCAAATGAAATGCGAAAACTTGGGGCTGATGTAATTCAAGTTAAAGGAAACTATGAAAACTCTTTAAATGAATGCATTAAACAATCCGAAAAAAATGGTTGGGAAATTGTGCAAGATGTAGCCTGGGAAAATTACCTTACAGTTCCAAAACTAACGATGGCTGGATATTCTGTGATGATTGAGGAAATATCAAAACAAACTGATCAATATATTACACACATTTTTTTACAGGCAGGTGTTGGAGGTATGGCATCTGGGGTAATAGCAGGTGTTGCTAGATATTTTAAAAGAATTCCAAAAATTATTGTTATTGAGCCAGAAAATGCAGATTGTGTTTTAAAAAGCGTCGATGCTGGTAAACTCACCAAAGTCAAAATTGAAAAAGAAAGTATCATGGGTGGAATGTCCTGTGGAGATGTATCATTGGTCCCATGGCAAATTCTTAAAAATTCAGTAAATAATTGTATAAGTATTCCTGATGATGACATTTCATTATCAGTTGCAATGTTAGCAAAAGGATACTTTGGTGATGATAAAATTACTGCAGGAGAGTGCTCAGCACCTGCATTAATAAGTCTAAACGTAAGTTGTAATAACGAACAAATTAAAAAGGATCTTGAATTAGATATGAATTCAAATGTTTTATTAATCGGATGTGAGGGAGATACGGACACCAAATTATATAAAGAACTTCTATCTAAAGGATCAGAGAAATTATCAAATGTCTAGTAAGGCTCTTGTTTGGGTAAGAGATGATTTTCGCATAAACAATAATGATGCATTAATTTATGCAACAAATAATCATGATGTTGTAACTGCAGTTTTTATTTTTAATAATGAAATTTTTGATAATAAAAGAGAGGCACAAAAATGGTGGCTAAGCAAATCGCTTGAAAGTTTTAGTTCTGATTTAGAAAAATTAAATATTGGATTAGAAATAATTAAAGATGATGAAGTTAATTTCTTTTCTAAGTTAAAAACTAGTAATAAAATTTCTGTTTATTGGAATAAAGTTTATGAACCTGCTGAATTTGATAAAGATAAAAAAATAGGTAAAGATTTATCTGAAAAAAAAATTAATTTTAAATTTTTTAAAGGGAATGTGCTCAATGAATATAATAAAATTACAAAAAATGATGGAACCCCTTTTAAAGTTTTTAGTCCTTTTTGGAGAAACGCAGAGCAATTTTATATGGAAAGATTGCCAGATAAAATAAACAAAGTCAAAAAATGTAAAAAAATAGAAATACTCTTTAAAAAACAAATAAAATCCGAAGATATTTTGCCGAAGTCAAAATGGTATATGAAGTTTGATAAATATTGGGCACCCTCAGAGAGTAAAGCTCATGAATGCTTGGAGAATTTTGTAAATAAAAACATATTAAATTATGGCATAAATCGTGACTTTCCATCTATTGATGGGACATCAAAACTTTCTCCATACATTAGAAATGGACAAATAAATGTTAGAGATATTTGGGAAAAATGTAAAAAATTAAAATCAAATAATGTAGGTGTTAAAAAATATACAAATGAAATTGGTTGGAGAGAGTTTTCTCACAGTTTAATAAATTATTTTCCACAAATGTTAAAAGGAAACTTAAGAAAAGAATTTGATAATTTCCCATGGGTAAATAATTCAAAATTTTTAAATGCATGGAAAAGAGGAATGACCGGCTATCCAATTGTTGATGCTGGAATGAGAGAATTATATGAAACAGGTTGGATGCATAACAGAATCAGGATGGTTGTTGGATCATTTTTAGTTAAACATTTAAGAATAAATTGGAAAGAAGGAGAAAAATATTTCAGGAATTGTCTTCTTGATTTTAACGAGGCGAACAATGTTGCCCAATGGCAATGGGTAGCTGGGTGTGGTGCTGATGCAGCACCATATTTTAGAATTTTTAATCCTATTTTACAGGGAGAAAAATTTGATAAACAGGGAGAATATGTAAAAAGGTGGGTTCCAGAATTAGAAAAAGTGCCATCAAAATTTATTCACAAACCTTGGGAAATGGAAATAAAATATCAAGAAGCTATAAACACTTTCATAGGTTCCGATTACCCTATGCCAATTGTAATCCATGAAAAAGCTAGGAATGACGCATTAAACGCTTTTCAGTCTATTAAGAAAAAAAATTAATCCCCTATAAAGTGATGTATCACGGTTCGTGTGGTTGCCTCTAATCTATGCTCAAATAGATATATACCCTGCCAAGTTCCTAAAAGAATTTCGTTTTCCTTTATACTTAAAGAAATTTGATTATTAGTTAATGCAGACTTTATATGAGCAGGCATATCATCCTTACCTTCGGTAGTATGAATATATAAGGAATTATTCATAGGTACTAATTTATCAAAATAATTTATCAAATCGGTTTGTACATCAGGGTCAGCATTTTCTTGAACGATTATAGAGGCACTTGTATGTTGAATTGATAAATTTAAAATTCCATTTCTAAAATTATTTTTTTTTACCCAATCAATTGTTTTGTTTGTAAATTCATAAAGTTTTTGTCCTCTTGTATTTATTTGTAATTTATAAAACTCTTGTATCATATATTAATTTAATTTTTGTGATGTCATTTCATATAAACGACTTAAAGTTCTTTTAAATGGCTCTGTCAAACTTTTTGATGAACATAATGAATTCAAATCTACTTCTGATTTGATCATTAATGGTATTTTTTTTTCATAAATAATATCTATAAAAGTTATAAATCTTTGCTGTTGATTTGAATTATCTTCGTTAAAATTGGGAAGATTTTCTATAAAAATTAAATCACTTTCCTTTGCAATCCTAATATAATCCTCTGACCCTAAATTATTATTAAATAACTCATCAAAATTAAATTTTGTAACTCTGTCATAAAAGTTCTTAATTACTATTTTACGACCTTTAATATCCAATATTTTAGTAGTTTTTTCTCTATTTTTTGTCATTTTTCTAAAAAACTTATTGAACTTAAAATTCGATGACTCATCTATAGGAGATAAAAATCTATCCAGAGGTATATTTTTGTTAGTTCTATAATCCTCAGGAATTTCTAGCTCTATTTCTGAGCAGTTATGTTCTAAAATTTTTATAAATGGCATAAATTGATCTCTTTGCAGACCATTTTTATATAAATCTTTGATTTTTATATTTGAAGAAAAAATTACTCTTAACTTACTTTCAAATATCTTTTCAAATAATTTACCTAATATCATTGCATCTACAATATTAGTAACTTGAAATTCATCAAAATAAATTAATTTTGTTTTTTTTGACAAATCTTTTACGAATTTGTCTAAACCATTATTTTTTCTATTTTTTTTATTTTTATGCACATATTCATGAAATTTGATCATAAACTCATTGAAATGTAATCTTATTTTTTTTTCTTTTAAAGAATTAAAAAAAAAATTTAAAATCATAGTTTTGCCTACACCTACATCTCCAACTAAATAAAAACCTAATTTAATATTTTTTTTTGTAAATATTTTTTTAAATAAAGACTGTTTGAAGTTCAGATTATAAAATTTACTTAATTTTTTGATAATACTAATTTGATTCTCATTAATTTCATATTCTTTATCTTCACAAAATTTAAGGAATTCATTATTTAAATTCATTTTTTAGTTTTAAAGTCAATTCCATATTCTGATCTTGGTCCCTTTCTTAGCCCATATGGACCAGCTATAAAAATAGTTAAAGGTCTGGTACCTGGTTCTAAGTCTACTCTGTGAAAATTATTAGCAGATCTAAATCCTATATAGCCTGGTGCTCTCCAAACTTTACCTGATTTTAATGTTTCCCAATAACCCCCTCTTAGAATTATTGTAATGAAAGGAAATAAATGATTATGTACGCCATCGCCATGGTCATCATCTAACATTTCATGAATTAAAATATTAAATGGGAACCATTTAGGTCTATGTCGAAATAACAAATAGTATCTATTCATCCAGGGTTTAGCTTTACTATACTCAGGGTGAGATGGTCCTCTATCCAATACAACTTTTTTTCTACCTAATTTTTCTAAAATTTTTAAAAACATCAGTTTATTTTAACGATAGCATTATCTTTTATCAAATACATGCTATTATTAAATACTGATGGTCTAGAAATTTTTGAACCATGAAGCTTAATTATTTTTTCTTGAGACCCTGTTGACGAATTTATTATTAATAATCTCCCATTACTCAAGGATACAAATAATTTTTCCTTACCATGTATAAACCCTGTCGGTTTAATATTATCTCGATTTTTTAAATTTGTTAAAATATCAGTTATTCTCAAAATATTTCCAGTTCTGTCATCTATTATGAAAAGATATCCTTCGTTAGATACTGTAAAAATTAAACTTTCAATAATTGTGGGTCTTAAACTTGAATTAATAGATTGTGTCCATTTAATTATCCCCGTTCTTGCATCAATCGAAAAAAATTCATTTTTGTTATTTGAGAAATAAATAGTATCATTTTCAAAAACTAGATCTGAGTTCTCTAAACTAAATGCATCTTGGTATATTAGACTACTTTGCGTAGGTGTTTGCCAAACTAAACTACCATTATTGACATCGAGTGCTGTAACATCTCCTAAATTATTTATAAAAAAAACAATTTCATCTTTTAAAATAATAGAAAGTTTTTTTTGAGATTTAATAAATGAGTTCTCTGTTTTAAAATTCCATAGTTCAGTGCCATCTTTTGAAGAAATTGCTCTAATTACATTATCAAAATCAATTGATATAAATTTATCTTCATAGACCTTAATATCAGAGTTGAAAGATGAAGAGCTATATTTTGACCAAATTACTTTTCCATCATCTAAGTTGACAGAATACATTTTTGACAAATTGTCATTTACAATTAACTTTTTATCGACTTGAGCAAAATACAATATTGGATTAAGTTTTTTTTCTTTTTTATTGTAATTATTAACTCTCCATATTTCGTTAAGATTTTGACTGAGTTTAAAAATTGTACCTTTTCCATCAAAGAAAACGATATTTTCGTCTTGGGTAAAAAATAATTCTGGTTGATTCGAATTAAACTTTTTTATCTTACTTATTTTATAATTCGAAATACTATCAAAATTTGTAACAAAGTTTATGTTACCGTTGCTATTACTATTATTTTTTAAAAAAGGTTTTTGTCTAAAAATATTTAATTTTTTAATTTTTAGCTGTTGATTGAACTCTTTTTCAATTGTTTGAGTTTTTTGGAAAATATCAATTAAATTTTTGTTTTCATTATTAACGTTTTTATTAAAACTACAATTAGATATAAATAGTAATATTATTATATATTTAATACATTTATTCACTGAAATCTGAACGTAATCTTTTTTGAACTTCTAATTTAATTTTTGGACTAATATTTTCCATCTCTATTATCTGATTAAAAAATTCTTTTGATTTCTGCTTTTGACTTTTTGACAAATAAAATTCTGCCATTAAATATAAGGCTTGTGGTTTCCACATACTTTCTGATTTAATTATCGGATTTAATATATTTAATAATTCATTTTCTTGAACAAAATCAGAATTAAATAATCCTTTTTTATAAATTGTTAAGTTTTTAATCTCTTTTTCAAGAGGTATGTTGTTTATTAAAATATCGAAGTATGAATTAATTTCGTCTTTTGATGATATTAAATCATTGTCTAATAAAAAGAAAAAGGCCAATGGTGAGTAAGTTTTATCTTTGATATTTATAATGTCGATCAATTCATCATTTACATTTTTTTGACCATTTTCAAAACTTGTTACAATCTTATTAAATTTATTTGCTAATTTAATTTTGTTCCTAGACTTAAATTCCTGATACGCAAAAAAACTTATTAAAATTAATATTAATATTATAAATATAGTTATTATTTTTTTTCTTTTAACGACTAAGAAATTTTTAAGTTTCTCAATTCTTGTATTTGTATTGATAATTTCTATTTCCTCATCCATTAATCATATTCCTTAAAACATATTGTAAAATACCACCATTCTTATAATATTCTAATTCATTTTTAGTATCAATTCTGCATAACATTTTAATTTTTTTTATATCGCCAGTTACATATTTGATATCAACATCCAATTGATCTCCTGGATTAATACCTTTTTCAATATTAATAATTGAAATTAATTCAGATCCTTTTAAATTTAAATTTTGCCTACTCATTTTTTCTGGAAATTGTAATGGTAAAACACCCATTCCTATAAGATTTGATCTGTGAATTCTCTCAAAACTTTCAGCTATTACAGCTTTTACACCTAACAACTTAGTTCCTTTTGCTGCCCAATCTCTTGATGAGCCAGTTCCATACTCTTTGCCTCCAATAACAACTAAGTCAACACCTCTTTTTTTATATTCAACGACTGCATCATAAATGGGCATAACTTTTTTTTCAGGATAGAGTGTTGTAAAACCTCCTTCTGTTCCTGGAGCCATTTCATTTTTAATTCTGATATTGGCAAAAGTACCTCTCATCATGACTTCATGATTTCCTCTTCTTGATCCATAGGAATTATAATCTTTTGGCAAAATTTGGTGCTTCATAAAATAATTTCCTGTTGGACTTTCTTTTTGTATGCTTCCCGCAGGAGATATATGATCTGTGGTGACCATATCCCCTAGTATTAATAATGGTCTTGCATCTTTTATTGCCTTAAAGCCTTCAGGTTCATCCGGCAAATTTTCAAAAAATGGCGGTTTTTTTACATAAGTTGAGTTTTCTTCCCAATTGTAGATACTTCCTTTATTAACTTTAATTTTTTGCCATTGTTCTGGTCCTTTAGAGACGTTTGAGTATCTGTTTACAAACATTTCAGGATTTAAAGATTTAATAAGAGTATCCTCTATTTCTTTATTTGTTGGCCAAATATCTTTTAAATATACTTCATTCCCATCGCTATCTTTGCCTAGAGGATCTTTGTATAAATCCATTCTCATTGATCCAGCAATTGCATAAGCCACTACTAAAGGAGGAGAAGCAAGATAGTTAGCTTTAACTATTGGTGAAATTCTACCTTCAAAATTTCTATTGCCAGATAAAACTGATACGGAATATAAATTATTTTCTTTAACTGCATCAGTGATATTTTCTGGTAGAGGTCCTGAGTTACCAATACAAGTGGTGCATCCGTAACCAACTAAGTTAAACCCTAATTTATCTAAATATTTACTTAAACCAGCTTTGTCTAAGTAGTCTGTAACCACTTGTGATCCAGGAGCTAATGAAGTTTTAACCCATGGTTTAACTGTTAATCCTTTATTTATTGCATTTTTAGCCAATAATCCTGCACCAATTAACACATTAGGATTTGAAGTATTTGTACATGAGGTAATAGCAGCAATTAATATATCGCCATCTTTTATTTCAAAATCAGCTTTTTCTACTTTAGCAATAGTAGGCTCCGTTTTTTTACATACATCTTTAAAAACTTTAATAAAATTTTTAGATGCATCTGTTAGAAGAACTTTATCTTGAGGTCTTTTTGGACCAGATATTGTTGGAACTACAGTAGACATATCTAAGGATAAAGTGTCTGTAAATACTATATCATCACTCGCCCATAAATTTTGTTCTTTTGCATATTGTTCTACAATCTGAATATTTTCTGTAGATCTTCCAGAAAATTCTAAGTATTTTAAAGTTTCCCCATCTATTGGAAAAAAACCACATGTTGCTCCATATTCAGGAGCCATGTTCGCAATAGTTGCTCTATCTGCCAGTGTTAAATTTTTAAGTCCTTCACCATAAAATTCTACAAATTTTCCAACAACACCCTTATCCCTTAGCATTTTTACAACTGTTAACACAAGGTCAGTTGCAGTTGTGCCTTCAGGAAGTTTATTTTTCATTTGAAATCCGATGACCTCTGGTATCAACATAGATATTGGTTGACCTAGCATCCCTGCTTCTGCCTCAATTCCTCCTACTCCCCATCCAAGTACTGATAAACCATTAACCATTGTCGTATGACTATCAGTTCCAACTAGTGTATCAGGAAACAAATATTCTTTTTCTTCAAACCTTTCATTCCATACTACTTTTGATAAATATTCTAAATTTACTTGATGGCAAATTCCAGTTCCAGGTGGAACAATTCTAAAATTATCAAATGCTTGTTGTCCCCACTTTAAAAAGGAATATCTTTCAAAGTTTCTATCAAATTCGATATCAACATTTTCTTTTAATGAATTCTTTGTTGCAAATTTATCCACTTGAACAGAATGATCAATAACCAAATCTACTGAGGAAAGTGGATTAATTTTATTTGGGTCCTTATTTTTTTCTTTGACTGTATCTCTCATCGCGGCAAGGTCAGCAACAGCTGGTATACCGGTATAGTCTTGTAAAAGAACTCTTGCAGGTCTATATGCAATTTCGGTTTTTGATTTTTTTGTATTTAACCAATCTTTAATTGATAATATTTGTTGTTTATTTACAGTGATATTGTCTTCATATCTTAGAAGATTCTCAAGTAAAACTTTAATTGATTTTGGTAATTTGTTAATGCCTTCTAAGCCATTTTTCTCAGCTTCTTTTAAAGAATAAATAGAATAATTTTTCCCATTTATATTAAGTTCTTTTAATGAATTGAACGAATTTTGATTTCCAGGCTTCATAATACTAGTAATAAAAAGTTGCTATACAGCTTAGTAAGAGAGCCGACATAACATAATTAAACCATTTAATAAATTTCTCATTTGTCGCGAATTTCCTCATAAATTTTCCAATTATTGTCCAAAAAATAATACTAATAACTGCAAATATGAAAGCAATACCTAATAACCAAATTGAATAAGAAATGAAATTACTACCTGATTCTACATATGTTGAAACTGCAATTATTGCAACTATTACACCTTTTGGATTTAAAAATTGATAAAGAAAAGTTTCCATAAAATTTACTGGTCTTAATTTTTCATTTTCGTCTGAAGATTTCGAAAATGATATCTTGTATGACAAATAAATTAAAAATGCTGTACCAGTAAATATTAAACCTTTTTGAATTATGGGATAAAGCTTAAAAATATTTATTAAGCCAAAGTTTATAACTGCCAACATGAATGTAAAACCAAAAATCACACCTAACATTAAAGGAATTGTTTTTTTAAACCCATGATTAAATCCTGAATGTGACGCTACAATATTATTTGGTCCAGGCGAACAGCTTGTCACAAACATAAATAAACAAAGAGACAGCAATTCAGGATGCATTACTATGCTACAGGCAAACCATTTTCAACATTTTGAGATGGATGAACAAGGACAACTTTTCCTTCCTTATCAATAGAGCCAAGAATTAAAACTTGAGAAACAACTCCTGCAATATTTTTTTCAGGAAAATTACAAACTCCTATAACTTGTTTTCCAACTAAGTTTTCTTCATTGTAATAATGAGTTATCTGTGCAGATGATTGTTTAACCCCTATTTCTTTTCCAAAATCTACTTCAACAACTAGTGATGGTTTTCTAGCTTTTTCATTTTTTTTTACTGATATTACTGTTCCTACCCTAATGTCTACTTTGTCGTATGTATCGTATGTTATTTGTTCTTTCATAAATTTAATATATAATTAATAATTGATGAGTACAGGAAATAATTTAGAAGATATATATAATAATTCGATAAGAATTCTCAAAGATTTAATTGCATTTAAAACAGTATCTGGTGAAGATAATAACCAACTTATAGATTATTGTGATGATATATTAAATTCTTTAGGAGCTAGTTCTTTTAAAACTTATGATGAGAAAAAAAAAAGAGTAAATCTTTTCTCAACTTTAAAAGCAAAAAAAAAAAGTAATAAAAAACCAATTATTTTATCTGGACACACAGATGTTGTTCCAGTTTCAAAAGGTTGGGCAACGGATCCTTTTGATGCAACAATCAGGGAAGATAAATTGTTTGGCAGAGGATCGTGTGATATGAAAGGTTTTATTGCATGTGCATTAGCTTACGCACCAATTTTCTCTTCATCAAATTTGGATAGAGATATTCATTTTTCATTCACTTTTGATGAAGAAACAGCATGCAAAGGTGCACCAATTTTGATTACAGAACTAAAAAAAAGAGGCATTAAAGATTGTATTTGTATAGTTGGCGAACCAACAAATATGAAAATTATTGATGCACATAAAGGATGCTATGAATATACAACCTATTTTGAAGGTCTTGCTGGACATAGTTCGGAACCAGACAAAGGTGTAAGTGCAGTTGAATTTGCTGCAAGATATGTAAATAAACTTCTCGAATTAAAAGAAAAATTGAAAGAAAGAGAATTAAAAGACTCTATCTTTGATCCTCCATATTCAACTTTGCAAGTTGGTGGAATATTTGGTGGAATTGCTCATAATGTAATTGCTGACAAATGTCATGTAAACTGGGAAACAAGACCTGTTGTGAAAGAAGATGGAATTTTTTTAAATCATGAAATAGATAAATTTACTAACGAAACTCTTTTGCCGGAAATGAAAAAGATATATCCAAAATCTAGCATAAAGAAACATATCATTGGTGAAATAACTGGTTTTGATAGAATTTCAAATTCTGAGGCATGTGAATTTGTATCTAGCATAACTGGAGATAACTCAAGAGAAGTAGTTTCATTCGGAACTGAAGCGGGGTTATTTCAAGAAATAGGAATAAGTACAGTTGTGTGTGGTCCAGGATCAATTCAACAAGCTCACAAAATTGATGAATTTATAAAACTTTCTGAAATAAAAAAATGTATTAGTTTTTTAGATGGTGTAAAAAATAAGTCTTTGAATTAATTCCAACCACCAACAGATTTAACTTCTAAAAATTCAAGCAAACCCTCTTTTCCAGCTTCTCTACCAATTCCTGAATGTTTAAATCCTCCAAAGGGAGCATCAACCGCAATACCTGCCCCATTAACATCTACCATTCCAGATCTAAGTTTTCTTGCAACTCTTTGTACCTTATCATTATCTTGTGATTGAATATAATTTGTTAATCCATAATCAGTATCATTTGCAATCTGGATAGCTTCCTCCTCAGTTTCAAATGGAATTACAGATAAAACTGGACCAAAAATTTCCGTTCTTGCAATTTCCATATCGTTATTAACATCTGCAAATACTGTAGGTTTTACGTAATAACCATCTTTTAATCCCTCAGGTTTTCCTGGGCCGCCAGCAACTAATTTTGCACCTTCATCTATTCCTTTTTGAATTAATCCTTGAATTTTATTAAATTGTACATCTGAAATTACTGGGCCTATATGCTCACCCTCTTTATTTGGATCATCTACTTTAAATTCACTTGCATACTTTTTAAGTCTTTCAATAGCATCATCATAAATTGGTTTTTCGACTAACATTCTTGTAGGTGCATTACAAGATTGACCAGAATTTCTAAAACATCTTAAAGCACCTCTCTCAATAGCTTCTGCATCAGCGTCTTTAAATATGATATTTGCTCCTTTTCCTCCCAACTCTAAACTAACCCTTTTAAAATCTTTAGCAGCATTTTGTGAAATTAATGCTCCCGCTCTTGTAGAGCCAGTAAATGAAATCATATTTACATCAGGATGACTAGTTAATGCATCCCCAGTAGTTGCACCATCTCCATTTACTAAATTAAATACACCTTTTGGGAACTTTGCTTCATCTATTAATTCCGCAATTATCATTGCAGATAATGGTGCTAACTCTGAAGGTTTTAAAATCATAGTACACCCAGATGCTAAAGCAGGAATAACTTTTAAAGTAACTTGATTTATAGGCCAGTTCCAAGGAGTAATTAATGCGCAAACACCTTTTGGTTCATAAATTAATCTTTGATTTTTAGCATGTTCTCCAAGTGGTTTTTCAAATTCAAACTCTTTTAAATAACGAATGAAAGATTTTGTATGACTAGCACCAGTTCCTGTTTGAAGTTTTGAAGCAAAATCTTTTGGTGCGCCCATTTCTTGAATAATTGCATCTGTAATATCGCTCCATCTTTTTTTATAAAGTACATAAAAGTCTTCCAATAATTCGACTCTCTCTTGTTTTGAGGAATATCCCCAAGTTTTAAAAGCCTCTTTAGCTGCAAATACTGCATCATTAATATCCTCTTTGTCCCCTAAGGAAATTACTGCGCAACTTTTTTCAGTTGCAGGATTAATAACTTGGATATCTTTTTGATTTTTTGGTGCAATCCATGAACCATTAATATAAAAATTTTTCTTTTCAATCATGCGCGCAAACTATCCTTTATTTATGATTTTGCAAATAAATTTGTCAATTCGTAAACAATCGTAGCAGCTGCAAGAGAAGTAACTTCAGCATGATCATATGCGGGAGCAACTTCTACAATATCTGCAGAAATTAGATTTAGACCTGACAATCCTCTTAAAACATTTACCATTTCTCTTGTTGTCATACCTGCAATTTCAGGCGTTCCTGTCCCAGGAGCAAATGCAGGATCCAATACATCTATATCAATAGATAAATACAAAGCATTATCTCCTACTCTTTTTTTTATTCTTTCAGCAATTTTATCAGTTCCTTCTGTTTGAAATTCATCACAATGAATTATTTTAAAACCAAAACTCTCATCATTCTTTATATCATCTCTGCTGTAAAGTGGACCACGTATCCCAACATGCATGGAAGCATCATCTAAAAATAAATTTTCCTCACGCGCTCTTCTGAAAGGAGTTCCATGAGTATATGGAGCTCCAAAATAAGTATCCCAAGTATCCAAATGTGCATCAAAATGAACTAATGATACTGGTCCATTATTTTTTTTGTTAGCTGCTCTTAGCAAGGGAACTGCAATGGTATGATCCCCACCTAAACTAATTATTCCACCCACTTTATCTAATAAATCCGTAGCACCAACTTCAATTTGTTTTATTGCTTCATCAATATTAAACGGATTACATGCAATATCTCCGGCATCTGCAACTTGCTGTACTTTGAAAGGCTCTACATCATAGCTTGGATGATAATTTGTTCTTAAATGCCTTGATGCTTGTCGTATACTCTGTGGTCCAAATCTTGCACCAGGTCTGTAACTTGTTCCAGAGTCAAAAGGCACTCCCACAATTGCTACATCACAACTATCTACATCTCTAAGTTCAGGTAACCTAGCAAATGTTGAGGGTCCAGCATATCTAGGGACTTTAGTTCCGCTCACTGGCTGTTTTGGGTTTTTATTTTTTTCTTTTTTCATTTTTAATTTTCTAAAGTAATATTATTTTAGCATATAGTTCTATGTTTATTTAATGAGAATTTTGTTTATTTTATTGCTGATATTTCAATTTAATTTACTCAAAGCTGATGAGATTAATTATCTATTAAAGATTCCAAACCTAAAAACTTTTAGTTTAAATAATAAAAATGGTCTTAAGTACTTAACAGCTAAAAAAAATTTTAAAATTGGCGTCCAGAGTAATATTAGTTGTAATAAACTAGGAGAAAAAAACTTAGAAAATAAATTTTCATTGATAAAGAGAAATTTAGATATTTACGATTATGAGTTTTTAAAAAAAATAAATTTAAGATTTATAGTTCTTTGTCAAAATCTATACATATCAAAAATAAATACAGCTGGGATACCTGATTTGAATAAAAGAACATTAATATTGGATCTAAAGTTTAATGAGAAATATTTTGAAAGAGTTATACATCATGAAGTGTTTCATCTAATACACGATAGTTTTCCAGAAATATTTAATGAAGAAGCTTGGTCAAATTTAAATAAAAAAGGTTTTAAATATGCAGATTGTTCTACATGTACAGATAAATTAGGCTTAGATATTTACAAAAATACAGATGGTTTTTTAACCGAATACTCTAAGACAATACCATCAGAGGATATGGCTGAAGTCTATTCTTTTTTAATTACAGATAATAAAAATTTAGAAAAAATTAAAAAAATCGATCCAATAATATTTAAAAAAGCTGAATTCATAGAGTCCAGAATAAAAAAGATAAATAATTTATAATCATTTATGATAAAAAAAATAAAAGCATCAACAGGGGAGAAAATATTATTTATTTTTTTAATTTTACTTACAATTACTTCGTTTGTATTTTTTTACGCAATTAAAAATAAGTGCCTTTTTGTCGATAAAATAGATTTAAAAAAAATCAATTTCCCAAATAAAAATAATATTGCAATTATGAATGTAGAATGCGGTATGGTTATTATTGAGCTTTTACCAAATTTATCTCCAAATTCTGTAGAAAGGTTTAAATTTTTTATATCAAATGGAGATTATGATGGATCAGCTTTTTATAGAGTTATCAAAAATACATTATTGCAAGCAGGGGATTTAGAATTTGGTAACATAGAAAATATAGATTATTTCAGAGTGGGTAGTGGTAAATCAAAACTTGGTCCAATTAACTCTGAAATAAATAATAAATTTGAGTTTAATGCTGGTAGTGTAGGTTTAGTTAGAGGTGATGAATTCAATACTGAAGATAGTGAATTTTTTATTTTATTAAAAGATGTACCTTTATTTAAAGGAGAATATACACCAATTGGTAAAGTTATTTATGGATTGGATGCATTAACTAAAATTAAATCCTCAGATAAGACAGAATATGTTTTAAGACCAGATTTCTTAAGTGATTTAAAATTATTGGAACAATACAATTAAAAAAACTATTATTATTGCAGTTGCATAATAATATGGCATTTTCTTTTTCCAAGAAATTAGAATTTTTGTAGCTGTATCTACTTGTTTTTTTGTTGGTTTTTTCGACATAATAAATTTAGTTAACTAGTGGTTTTCCAGTGGCTAAAGTGTGTTTTATTCTATCTTGTGTTTTTTCTGTTTCAATTAATTTCATAAACGCATCTAACTCAAGCTTATACAAGTCATCCTCTGATAAAGTATGTTCCAAAGTAGTATCTCCACCACTCAAAACTTTTGCCAATTCTTTTCCAACTTCCATACCATGATCAAGTATAATTTTATCATTATATAATTTCTCTAGCATTTGTATCATTTTTTCATAAGCTTTTTTTCCAGATAGATTGAAAGAAACTTCATTTGGTGGAGTAAAATCTTTATTTCGTTGAATAATTTCTTTTGAAACTGATAATAAACTATTTCTACTCATTATTTTTTTATCCTCAGGTCTTAAGTATTTTAATGGCTCAGCTTCAATTGGAGAGGTTGCAGTTTTTGCGTAACCAATAATATCAAATACTTTAAGAGGTGCATAATCAGGATCATTCTTGGCTTCCTCTGTCTGAGACCATCGCCATAACATCTCTTTGCATCCACCGCCTGCTGGGATTAATCCAACCATTGTTTCTACGAGACCAACAACAATATTTGTATGAGAAGCTACAAAATTACTTTGACATAAAACTTCAAAACCACCACCTAATGCCAAGCCAGATGGAGCTGAAACAACGGGAAATTTTGAATACTTTAAATGTTTACAAGTTTCTTGAAAATATTTAACAAACTTTTCAATAGATTTAAAATCACCCTTGTCTGCAAAATTCATTGTATAAGATAAGTTTACTCCAGCAGAAAACTGCATTGCTTCATTTATAATTATAAGTGGTTTATCAGTTGCATTTTTTAGACTATCCATTGAGTCATAATCTAATGCATTAGCTTTTGTGGTAAATTCAACAATATTAAAATCATTGAATCTATAAATTTCAGCTGAGTTGTTTTTATCTAATTTGAGTGCTTTAGGTTTAATTTTTCCAAGAGTTTCTAAATCAGTATATTGTTGTCTTTCCCCATAAAAGTTTTCGTCTTTACTTTTTGATAAATCCTCAAGAAACTTGTTATTTTCAAAATTATCTAATCTTTCAAAAAAATTCTTTACTCCAATTTCTTTTAACATTTCGAAAGGTCCTTTAGACCAGTTAAAACCTAGTCTCATTGCTTCATCGATGTCATTAAATTTATCAGTTATCCCCGGAACCAATGAAGATGCGTATTTAATAATTTTTGAGATTACAGACCAGGCATATTCTCCATATTTATCTTTTCTATTGATTAAGTTAACAATATCCATCTTTTCTGATCCTAGATTAAACTTTTCTGATATTGAATATTCACCAGTTTCTAAATTGATACCTTCGAGAACTTTTTTGCCATCAGTTTTATTCATTCTGTAAAATCCACCTTTGCCTTTTCTTCCTGTGTAACCAGTTTCGATTAGTTTTTTTACAAGTGGTATTTCTTTGGCAACAACTTGAAAATCATCTGACTCGGGAAGTTCCTTAATAAAACTTTTTAAAACATCGGCCATTAAGTCAATACCAATCAAATCATAAAGTCCAAAGACACCTGTTTTTGGTATTCCCATTGGTCGACCAAAAACTGCATCAGCCTCTTCAATTGTTAGTTTCATTTTGAATGCTTCTGTCATTGCTACTTGCATGGCATAGACACCTATCCTATTTCCTAAGAAGCCTGGCGTATCGTTACAGATTAAAGTTCCTTTTCCTAAATCTTTTTCACAAAAATTTTTAAGTGAATTTATCTGTTCTAAATCATTATTTTCATTTTTCACAATTTCTAATAAATCCATATATCTAACTGGATTAAAAAAGTGAGTTATACAAAAGTCTTTTTTTTCCTCATTTGAAAGTTTTTCCGAAAGTACTTTGATTGGAATAGAAGATGTGTTTGAGGATACAATTGAACCTTTTTTTCTTTCTTTAAAAATTTTTTCATAAATATTATGTTTGATATCAATTCTTTCTACAACAGCTTCAACAATCCAGTCAGCCTCACCAACTTCATTAAAGTTATCATTTATGTTACCAACATTAATATTATTGATTTTAGATTTATCGACCAATAAAGGAGGTCTTGATTTTAGAATTCTTTCTCTAGCTTTCTCAGATATTTCTGTTTTTAAATCTAGTAATGTAACTGGAATATTTGCATTACATAGTTGAGCAGCTATTCCGCTCCCCATCGTTCCTGAACCTATTACAACAACTTTATTAATTTTCATAATGAGAATAAATGCTTATAGTAAAAAACTTCTTTAAGAGCAACTTAAAGCCGTTATATTGCTCTCAAAATATTATCTAATAAATTTTGTTATTGAAGGAATAATTGCAACAGCTAGTGCAATTTTAAACAATTCACTCGGTAAAAAAGGATATAAACCACCAGCAAGTGCCTTGTCATATCCAATAACTGAGCCTAAATAGCCCACCCCAACTATAAAAATAATTGAAGTTGCAATGATTAGTGAAATTAAACTTTTAAAGTATGAGTCGTTAAAATTTCTTTCAGCTAAATAGCCGATAACCCCTGCTGCTATTGTCATTCCATAAAGATATCCTGCAGTAGGTCCAGTTAAATAAAGTAATCCTCCTCCTTTAGCAAAAACTGGCAGTCCAATAGCTCCTTCGAATAAGTAAAGTAAAAGTGTAAAGAAAGCTAATTTAGAACCATATGTCATTCCTATTATAAATACTGCAAATGTTTGCATAGTCATTGGCACTGGCCAGAATGGCACTTGTACTTTTGATGAAAATGCTAAAATTAATGTACCAATCAACATTAAAGAAATATTTTGAAAAAAAGCGTTTATTCTATAATCTGAAAGTAAATTTTTTATTAATATAGAATTATTTTTCATACATTATTATTTAAGCACAAATAAATAAATTTTAAAATAATAAATTTAATCTTTTAAAATTGTTCTTTTTGTAATTCTTTAATAGGTATATGACATCTGATAGCGTTACCACTATCTGTTAATTGCCATGGTGGTATTTCTTTCTTACAAATATCTCCAACAATTCTGGAGCATCTGCCTTGAAAACTGCAGCCTTTTTCAGGAGGTCTTTCTTCAACAATATCCTCTGCAACTAATTTAGGTTTTATATCTGGATCTGGTTCTAAAACAGCACCCAACAAAACTTCTGTATAAGGGTGAGATGGAAACTTATAAACATCATTTGAGGGTCCAACTTCACAAAGCCTTCCTTGATAAAGTACTGCTACTCTATCACTAATTGCTCTTACAACTGCTAAATCGTGTGACACAAATATGTACGTAGTTCCAAAGTCTTCTTTCAGTTGTTGTAATAAGTTTAATACAGCAGCTTGCACAGAAACATCTAAAGCAGATGTAACCTCATCACATAAAATAATATCTGGTTTTGCAGCAAAAGCTCTTGCAACAGCTACTCTTTGTTTTTCACCACCTGATAGTTGTCTTGGGTATCTAGATGTATAAAATTCTCCAAGTCTTACTTTTTGAAGTAAATCTATAATATTTTTTTTTAATTCTTCACCTTTTAACCCAAAATATAATTTTAATGGTTGTGCAATAATTTCTTCTACCGTGTGGTTTGGATTCAAAGACTCATCTGGATTTTGAAATATTAATTGAATAATTCTTAAATCATTAGGATCTCTTTCTTTCAAATCAGACGATAAATTTCTATTTTCATCAAACCTTATTAAACCATCTTTGGTTCTAAGTAGTCCAGCAATAGATTTCAGGATTGTTGATTTTCCACTTCCTGACTCTCCTACTAAAGCTATTGTCTCTCCCTTTTTAATATTAATATTAATATCTTTAACTGTAGGGTTATCATCAGAAATTCTATTGAAAATTTGATCTAAAAGTTTTTGTTTAGCATAACTTATAGATACTTCTGATAAATTTAATATTTCTTTATCTTGTGATTTATTCTTAATTTTATTAACAGTTTGACTAGCTTGACTCTCATTCACAAGTTTTTCATAATTAAAACATCTAACACTAGTATTTAAATCTTTTAAAAATTCTAATTTAGGAGAATTATTTTTACAATTTTCATCTGAAAAGTTACATCTATCAAAAAAACTACAACCACTTTGAATTGTACCCGGTTGAGGTTGAGTACCAGGCATCGACTCTGGAAGACCAGCTAAAGATAATTTTGGTATAGATTTGAGCAATCCGTGGGTATAAGGATGAATTGGTCTTTTAAGGATATCTCTTGATGGACCTTCTAAAACGATTTCTCCTGAATACATAACAATAATTCTGTCACTCACTTGAGCAATGGCTCCTAAATCATGACTTACATAAACCATCGATGTTCCAGTATCTTTTGCAATAAAATTTAGAAGTTCCAAAACATGAGCTTGTGTTGTTACATCCAATCCTGTTGTAGGTTCGTCTAAAAGAAGTAAATCTGGTGTTCCGGCTAATGCCATGGCAACAGCAACTCTCTGTTGTTGACCTCCTGAGAGTTCATGAGGATATCTTAAAGCAATCGTCTCTGGTGAAGGAAGTCTAACTTTATTCAATAGTTCTGAAATTTTTTTTTCTCTTTCTTTTTCATCTAAATCTGAGTGCAATTGTAAAGCTTCATCAATTTGATAGCCTATCTTTAAGTTTGGTGTCAATGCTTGGCCTGCATTTTGTGGAATCATTGCTATTTTTCTACCTCTGATTTTTTCTAAATCTTTACTTTTCATTTTTAATAGATTTGACGAGTTGAACTGACATTCTCCTCCAATAGTATAAAGTCCATGCTTAACATATCCCATCATTGCTAACGCTAATGTGCTTTTTCCTGAACCAGATTCCCCTACTATTCCAACTGTTTCACCCTTTTTGATATTTGTGCTTATATTTTTTAAAATTAAGATTTCCTCACCTTTTTTACTTCTAAATCCAATAGATAAGTTTTTTACTTTTTGAATTGTATCGGTCATTATTAAACGGGAGCTTTAGTTGATCTATCAATGCCTAAAGCTTTAGCAAAAGCGTCTGCTGTTAAATTAATACCTATAATTAAACTACTTAATCCGACAATTGGTGCTATTACTGCCCAATAAGCGAAAGACATCAGCCCTCTTGCATTTGATATCATTAATCCCCAGTCTGGAGTTGGAGGGCTAACACCAAAACCTAAAAAAGATAAAGAACTAAAACCAAGCAACATCCATGACCATCGCATTGCACCTTCAACTAATATTGCATCTCTTACATTTGGAATTATTTCATTCCAAATAATTGAAAAATTACTATGTCCCCTCGCTCTTGCAGAGACTATAAAGTCTTTTGCAATAACATCATGTGTTGCTGCTCTTGCGACTCTCACGATTCCTTTGCCATAAAAAAACCCTAAAGCAGGTATCAATACTTCAGTAGATGTACCTAACAAAGATACAATCAATAACATTGCTAATATCCAAGGAATAGATAAGAACGCATCTACAATTCTCATAACTACATCGTCAATTTTTCCTCCAACCAATCCACAAAATATTCCTAAAAGACCACCCCACAGTAATGCTATTAAAGATCCAAAGAAAGTTATTGTAAGAGCCGTTCTTCCTCCCAAAATTGTTCTAGTAAAAACATCTCTTCCAAGATCGTCTGTTCCAAACCAATACTCGGCAGAGGGAGCCTGGAGCATTAATGTTGGATCTATTGCTTTAAAATCATGAGGAGCAATATAAGGGCTTATAAATGCAAGAATTATATGAAAAACTAAAATACTAAGTCCAATAAGTCCAGATGGTCTGGAAGCCATTGTAATGATAATTTCTGATAATTTTGCAAAAGCGCTTTTTTTCTCCTCTTTATATATATTATCTAATTTCATATTATTTTCTTATCTGTAATGTTTTTAATCTAGGATTAAGCATTAGTGTCAATAGATCTGCTAATAAATTTATACTTACATAGATAGATGCAAGAATTATAGCTAGTGCTTGAACTGTAGGTAAGTCTCTATTTGATATTGACTCAATAACTAATCTTCCAAGACCAGGATAATTAAACACAACTTCAGTTACTACAACTCCACCCAAAAGCCATGCAATAGTCAATGCCACCACATTAATAGCAGGTAATAAAGCGTTTGGTAAAACATGTTTGAAAACCATTTTCCAATACGGAACTCCTTTAAGAATTGCCATTTGAACATATTCACTTGCCATTACCTGTATTACACTTGACCTTACCATCCGAGCCATGTGAGCTGTCATGATCATCGCTATAGCAACAACCGGTAAAATTATATTTGGCAGCAACTCTAGGAAAGATACATCAGTCGGAACTATAACAATACCAGGTAACCACTCTAACCATATGGCAATTATCAAAATTAATAAAGTAGCACTAATAAATTCTGGAATAGTCATAGCAAATATTGTTACTGTTGATATTGCAACATCCGGTAACTTGTCTCTCCAAAGAGCAGTAATAATTCCTAAAATTAAAGCTATTGGAATTCCTATAAAAATCGCAGCTGATGCTAATACCAGCGAGTTTTTAATTCTAGGTCCTAAAACATCTTTGATTGGCATCTCTCCACTTAAAGAATAACCAAAGTCTCCTTGAATAGCATTTAATGCCCACGATACATATCTCTCATATGCTGGAACATTTAAACCAAGTCTTCTATAACAAGCTTCTAATTGCTCCCCAAAAGCCTGTCTTTCAAGGTAAGTAGTGCAAGCATCCCCTGGTAAAACTTCTGTGCCAACAAATGTAATTATAGATACAATAAATAAGGTAATAAAACCTAACAAAATTCTTTTTATAATTAAAAAAAGCATAACAATATTAATTTTTAAATTATTTATCTTGAAATGAAAGAGGTTTTACAGGCCTACTTAAAGGCCTGTAAAACAAAAGTAATTACTGAATACTTACTGTGTGCCATCTAATTGAAAAATACTCAACTTCGTCAAGATTTTTCACTCTAGAAGACGTAACAACAAGTCTAGACACATGGTAAGGAATCATTGTTCCAGATTCTTCCCATAATGTTTTCTGAGCATTGATGTATGCTGCTTTTCTTTTGCTAAATTTTAACTCACCTCTCGCATCAGCTAAATTCTTATCAAAAGAAGCACTTTTATAGTATGACTCGTTCCATTTTGCTTCGCTATGATAAGCTTCATGCAAAATACTATCTGCTGGTCTTTCGTTCCAACGTGTCATTGCTACAGGCTTTTTCATCCAAGTTTCATTCCAATAACTTTTTGAAGGTGTCATTTGAATATCTGCTCTGATATTAGCTTTAGCAAATTGTTGTTGTAAAACTTCAGCAATAGTTGGCCAAGTTGGTTCTTTTGTAGATACGTGAATTGTGAAATCAATACCATCTGGGTAACCCGCCTCTGCAAGTAATTTTTTTGCTGTAGCTGGTTGTGGTGGACAATTCTTATTCATTCTATATTGATCTGATGGTGCAACAGGAGTATCGCAAGATACAGTTGCTGCTCCAGCCATAACTAGATCAACTAATTCTTGTCTATCTACAGCTATTCTGACAGCCTTTCTTACTCTAGGGTCATCAAATGGGGCTACATCAGTTCTCATTACCATTCCTCTCCAGTTTCCTGTTGGTATAACTGAAACATTAAATTTTGAATTACCATCGAATATTTTTTTCTGATTGAATGGAACATATCTATTCATATCTATTTGACCTGTTAGTAAAGCTTGAATTCTAGCTTGACCATCTGGTATAGCTATCACATGAACCTCAGCAAGTTTAGGTGCTCCTTCCCAATAATCTGGGTTTGCTTTAAGAATTGTAGTTCCTTCAGCATCAAATTTATCAACCATAAATGGTCCAGTTCCAACACCTGTTTTCCCAATAGTGTCGCCTGATCCATTTGGTATCATTCTTAATCTATAATCAGTTAATAAAAGTGGAAAATCTGCGAATGATGTGTTCAACTTTATTTTTACTGTATGTGAGTCAACAACTTCAATATCTGTTACTGCACTCATACTCTTCTTAGCAGGTGAACCAATTTCAGGATCTTTAACTCTCATCAAAGAGTATTTTACATCCTCTGCATCAAAATCAGATCCATCATGGAATTTAACACCTTTTCTTAAGTTAAAAGTCCATTCTGTTGCATCTGCGTTACCTGACCAGTCAGTAGCTAACTCTGGAGAAGTAACTCCTTTAAGATCTTTTCTAACAAGACGGTTTTGAGTCATTATCACTACTTGAAATAGTCTTCCTTTAGTAATTGCATCTAAATTTGTATCTTTTCCAAAACCAAGATCATGAGACAGCTTGAAAACCCCACTTGATGCATTGGCAAATGAAAATGTTACAAATAGTGATACCAATGAAATTGATATCAATTTTAAAATGTTTTTCATAATTTCCTCTCTTTAAAAAAATAAAAGGTAACAATTAGCTACTTATATAGCAACAGTCAAAATGGACATTTTTTATTTGTTTTATTGGTGTATTCTAATTATCTAAAAAATAATGAATGATTTAATCAATAAATATAGGTTTACTGTAAAACCTGTTAGCCTTGAAAATTCTAATTCATTAGAGCTTGCAAGATCAATTCAAGTTCACCCCTTAACTTATCAGGAATTGCCATATGATCCAGAGTATTCAAATTATGCAGGAAGATTAACTCTTGAAAAATTATCTAATGTTAGTCCTGAGGAAATGTATTGGAAAGCAAGGAGAGAAATAATTTTTAGACACACTGGAGAGCATCCATTTGAAATATCAGGACCAGATGCACTTAAATTTTTACAGAAAATATTTCCAAGAGATATTTCAAAAATTGCTGTAGGAAGATGTTCATATCAGTTTGCCTGTTATCATGATGGTGGAATGATTACTGATGGTATACTTTTAAGAATTGATAAAAATAAATATTGGTTTGCACAAGCGGATGGTGACCTATTTTCTTGGTATAAAGCACATTCTAAAAATTTAAGTGTTGAAATTAATGATCCAAATGTATGGGTAAGCCAAGTTCAAGGCCCATTGTCCATGAAACTACTTGAAAACTTAAGTAATGGTTTCTCAGAGAATGATTGGAAATATTTTGATTGGAAAGAGTTACAAATTTTAGATCAAAGAGTAATAGTAAGTAGAAGTGGTTTTACTAATGAACTTGGTTGGGAAATTTATTTTAGGCCTGAAAATGAAACAGAGAAAATTGGAGATTATATTCTTGAGCAAGGAAAAAAATTAGGTATGATATTGGTAGCTACACCAGGATTTAGATGTCGAAGAATTGAAGCTGGGCTTTTATCTGCTGGACAAGATTTTTCAAAATACACCAATCCTTTTTCAGTTGGACTTGGAAGATTTATAAATTTTGATAAAGAGAATTTTATTGGAAAAGAGGCACTTATGTCATCAGATAAAAAATGTAAGACTTGGGGAATTAGGATTGTATCTGGAACAGCAATTAAAGGAGAGAGTATTAAATTTAATGAAAAAGAAATTGGTAAAATAACTTCTAGCACATGGTCACCTTATCAAGTTTGTGGCGTAGGTATTGTGCACCTTAACAATAATGAAAATGGACCAGGTGATATAGTTGATGTCAAATGTACAGATGGGAAATTACATAAAGGTCAAATCTGCAAATTGCCAATGTATGATGAACAGGGAGAAATAGTAAGAGGTATAAATAGAAATATCCCAAATGAACCCAAACCTTGGGTTGGTGTTTAAGCTAAAATTGTTAAAAATATAATTAGTGAACATAAAAAAAAAAATAATTACTATTGGAGGTGGGGGTTTTACTCATAACCAAGATGATGATCAGGAACAATTTATTTTAGAATGTATCAACAAAAAAAATTGCTCATTAGGGTTTTTACCGATTGCAAGTAACGATGACACAAATAAAACTAAACTTTTTTATAAGAGATTTGAAGTTTCAGATTTAAATGTGTCTCACTTTAATCTTATCTCTAGCATAAAAGGTTTTGAAAATTGGCTTTCAAATCTTGATGTAGTTTACGTTGGTGGTGGAAATACAAAATTCATGCTCAAATATTGGATAGAAAATAACTTAATTGGGCTTTTTAAAGAAGTCTACAATTCAGGTATAATTCTATCAGGTGTAAGTGCTGGTGCCGCGTGTTGGTTCGATTGTTTTCTAACTGACTCAGATGGACCTGGATTTAAATCTATGAATGGCATTGGATTATTATCCGGAAGTTTTACACCACATTATTCAGACTCAAAAAGAGCGGAAAAATATAGAGAAAATATTAAAAACAAAACTTTGTCTGATGGTATTGCTGTTGATGATGGTGTTGCAGTACTTTTTATTGACGGAA
>CACAPU010000002.1 GCA_902534465.1 uncultured Pelagibacteraceae bacterium
AGTTGGTTCCTTTTGATCAATTAAATTAATATATACTTTTGCAAGCAACTCGCAGTCAATTAAGGCAGTATGCTTTTCTCTTTTAGAATTATCTATTCTAAATCTTTTACACAGCGCATCTAAACTTATGCCCGACCCTGGGAATTTATTCCTTGCTAATTCTAATGTGTCAATTACATTTGAATTGTTTATTTTTTGTAGTCCAATCAAAGATAATTCGTTATTTAGATGTCCAATATCAAACTCGGCGTTATGAATAATAATTTTTTTACCCTCGATAAAAGATAGAAAATCTTTAGCAATCTCAAAAAATTTTTGTTTGGTTGATAAAAATTCATCAGTATATCCATGAACCTCAAAAGCTTTTTCTGAAACTTTTCTCTCTGGATTTAAATAAACATGAAATATATTTTTTGTTGGTACTAAATTATCTAACTCTATACATCCAATTTCAACAATCCGGTGCCCATCTCTAACAGATAACCCTGTAGTTTCAGTATCAAGAACTATTTCTTTCATCTAAAATTTTCCTTTTAATCATTTTAATATTTTTTTTTAAGCTTAGAAGTTTAAAATTGTTCTTAATAACATAATTAGATATTTTCTTTTTATAAGCCAAAGATTTTTGGGATTTTCTTAGACTGTTAATAATAGCTTTATTGTAAAAAGGCCTTTTTTTCAGTCGTTTATTAATCTCATTTCTATTTGATTGAACAAAAATTAAGTAAAAGTTTTTATCGTATAATTTATTTTCAACTAATAATGGTATGTCTAAAACAACCATCATTTTTCTTTTATTTTTTTTGAAAAAAATATGCATTCTCTTCCTAACGATTGGATGCACAATGTCTGATATTTTTTTCAGGTTTTGATTATTTTCTTTGATTACACTTCCAAGCTCATTTTTTTTTAGAATTTTTGACTTTATAAATTTTGGAAATTTATTTTTAATTTTATTGTAACAAGATTTATCATTTTTGTAGATATCACTAACTTCTTTATCAGCGTTAAAAACAGGATAACCAAATTGTTTTGCAACAAAACTTTTGCCTGAACCTATGTCACCTAAAATACCAACTTTAATCAATTTAAAAGCTCCATAACTTTATCGTCTACTTGTGGTTTTAAGTTATTCCAAATTTTAAAAGAGGCTTGAGCCTGATAAACAAACATTTTTTTTCCATTCTCTGTTCTATTTCCATTTTTTCTTGCAGACTGTAAGAAATTAGTTTCGGATGGATTGTATATGACATCATAAAAGAACTGTTCAGAGCTAATTTTTGAATAATCCAAAATAATATTTTCGTTTTTTTTCAAACCTAAACTAGTTGTATTAATAACCATGTCAAAATCTGGTGTTGTACCCCATTCAATAATTTCTATTTCGTTAAAGGTTTTTTTTAAATTTTCAGCTTTGCTTTGTGTTCTATTGCTTATAAATATTTTTTTTACATTCATATTGTTTAAAGCCACTATTATTGATGGCGAAACTCCTCCTGCGCCCAATATTAGTATATTTTTCCCAACAATATCATAATTTGTATTTTTAATGGCTAGCTCAAACCCCTCAATATCTGTATTGTGACCTATTACCATTCCATCTCTCAAATAAATAGTATTTACTGATTGTGTTTTTTGAGCCTCATTGGATAGTTTATCCAAAAAAGGAATTACAGAATTTTTAAAAGGAACAGTAACATTAATTCCATCAATTTTTTTTTCTCTTACTTCTTTAATTAAATTATCTAATTCTGACATATCTAATTTTTTTTTATCATAAACAGCTTTTAAATTATTAGATTTTATCCAGTAATTATGTAACTTTGGAGATAAAGAATGTTCTATTGGGTTTCCTATAACAAAAAATTTTTTCATTTTTTTAATTTAAGTCCAGTCTTTTTAATTTTCTTTTTAACTTGTGTATTTTTCTAGAAATTTCTGGATCATTATTTTCTTTAATCTGTATTTTAAGTGTTGCTAATTCTTCTTGTAACAATTCTTTTTCACTTTTTTTATGCTCTAATTCAATTGGATAGTTTAATTTGCCTAAAACACTTTCCATTGTTTCTCCTGTATTAATGTTATCATAGTAAACAACTGTGGTACCACCGTCTCTACCCATGCTCCACAGTCTATTTACAGCATTTCTATATATTCCAATCTTTAAATAGGCATTATTTTTATTTTCATAAACAGTTGGTCCTTTTACATCATAAATAAATTTTCCATTTGCCCAAACTCTATAAAATCCATCTTCTTTATCTGACCAATTTACATTAATAAGTATGTCAGTCCATTTACCAACAGGATCAATGCTTCTGCTCTTACATTCAGATCCACACACCACATTGTTGAATGTATACTTTCTGTCATTATGCTCAAAGTGAGCTTGTTGAATATATTTCTTATGCAATTTTGAGTGAAACTGTCCCAATTTTAAACTCGCAGGTTTAAATTTTTCTTGACCTTCTGGTATATAGATTGACCATGAATACCATTTTTCACCTAATTTAAAATATTTGGAA
Source organism: uncultured Pelagibacteraceae bacterium (assembly GCA_902534465.1). GTDB lineage: Bacteria > Pseudomonadota > Alphaproteobacteria > Pelagibacterales > Pelagibacteraceae > Pelagibacter. The sequence continues at coordinate 2,526 of CACAPU010000002.1, forward strand.
TATAATTCTGCTCTTTCCGACTTATGATCTCTTTCACAATCGTTGCTAGGTTGTGATCCACCCTCGCCTTTTACTTTAGAGCCATCAAAAGTTCCTCCACACTCACCAGGCCTAACTTCAAATCTTATACTTTGTTTTCCATCCCTAACTGGGTGACCATCTTTTTTTGAAACTATTTGAATTTGATGTTTATTTCCTTTAGTTCTGTGACCAACTTTCCAAACACATCCAAATCCATTTGATATATCTTTCGGTAGACAAAATCTCTCTTCTTTTTTATGCGATATAGATTTTGCGTACGAAAAACTTACGGATAAAAATCCTAAGACTAAAATCAGTAGAATTTTTTTCATTTTTGAAGTTCTAGATATTCCTTAATTTTTTTAATAGGTAAACCCATTATCGTGTCTTCATCGCCATCAATTTTTGAAAATAAAGCTCTTCCTTCTCCCTCAATTTGATAGACATTGTAGGCATACAAAGCTTCATCACTTATTTTATTCAAATAAGTGATTAATTCATTTTCAGAAAAATCCTTCATGGTCAAGTAAGCTTTATCAGTGTGGTTCCATACCATGGATCCATTTTTAGATATACATACCGAACTGATCAAAGAGTGTTTTTTTCCGTTTAGTTTCTTTAAAATATTTAAAGCCTCTTCCCTACTTTCTGGTTTTGATATTAACTCCCCAGTCAGATCTATGACGCTATCTGCCCCTAAAACTAAAGCATTATTAATTTTTTGACTTACCTTATTTGCTTTCAATTCTGCAAGATTTTTGGAAATAATTTCAGGTGAAGCTCCCTCTTTTAATAGGCTTTCTTTTATTGGTTCTTCATCAACATTTGATACTTCAACCCTATTATTAATTTTATGATTATCTAATATTTCTTTTCTTACTTTACTTTTTGAGGCTAGAATAATGTTAAGCATTTTTTTTATTTTTTATTTCATAAATTTTAATTACAGATGCTGCTGTTTCTTCAACTGATTTTCTGGTTACGTCAATTGTTGGCCAATTATTTTCCTTAAATAATTTTTTAGAACTATCTAATTCATCCCTAATTTTGTCTATATTTATGTACTCACTATTTTGATCTTCTTTAAGGGAATTCAATCTGTTTTTTCTTAAATCATATAGTCTCTCAGCCTCAGTTACTAAACCTACAACGCAGGGAGAAAAGTTTTTTTCTGTAACTTTCGTTGGAATTGAGTTTTTGTTTACTAATGGAATATTTGAAGTTTTAAAGCCTCTGTTAGCTAGATAAATTGCTGTTGGAGTTTTACTTGTTCTGCTTACCCCTAAAAGAATGATATCAGATTTCTCTATATCATCAGTTTGATTACCATCATCATGATTCATAGTAAACTGGATAGCTTCAATTCTATCGTAGTATTCTTCATTTAGAACGTGTTGGCCACTTGGTTGATGAGAAGCTTTCTGATTAAGAACTTTTGAGAAATTTAATATTAAATCACCAAGAACACCAAAACACGGTATTTCTCTTTCATATGCTTTTTCTGTAAGATACTTTGCAAGTTTACTATTCACTATTGTATACAAAATAATAGAATTTCTTTCTTTCTTAGCTTGTTTTAAAATGCTTAAAGTTTGGCTTTCTGTACGCGTGAAGGAAAAATGGTTAGTTTCATACTCAAAATTAGGAAATTGAGCTTTTAAAGCCAAGAAAATCCTATCTAGTGTTTCACCAGTAGAATCTGATATTAAGTAAATTTGGTATAAGTTTCTCATGTATAAAATGTTTATAAACTATTAGTAAAATAAGAAAAATGCAGATTTATCCTTTTGGTACATAGAAGTTTGTTTTTTTATAATAAAATTAACTGAATTATAAAATGTGATTATAGTTATACAAAATACATAAAAATGTTGGAAACTCTAATTTATCTCAAAAAACCTTATTAATTTAAGATCAAAATTGTTAATAAAAAGTTAATTGAATGTGGAAATTGACTAATTTACGTTATTCACAATACATAATACTAATAAAGTAAATAATATATATCTATTTATATGAGTCCCATAACTAACTGTATTAAAAATAAAGATACTCAATCTAATCCTATATGGTTAATGAGACAAGCAGGAAGGTATCTTCCAGAGTTTAGAGAAATTAGAAAAGAAAACCAAGACTTTATAAAACTTTGCTTAAATAGTGATTTAGCGTCTGAAATTACTTTACAACCTATTAAAAGATTTGGGTTTGATGGAGCTGTAATATTTTCTGATATTTTAATGTTACCCTATGGCCTTCGTCAAAAAGTAGAATTTGAAAAAAATTTTGGACCTAAATTAGGAGATATAGATTTAGAAATAATTAAAAGTGTTGATGAAATAAGTTTTACTGAAAAAATTTATAAAGTTTACAAAGCAATCGAAAAGACGTCCAAAGATCCTTTAATGAGTAATAGGGATATGATTGGATTTGTCGGAGCTCCCTGGACAATACTAGTTTACATGATTAATAAATCTTCTCCTAAAAAAGGTTTATCGGATGATTTTTTTAAAGATGATTTTTTAATAAATAGATTACTAGGAATAATAGAAAAATTCTTAAAACTTCATATAAAAAATCAAATTGATGCAGGAGCTCAAGTTATTCAAATTTTTGATAGTTGGGCTGGATTATTGGAGGATAAAATTCCAGAATATATTTATATACCTACACTTAATATTGTAGAGTATGTAAAAAAATTAGGAGTTCCAGTTATTTGCTTTCCGAGAGGTATTAAAGACTATAGAAAATTTTGTGAAATTGTTAAACCTGATGCTGTAAACATAGATTACGATGTTGATCCAAAGAAGATAGTTAATGAAATCAAAATACCGATACAAGGAGGCCTTGACCCAAAAATATTACTAACTGATCAAAAAACCCTTAAAATAGAAGTTGAAAAATACCTAAGTATTTTTAAAGATCATCCATATATTTTTAATTTAGGTCACGGAATACTTCCTGAAACTAAAATTGAAATGGTTGAAGAATTAATCAAGATTGTAAGAAATTTTAAATGACCCCAGAGCATCCAAAAATTAATTACGGTAAAACAGGTATTCTAATTGTAAATCTTGGTACACCTGATTCAACTGGCTGGTTAGATATCAGGAAATATTTAAAAGAATTCTTGTCAGACAGACGAGTAATCGAAGTTAATCCTTTAATTTGGCAGGTAATACTTAACTTATTTATACTTACTTTTAGACCTTCTAAAACAGCTAAAGCTTATAAAGAAATATGGATGGAAGATAAAAATATGTCTCCTTTAAGATATTTTACAGAAAGACAAGCAGAAAAATTATCTAATCATATTGGTAACGAGGATTTAATTGTTGATTTCGCTATGAGATATGGAAATCCAAGTATTAAAAGTAAAATTCATGGTCTTCAAAAAAAAGGTTGTGAAAATTTAATTGTGCTTCCATTGTATCCACAATATGCAGCAGCAACAACAGCAACAGTTTGCGATGAAGTTTATAGAACTTTAATGAAAATGAGGTGGCAACCAAATCTTAAAATAATACCTCATTATGAGTCCGAACCATTGTATATTGAGGCGATTAAAAGTAGTATTTTAAAAAAGACAAGTGAAATTAATTGGAAGCCCGATTTAATAATTGCATCATATCATGGAATTCCAAAAAAATATTTTGATAAAGGTGATCCATATCATTGTTATTGTCATAAAACTACGAGATTAATTTCAGAACTGTATTCAGATATTGAAATCAAGACTACCTTTCAATCTAGATTTGGTCCACAAGAGTGGCTGCAACCTTATACAGATAAAACTTTTGAGACTCTACCCAAAGAAGGTAAAAAAAATATTTTGGTTATTTGCCCTGGATTTGCATCTGATTGTGTAGAAACTTTAGAGGAAATATCAATTCAAGGTAAAGAAAGTTTTATGAAATCAGGTGGTGAAAATTTTGAAATGGTGCCATGTCTAAATGATAGTGAAGATCATATTGCACTGTTAAAACATCTAGTTACAAAAAACTTATAATTTATGAGTGGATATCTTTTATTTAAATCTCTTCACTTAATTGCGGTTATTTCTTGGATGGCTGGACTATTATATTTACCAAGAATATTTGTTTATCATGTAGAAAACTTTGAAAAAGAACAAGCTACAGAAATCTTTGAGACTATGGAAAGAAAGCTCTACAATTACATAATGAGACCAGCTATGATTTTATCATGGCTTTTTGGAATAATTTTAATTTGGATTAATGGTATTGAAAGTTTTGCTTTTTTATGGGTTCAACTTAAAATTATTTTTGTTGTAATATTGACTGTCTATCACGAATATCTTGGCAAATGTATGCGCTTACTAAAATTGAGGGAAAACAAAAAATCATCAAAATTTTATAGAATTATCAATGAAATACCCACAGTTTTGCTTATCTTTATCGTTTTTATTGTAGTTTTTAAACCTATCTAGGGTTGAAATTTTTAAATCAATATATATATTTACATCATCCTTAACAAAAACTTCCACACATGAATATTCAAGAATTAAAAGAAAAAAGCTCCGAAAAGCTGATTACTGAGGCCGAAAAGCTTGGTATTGAAAATGCAAGCACCTTACGTAGACAGGAAATATATTTTGCAATTTTAAAAAAACTTGCAGAAAAAGGAGAAGAAATAACAGGTGGAGGAGTTTTACAATTGCTCCAGGATGGGTTCGGTTTCCTTAGAGCAATGGAGTCAAATTATTTACCAGGTGCTGATGACATATATGTAAGTCCAAGTCAAATAAGAAGATTTGGCTTAAGAACTGGCGATACGGTCGAAGGACCAATTAGATCACCAAAAGATGGTGAAAGATATTTTGCACTATTACAGGTAAGCAAAATAAATTTTGAAGAGCCAGATAAATTTAAACATAAAATTGCTTTTGATAACTTAACTCCACTTTATCCGAATAAACAATTAGGAATGGAAGTTGAGTCAAATAAAATAGAAAAAAAACCTGATTTAACTCCAAGATTAATTGATCTTGTTAGTCCAATTGGTAAAGGACAAAGGTCTTTGATTATTTCTCCCCCTAAAGCTGGGAAAACAATGATATTGCAAAGTATTGCGAATTCAATAACTGCCAACCATCCAGAATGTTATTTGATGGTGCTTTTAATAGATGAGAGACCAGAAGAGGTAACTGATATGCAAAGAACTGTCAAAGGTGAAGTTATTAGTTCTACTTTTGATGAGCCAGCGCAACGTCATGTAGCAGTTGCAGAAATGGTGATCGAAAAAGCTAAAAGACTGACAGAGCATAAAAAAGATGTTGTTATATTATTAGACTCAATAACAAGATTAGGAAGAGCATATAATGCAGTTGTACCTAGCTCAGGTAAAGTTTTAACTGGTGGAGTTGACGCAAATGCTCTTCAAAGACCAAAAAGATTTTTTGGTGCTGCTAGAAATATAGAAGAAGGTGGTTCGCTTACAATCATTGCAACAGCTTTAATAGATACCGGTAGTAGAATGGACGAGGTAATTTTTGAAGAGTTTAAGGGTACAGGTAATAGTGAAACTATTTTAGATAGAAAAATAAGTGAAAAAAGAATATTTCCTGCAATTGATATTACAAAATCAGGAACAAGAAGAGAGGAACTGATTTTTGATAAGAATGATCTTCAAAAAATGAATGTTTTAAGAAGAATTATAGCCCCAATGGGATCGATGGATGCAATTGATTTCATTAATTCTAAATTAAAAACAACCAAAAATAATGCTGAGTTTTTTAATTCTATGAATAAGCCTTCATAAATAATTATAAATAATTTAATTCTTTCATCTCATTTTCAAATTCAGCGCTAATTTCATTAACAAGCTCCTCATTTAACATTTGTTTCCAATCATTTTTTGGTCCAAGATAAAAAAATTTTTGTTTTGTTCCATCTTGATTTACAGAACTCTCTGTAAATCCATATTCTTTTTCCATTCTTTCTAATTTATCGAAAGAACTTAATTTTATCGCATAATCAATTACTTCTTTACTGAAATTATGTTTAAATAATTTTCCTAAAAAATTTGCAACTCGGTTAAACTCATCCTCAGGATTTTGAATTAAATCTTCATATTTAACTAAAAGATAATTTTTTTTCATACTTTTCCATGACAAATAATGAGTTTTCCAAGATCCAATAATTTGTGGAAGAGGATGTTTATCTTTACTTAAAAATTTTTCCTTTTCCTTCTCAGATAAAGTTAAAACCTGCCCTTTCTTAAATAAGAATTCTTTAGCATCTTTATAATTAGCTAAGTTAAAGTGATTTTTAAGTGATGTAACCACATTTCTGGGATCCCTTACAATATGAATCGTTGCAAGCGTGTTTTTATCATTTGTAAATGGATAATTTTTATACTTTCCAAAAATATTATGAGTTTTTAAAAGTCTTAAACTATCATCGTGATTTATTTGATTTTGAGAAGATATCCAATTTTTAGCAACCTGATCTAAGTCTAACACGTTTGATAAAAGTCCTTTGAATTGTGATTTTTCTGGGTAAGCTCTGATTGCTTTTAAATGGTTTAAATTAAGGTTAGTTTTTTTTCCCATCAAAAGAGAAATTATAAAAAATCTTAACCATGTATTTCCACTTTTAGGATATGAGGCCAACCATATTATCATTTTTATAAGTATCCCAATTCAATCATTTCGTTTTCAAACTTTTTTTCAATTTCATTAGAAATTTTTTTATTTAATTTTTCTCTCCAGTTATTCTTTGGTCCAAGGTTAAAAAATTTTTTTCTAATTCCAGAATTAGGATCAACCACACTTTCTGAAAAACCTTTTTTTTCCTCAAGACTCTGAAGTCTATCAAATGAACTTAATTTAATCGCTTTATCTATTAATTTTTCAGAGAAATTTAGGCCCATCAGTTCCTCTAAATAATCAGTAACTTTTTTAAATTCTTTTTTGGGATTAATAATTAAATTCTCATACTTTATAAGTAGATAATTTTTTTTCATATTTTTCCAAGAATTATAATGAGTTTTCCAGGATCCTATTATTTGTGGAAGTGCATAATCATTATTAATATCAACCTTTGATTTTTTCATAATCCCTTTCTTTTCATCAAAAATAAAATTTTTTGAAAATTCAAGATCTATATGATGATAGTGATTGTTAATTGAAGAAACAACATTCCTTGGATCGCGTACAATATATATAACTCCAAGAGTATTATTTAAGTCTGTAAAAATATTATTATTTATTTTGCAAAGAGCATTATGTGTTTTAAAAAATTTAATTGATTTATCAGAGTTAATTATTTTTTGTGTCTCAATCCAATAATTAGAAATATCATTTAAATTTGAATAATTAATTTCATTAACATTTAATTTATTGTACTGATGGCTTGATGGAAACTGCTTTATACCTGACAATTGGTCTAAATTAATTTCTTCTTTATCCTTTAATATGAGTGACATAATTAAAAATCTTAACCATGTGTTTCCACTTTTAGGATATGATGCCAACCATATTATCATTAATAAAGTTATATAATTTCAACAAATATAAAACTATAATAAATAAATGACTATATTTGCTTTATCATCTGGACCAGGTGTATCTGGCATAGCAGTAATTAGAATATCTGGAAAAGATACCCAAGCAGTTATTAAATTACTTACAGATCATAAACTTCCGAAGCCCAGAGTTGCTACTATAAAAAAGTTTAATAAAATCAAGACTTTTGAGCTTATTGATGAGGGAATATTAATATGGTTTCCTGCCCCTCAGAGCTACACAGGTGAAGATATGGCTGAAATCCATGTACACGGTAGTATTGCAGTGGTCAGGTCAATTCTTGATCAATTATCAAAAATTGAGAATTGTAGATTATCTGAACCGGGAGAGTTTACAAAAATTGCTTTTCAAAATGAAAAGATAAATCTTTTAAAAGCCGAAAGTATATCAGATCTCATCTCCGCAGAAACTGAAATTCAACGACAACAAGCTGTGAAAATTATGAGTGGAAGAAGTTCAGAAAAATTTGACTCATTAAGAGCAAAGCTTTTAAAAATTTTATCAAACGTTGAAGCTAAAATTGATTTCCCTGAAGAAGACCTCCCAGATGATATAATTAAAAGTATCAAAATTGACTCTGTAAACATTAGGAGAGAAATTGAAAAAATCCTGAACGACCAAAAAGTTGGTGAAAGAATAAGAGAAGGCTTTAAGATTGCAATTATAGGACCTGCGAATGCTGGCAAATCTTCTTTATTAAATTATCTGTCAAATCGTGATGTGGCTATCGTTTCAGAGATAGCTGGAACAACAAGAGATGTTATCGAAGCTCATTTGAATTTAGATGGTTATCCAGTGATAATTTCTGATACTGCTGGTATAAGGGAATCTAAAGATGAGATTGAGAAAAAAGGAATTAAATTAGCTCTTAAACGTGCCGAAGATGCAGATCTAAATATAATATTAATAGAGCCAAAAAGTGTTGATTTCACTGGTTTTTTGAATGATTTAGTAACCGAAAAATCAATAATTGTTATAAATAAAATAGATCTTGGTTACAAAAATATTAATCAACAAATTACCAAATTTAATCCAATCTTAATATCAATTAAAAATGAAACTAATTTGGATGAATTAATAGATCGAATTAAAGATAAGTTAAAAAATAAATTTACAACCACAAACGAAACTCTAATAACTAGAGAAAGACATAGACAAAGTTTAGAAGCTTGTTTACAAAATCTAAAAAATTTTGAGGATAAAAACTCTAAAGAAGATTTTGATAAGGCAGCAGAAGATTTAAGATTAGCAACAAGACACCTAGGTATGATTGTAGGCAAAGTAGATGTAGAAGAAATATTAGACTCTATTTTCAATGATTTTTGTATAGGCAAATAAACATTAAATTTACTAACTTTTTTGACATTTTTAACTGTTTTCTTGTAAATTCTAAGATCAATAATAAATTACATCTATGAAAAATGAGCTGTATTTTGATGTAGTGGTAATTGGAGGAGGTCATGCTGGCTGTGAAGCAGCAGCAGCATCTGCTAGATTGGGCGTAAATACTGCCTTATTCACTCATAAATTTGATACAATTGGCGAGATGTCATGCAATCCAGCAATTGGAGGATTGGGCAAAGGGCACCTTGTTAGAGAGATAGATGCACTTGATGGTGTAATGGGTGAAGTTGCAGATAAATCAGGAATTCAATTTCGACTGTTAAATAGAAGTAGAGGCCCAGCTGTTCGTGGACCAAGAACTCAAAGTGACAGGTCATTATATAAGAAATATATGCAAGAAAAACTTGTAAACTACTGTAATTTAAGCATTTTTTCTGATCCTGTAATAGAGTTTATTTTTGAAAAAAACAATATAATTGGTTTAAATACGCAAAAAGGTAAAAAAGTACTATCATCAAAGGTTATTCTTACAACTGGAACTTTTTTAAATGGTTTAATTCACATTGGTGAAGAAAAAACACCTGCAGGAAGATTTAATGAAAAACCTTCTACAGGTTTAAGTGAACAATTAGAAAAATATAATTTTAAAATTGGAAGATTAAAAACAGGCACACCTCCAAGACTGGACGCAACTACAATTAATTTTGAAAAACTCGAAGAGCAGCATGCAGATGAAGATCCATATTTTTTTTCTTTCCTTACAAAAAAAAATATCAACAGACAAATTTCATGTAGGATGACTTATACCAATCAAGCAGTTCATGAGATTATATCTAAAAATTTAAAAAGTAGTGCTATGTACTCAGGCAGTATCCAAGGTGTTGGTCCTAGATATTGTCCATCTATAGAAGATAAAATTGTAAAGTTTGCTGATAAGCAAAAACATCAAATATTTTTAGAGCCAGAAGGTTTAAATGATAAAACAATATACCCTAATGGAATTTCAACTTCTCTACCTGCTGAAATACAGCAAGAAATATGTAATAATATCAATGGTTTAGAAAATGTAAAGATATTAAGGCACGGATATGCAATAGAATATGATTTTGTGGATCCACGGGAGCTATTCTTAACTTTAGAGACAAAAAAAATTAAAAATCTTTACCTTGCAGGTCAAATAAATGGAACAACAGGCTACGAAGAAGCTGCAGCACAAGGATTGATAGCAGGAATAAATGCTGCTCTCTCTGTTAAAAGTAAAGAACCATTTATACTTGATAGATCTGATGCTTACATAGGTGTTATGATAGATGATTTAGTTACAAAAGGAGTTGCAGAGCCCTATAGAATGTTCACTTCAAGGGCAGAATACAGGCTATCTTTGAGATCTGATAATGCAGATATAAGACTTACCCAAAAAGGAATTGATATTGGTTTAATATTAGATGAGAGGAAAATTATATATAAAGAGAAAGCGTCTCAATTAGAGGAAAGTCTAAAAAATATGGAAAATTCTTTTATTTCTCCTTCAAAAGTATCTAAATTTGGAATTAATATTGCTAAAGACGGAATTAAAAGAAGTGCATTGGAAATTCTGAGCCAAAAGTCAGTAAATATGAGTAAAATTAGGGAAATTTGGCCAGAAATCAAATACATTTCTAGTGAAATCGATGAGCAGATTGAGATAAAAGCACATTATAAAGGTTACTTAAAAAAACAAAATGCTGATATTTTAGCATTCAAAAGGGATGAAAATCTTAAAATACCAGAAAATATAAATTATGATCAATTTTCTGGATTATCAAATGAGGTAAAGACGAAATTCAAGCAAATTAGACCAAAAACACTCGGTCAGGCTCTAAGAATAGACGGAATTACACCTGCTGCAGTATATATTTTGTTGTCTCATGTTAAAAGAAAGTCTATTAAGCATATAGCTTGATTGATTCGAAAATAATAAAAATAGATAAAATTTATCTTCCAAATGTTTCACGTGAAACATTGTTGGAGCTAGAAGACTATTCGAAGTCAATTTTAGATAAAAACAAGATGATTAATTTGATAAGTTCTTCTACAGAAAAGTCAATAAATACAAGACATATTTACGATAGTGCACAAACTATTGATTTTATTGATAAAAATGATATAAAAGTTTGCACTGATCTTGGATCAGGCGCAGGGCTTCCTAGTATAGTTTTAGGTATTTTGATGAAACCTAAAAAACAAGGTTTTAAGCTAATTTTTTATGAAAAGAGTTACCATAAAAGCAATTTCTTAAAAGAGATGGCAAAAAAGTTTAAATTAGAAGCTAAAATTTATCAAAAAAATATTTTTGAGGAGAAAAACTTAGTTACAGATGTAATAATTTGTCGAGCATTTAAACCTTTGCCGGTAATTTTTGATATAGCAACAAAGAATTTTAAAAATTTTAAATACATAGTCATGTATTTAGGCAAGAGTGGAAAAAAAATTTTAAATGAAGTTTCTAAAAAATGGAAATTTAATTTAGAGGAAATGAAAAGTGTAACAAGTGAAGAGTCACTAGTGGTAAAAATTTCTAATTTAAAAAAAAAAAATGGATAAAAAAATTATTTCAGTCATAAATCAGAAAGGTGGAGTTGGAAAGACTACAACGGTTATAAATCTTGCTGCTGGATTAACAATGAAAGGAAAAAAAATTCTTGTTATAGACCTTGATCCTCAAGGAAATGCAACGACAGGCCTGGGAAAATCCAATACAACCAGTTCTGATCTAACAATTTATAATGTTCTTAACGGAAATAAAAATATTTCAGAGGTAATTCAGTCCACAAGTTTTGAAAATTTAAATTTGATCTCATCAAATGTCGATTTATCAGGCCTTGAGGTTGAAACTGCTGGAGACAGCAGAAGAGCATTCAAATTAAAAGATGAATTAATCGCAATTTTAAACACTTCTGGGCCGTCTTATGATTATATAATAATTGACTGTCCACCATCGTTGAGCCTTCTTACAATTATGGCATTAGTAGCCTCTGATGCTCTTATTGTACCACTTCAGACAGAATTTTTTGCTCTTGAGGGTCTCACACAGCTTTTAAAAACTATTGAAAGAATAAAATTTAATCTCAATCCCTCTTTGGAGATAAGAGGAATACTTCTGACTATGTATGATAAAAGAAATAAATTATCTGGAGAGGTTGAAACTGAGGCAAGAAATTATTTTAAGGAAAAAGTTTATAGTACTGTTGTTCCAAGAAATGTAAGATTATCAGAAGCACCTTCGCATGGAGTTCCGGTTTTAATTTATGACAAGACTTGTCCTGGCAGCAGAGCATATTTTAATTTTACAGAAGAATTTTTAAATCAAGATAAACAAGTGGAGAGCGCAGCATGATAAACCCATTTAAATCAAAAAAAGGGCTTGGGAGAGGTCTATCATCTTTGATAGGCGATAGTGAGAAAATTGACGAACAAAAAAATGTCTCAATAAGTTCGTTAATTAGAAACAAATATCAACCAAGAAAGAAATTTGATGAAAACAGTTTGGAAGAATTAACTAACTCTATTAGAGAAAGAGGAATTATCCAGCCTATCATAGTGCGACCTTCAGCTGAGGAAGAAGACAAGTTTGAAATAATAGCTGGAGAAAGAAGATGGCAAGCTGCACAACATGCTGGCTTACATCAGGTGCCAGTGGTAGTAATTAATGTTGATAATCTTAAATCTTTAGAATTTGCAATTGTAGAAAATGTTCAAAGAAAAGATTTAAATCCTATTGAAGAAGCTGAAGGTTATAAAAGATTAATAGATGAATTCAGTTATGATCAAGATAAAGTATCTAAGTTTATTGGCAAAAGTAGATCACATATTTCTAATTGTTTAAGACTTTTGAGTTTACCTAAAGAAATTGTTGAGCTAATCATTGATGAAAAATTGTCTCAAGGTCATGCAAAGATACTAGTAGGTTTAGATAACGCAATTCCTTTAGCAAAAAAAATTATTTCAAAAAAATTATCAGTAAGACAGGCTGAAGGTTTAGTACGTATGCTAAATTCTAGTTCAAAAAGTTTCACAAAAAGAAAGGATCCGAATATACGCAGCTTGGAAGAAGAATTAACAAATAAAATAGGTATGAGAGTTTTAGTTAAAAATAAGAGAAATAATTGTGGAATTATAAGTCTTGAATACAAAGGTTCAGATCAACTAGACAGATTAGTTGAAATTATTAAGCAAAATTATTAATAGTTACTAATAAAATTTGACACAAAAATAACTGAATTTGCTGAGTTTTTCTTTACTAAAGCCTCTAATCCATTAATTTTAAATATTAATTCCTTTACTTCTGATGTCGACCATGATTGAGCTTGTTTTTTAACAATATCTTTTTCTTTCCAAAAAATTGGAGGTTTAAAATTTGATATAACTTGATCTAAATTAATATCCTCATCCATAGAAGTTTTAATTTTTAAAAGCCTTTTAGATTTATTTAACATTGTCCTTATTATTAACATACAATCCTCTGGAGAATAATTATTCTCGTTCAAAATATTTGAAACTTTTTTTGAATTTTTTGCTAAATAATTATCAGATAATTCAAAAACACTATAATTTTCCGTAAGATTTGAAAGTTTTTTAGCATCCTCTGAAGTTAATGTTTTTCTTGTCAATGATAAGTTTTTTAATTTATACAATTCATTTATTAAGTTTATTCTGTCACCGTTTGATCTATCTATAAGTAAATTTTTAATTTCTTGAGATATACTTAACTTATTTTCTCTTAAAAAGGTTTGTATTACATAATTTAGGGATCTGCTATCATCCTCGTAAACTGGCGTACATAATATATTTTTTCCTTTTTCAAATACACTTCTGATTTTGGACTTCTTTTCTAGGCTTGAACTTTTTATTATAATTTTTGTATCTAATAATTCTTTTTCTAGGATATCGCTTAATATGTCTATAAATTTATCTGTTACTCTTGAAATGATAATCAACTTTTTATTTTCAAAAAGAGACTTAGTAAATAAACCTGATACAAATTCGTCTTTTTGATTTAAAATTTCCTGTTCCTCATACTTTAACAAATCTCCATCAAATTTTTTTAAATAGATTTCATTAATTATATCTTCTTTAATACCTTCGTTGTTACCATAAATTAAGTGTATATTTGAATTAGTTAGTTTTATTTTTTCTATTTCGTAACTTTTAATTATCATCTAAATTCATAATAGAGGTAATTATTTCATCACTTATTTTTTCAGATAAGTTGTCTATAATAATTCTCTCATTTTGTTCAAGTTTAAATTTATCTGAAACATTATTATAAATATTGTTCTTTATAATTTTATTTTTTAGCAATAATTTTTGATTTCTTTTAATTTTATAATCTGTTTTTATAATAAGCTCAAATTTAGATGGATCACCCTTAGTATCTTTGGCAACAATTATTTTATCTTTTTCTGATTTTATTATGAGATCGTAAACATCCTTATCCTTGCTAACGTCATCTTTAATTAGATTAAATTTACTTTTAATAATTCTATTAATGTCTTTATTACCCTCAAATTTTATTTCACCCATTTTAAAATTATAGCTTTTTTCACTAAACATAGGCTCGTATGCGCACGATAAAAGTGTAAAAATTAGAATTATTGGTAAAAACCTTTTAAAAATTTTATTCATTTATTAACAAATTAATTAATCTATTTTTCACAAATATTATTTTATTAATAGACTTATCTTTTAAATACTTTTCAGATAATTTATTGAGTTTTATTTTATTTAAAAGACTATTTTGATCTATATCTCTACTTTCGTTTAAAATCGCTCTCTTTTTACCATTAATTTGAACTATATAATTTACTTTATCCTCATTTATAAACTTATTATCCACTTGTGGCCATTCAACTTTTTTTGATGTTCCCAAATCCTCTAAACACTCTGCTGTTAAGTGTGGTATCGCTGGTGAAAGAAGAATTAATATTTTTTTATAATTATCCTCTAGTAATTTACCTGGAATATTTTTTTCAATTTCTTTATTTATAAAATTATACGTTTCATAAATATTAGCTATAATTACATTATAATTAAAATTATCTAGATTATTTGTAATTTTATTTACCATCTGGTTCGTAAATTTTTCTAATTCGGAATTATTTTCATTAACACTTATATTATTTTTTATTTTTTGCTTGATTTTACAATGTAATGTCCATAATTTTTGTAAAAACTTATAAGAAGCTATCATTCCTTGCTCTGACCATTGCACATCTTTTTCTGGTGGACTATCAGACAATATAAATAGTCTCACTGCATCCGCTCCATAACTACTAATAATATTTTCTGGGTCAATTACATTTTTTTTTGATTTTGACATTGATTCAGATGGACCAACTTTTACTTTTTTACTTGGATCTTTTTTCTTTTGATATTGATTATTAACAAACTCTATTTCATCTGGACTTAACCAGTTATTATCTTGATCTTTATATGTTTCATGACAAACCATTCCTTGCGTAAACAATCCTTCAAAAGGTTCACTAAATTTTAAATCATCATTTTTATATCCTAATGCTTTCATAAAAAAACGTGAATAAAGTAAATGAAGAATAGCATGTTCTACACCCCCAATATATTGATCAACTGGCATCCAGTAATCAATGTCTTCTTTTTTAAAACCATATTCTTCATTTTTTGGAGAGCAAAATCTTAGGTAATACCATGAAGAACATACAAAAGTATCCAATGTATCGGTTTCTCTAATATATCTTTTTCCGTTTATATTGATATTTTTCCACTCATGCTTTGAGTCTAGTGGATTACCTTTAGAATTTAAATCGACATCTTCAGGTAGCTTAACTGGCAAATCTTTCTTTGGAATTGGAATTACATTTCCTTCTTCATCATAAGCCATAGGTATAGGACATCCCCAATACCTTTGTCTTGAAACACCCCAATCCTTTAACCTAAAATTGACTTTTTTTTTTCCAATTTTTTTTTCTTCTAAAATATCAATTGTCTTATGTATTGATTGTTCTGGAACTTTAAGCTTATTTAAAAATTGTGAATTAATTAAAACTCCTGGTCCAGAATATGCCTCATCTTTTACCTCAAAGCTATCATCTTTATCTTCTGGCTTAACAACGGTCTTAATATTTAGACCATATTTTTTTGCGAAGTCAAAGTCTCTTTGGTCATGTGCCGGACAACCAAAAACTGCTCCAAAGCCATAATCCATTAATACAAAATTAGCAAAGAAAACTGGCACTTTTTCACTCGGATTTAGTGGATTTATTGCCATCAAATTTGTTTTAAAACCTATTTTTTCTCCAATCGCTATCGCTTCCTCAGTAGTTCCTGTTTTTGAACACTCTTTCTTGAAATCTTGGAATTTTTTATCATCAGAAAAATATTTTGAAATTTCATGATCGACTGAGAGAGCTAAAAATGAAAATCCAAACAAAGTATCAGGTCTAGTGGTAAAACATTTAATTTCTTTTACTGGGAGATTACCCTCGGTTTTGAAAGTAATTTCACATCCAAAAGACTTTCCAATCCAATTTTTTTGCATAACCTTTACTTTATTAGGCCATTGTTCTAATTTATTTAAGCCATCAAGTAACTCTTGTGAGAATTTAGAAATATTAAAAAACCATTGGTTTAATTTTTTTCTTTCAACTACAGCTCCAGATCTCCATCCTTTACCATCAATTACTTGTTCATTTGCCAAAACAGTTTGATCAATAGGATCCCAGTTTACATAATTTTCTTTTCTATAAACTAAACCTTTTTCATAAAGCTCTAAAAAAAATAACTGTTGATGTTTGTAATAATCTTCTGAGCATGTAGAAATCTCTCTATCCCAATCAATTGAAAGACCAAGTCGTTTCAGTTGTTGTTTCATATTTGATATATTTTTATTGGTCCAATCTTTTGGATCTAAATTATTTTCTCGAGCAGCGTTTTCTGCTGGCATTCCAAAAGCGTCCCAACCCATTGGATGCATAACATTGAAACCTTTTAGTGATTTGTAACGGGATAAAACATCACCTATTGTATAATTTCTAACATGCCCCATATGTATTCTACCTGATGGATATGGAAACATTTCAAGACAATAAAATTTTTTTTTTGAATGATCTACTTTTGCCTGAAAAACTTTTTGTTTATGCCAATTTTCTTGCCACTTTTGTTCAATTACTTTAAAATTATATCTTTCTGAAGAGGTCACTTAACAATTAATTTTCTTAGTTGCCCGTTTTGCCTGCATAGGGCTTAAAATTTTTATCTTTATTCTGTTTTTTATAAATCGTAGCTTTAGTTAATATTTGTTTTTTTAATTCAGCTACTAGTGGTCCCTTTTTTTGAATTACTTTACAATTAATAATTTGATTACACTGTTTGAAAAACACTTTTATATCGATTGCATCAGTTCTTACTTCGTTTGTTAAAAACCGAATAGAAATTTTTACCGACTCATTTGTATTACTATCATCAGAATACCAGTCAGTAATTATAATTCCTCCACCATAGTTAACAGATGCAAGAGGCATAAAATCTATTGTATCTAAAGAAGCTCTCCAAAGCTCATTTGAACTAGCAAAAACGAAGTCACCACCTCTGCCATCTTTTTTGAAAGCTTGATCCATTCTAAAACCTCTTCCTTCTTCTAAATTCTTTTTTACTCTTACTTTTGGGTCAGGTGGATTTTTTCTCGCATCTCCTCCAGGGATACTTTCAACTGTTTTACATGAACTAAGTCCGAATATAACGAATCCCAATAAAATAAAGCGAGTTAAATTTACGAAGTTTGTTATCATTTTCATCTAGTTTTATTGTTTTTAGTTGAATTTGAATAAAATATACACGTTTTAATTAAAATACAGAAAAAAAGCCCTAAAATACTTAATTTTTAGTGATGCATAATTACAACACTTTTGCAAAAATCATATATAAAAACAAAGATTATAAACATTAAATGTAAATAATTGGTAAGGGTATCCTGTTTAATATTAAACAATAACGAAAGGATTAATATGGACAATCTAAAGAAAATTGGATTGACTGCATTAGGAACAGTTTTAGTTGCTGGACAAGCTCAAGCTGCAACAGTATCAGCTTCAGCATCTACTTCTATAAACTTCTTAGGTCAAGACAATGGTGATGACGGTAATGGTTGGTCAATGACTGACTCAGTTACATTCTCAGCAAGTGGTGAAATGGATAATGGTTTTACTGTTTCTACAACACTAGAACTTGATGGTGATGTAATGGATACAAGAAATATCGTGATCGATACAGGCGATATGGGTAAATTAACATTCTCAGGTGATGGTACTTCAGGACCAGTTGGATCTTGGGATGATATGACTCCATCTGCAAACGAAGAAGCACATGGTGTTACAGTTAATGGTACAATCAAAGGCGCTACAAACGCTGCAAGCACTAAAAACATCTTTGTTTACGACTACACAGTAATGGATGGTTTAGCACTTAAAGCTTCATACACTCCATCAAATGGTGCAACTGCACTTGATAGTTCAATGGACTATGGTTTGATGTACACTGGTATGGAAGGTCTAACATTATATGCTGCTATGGGTGAAAATAACAATGCTGCTAACTCTATAGATAACACTATTTTTGGTGTTAAATATGCAATGGGAGCATTTACTATTGGATACCAAGTAAACGAATCTGACTCGCAAGCTGCAAGTTCAGACGAAGACTTTACAGCAATCGGTGTATCTTATGCAGTAAGTGATGATTTATCTGTTTCATATAACATTTCTGAAATAGATCTTGAAGGTAGCACAGAAAACCAAGAAGCTACAGGAGTAAGTTTCTCTTACACTTCTGGTGGAATGACTATCTCAGGAACACATTCACAAGTTGACAACGTAGGTAATGCTGCAGCTGCAGACAATACTGGATACGAAGTTAACTTTGTATTTGCATTCTAATTACTGAAAAGTAATTTTAAAAAGGGCCCCTTTATGGGGCCTTTTTTTTTGTTTGAAAGAATGTTATGCCAGCAAAACCTTTTGCTTTTGTAAGTTCTAAAAGCTTAAGATTTTCTTTTGACAATCCTCCTAATCCTATTACTTTCTTTTTAGTAAAAGACTCAATTATTCTAAATTTATTTATACCTAGGTAGTTTTTATTTTTCTTAAAAACAGAGGAAATAAAAATAAATTTTACATTCTGTTTCTCCTTAATTCTAATTTCTTTTAAATTATGAGCAGAGCCTATTAATTCAAATTTTTGTTTTAAATTATAAGATAAGTGATTGGTATTTGTGTTAAAAGAGGGGATATAAGCACCATCTAAATCTAATTTTATTGAAAGTTTAATATTATTAGATAAGAAAAATCTTAAACCTTTCTTTCTACAATAATCTCTTAACAAAATTATATCTTCGATATTTATTTTTTTTTTATAGTTTCTGTAAATAATGCGAGTATTTTTATCTAGTAAATCAATGTTATTTTTTTTAAATTTATCTATAAAGTAAAATTTATAAAACAAGTTTTTATGCATCAATCTGTTCAAAATTTAATATCAATTCAAGCTTCAATCAAATCAAAATTATCTAATTCAATCGATAAAGAGAGAATTCCTAAAATAATTGCTGTTTCTAAAACTTTTAAAATTGATCATATTTTACCTTTGATTAATCATGGACATTTAGATTACGGCGAAAACAAGGTTCAAGAGGCAATCGAAAAATGGAAAGATATAAAAATCAATAACAATAAAATAAATTTACATTTGATCGGAAAATTACAGACTAATAAAGTCAAATCTGCAGTAAACATCTTTGATTATATTCATTCATTAGATAGTGAGAAATTAGCAAAAAAAATTGCTGATGAGCAAAATAAACAAAATAAAAAACTTAAAATTTTTATTCAAATAAATTTAGGAGATGAAAGTCAAAAGTCAGGAATAAATAAAAATAATTTATTGGATTTTTACAATTTTGCAAAGAATCTTGGATTAAATATTATCGGTACTATGTGTATTCCTCCATTTGGAGAAGATTCATCAAAATTTTTTTCTGAAATGAGAAAGCTTAATGAAACAATAGATCTCAGTGAATTAAGCATGGGAATGTCTTCAGATTATTTAAATGCTGTTGATCACAAATCTACATATTTAAGGATTGGCTCTAGCATTTTTGGTCAAAGAGGTTAGGTTAATTTGATTTGCGTTTTCTTATTAATTAATTTTAATAATATGATAAAATCTTTTTTGCTTAAAGCTACACATCCAGCAGTAGGTTGATAATTTTTTGTTAAATGCAGAAAGATTGCACTTCCTTTACCCAATCGTCTTACATTTGAATTATAATTTATAGGTATCATTAAATCATATTTATAATCTTTTCTAAGAAGTTTTTCTTGTCTGACTTTTTGATTAATATTAACTGGTTTATTGTAATATTTTTTGTTTTTTTCATCATTGCACCAGCCCATACTTTTTTTAATTGGTATACATTTTAACTTTGTAAAAGGTTTTACAATTCTATCTTTTCTATAATATAAGTTTCCAAGTGAAAATTTCCCTTTTGGAGTTCTTTTATCGCCCTCCTTTTTTTTATTACTTAGGCCCTTTTTACCAATAGAGCATCTAAAATTAAAATCGTCAATTTGAAGAGTTGCTTTATTTTTTAAAACAATTGTCATATCTTAATTATATATGAATAATCAGACTTTACTAATTTATGATTTTAAAATTTTATTTGAAATTCTTAAGGAGTTTGAGAGTCAACTAAATTTTAAAATATTAAATATCGATAAAAATTCAAATATAGAAGAATACAAAAATATAAAAGATAATTATTTGTTTATCTCAAAGAAACTAATAAGTAATATTGATAATCAATTAAACAATACAAAATTTCCAATTGAAATTACTAAGTTAATTGAGAATATAAATATAAAATTTCTTAAAAATAAATACACTCAGCAAGCTGAAATTAATATAGGTCACTATAAATTAAACCTGAATTCACGAAAAATTAGTTACAACACTAAATATTTAAACTTAACTGAACGAGAAGCAAATATTTTAATTTTCCTAAGTAAGTCAAAAAAACCTGTAAGGATTTCTAGAATGCAAACAGAAGTATGGGGCCATAATTCAAAACTAGAAACTCATACAGTTGAAACTCACATTTATAGGCTTAGAAAAAAAATAAAAGATGTTTTTGAGGACGACAATTTTATAAAAAGCTATAAGTTAGGTTATTCTATTAAGTGAATAAAGAAGATAACAATATCAATACCAAATTAGAATTAGTTCTTAAAAATCATTGAAAAAAAAATGAAAAATAAAAAAAACCTTATTGCTAAAGATCTGTTTACCAAAAAATATAAAATACGGATTGTAAAACCTAAAAAAGGTAAAGGTAGTTTTAAAAGAAAAAAAAAATAGACTTTTAAAGTCTTGCACCTATCTGCTGAATAACTTTAGAGGACATTTCAGTACCTTTATCAAGACTTTCTTTCAAAGACATCTTATTTACATATCCATGAAGAAATCCTCCAGCGAAAAGGTCACCAGCTCCTGTTAAATCAACAATCTTAAGACCTTGTTTTACACCACATTCAACAACCTCATCTCCATTAATGGCTACTGCACCTTTTTCACCTCTAGTTAAAACAATTATTTTTCCAAGTGATTTTGAAAAATTTATTACGTCATCAAAAGATTTTGCATCAATTAATGACATAATTTCTTGCTCATTTGCAAAAGTTATATCTAATTTATTTTTTACGAGTTCTAAAAAATGGGGTTTATGACGATCAACACAGAATTGGTCAGATAGGGACATGGCTACTTTGTTCGCACTTTGAATTGCTTTTTCAAATGCCTTTTTAGGCTCTCCTTCATCCCAAAGATATCCTTCTAGAAGTATTATCTCACTTTGTTTAATAGCATCAGAACTAACGTCATTTTCATTTATTTTTCCAGCAGTTCCTAAAAAAGTACACATTGTTCTCTCAGAGTCTGGTGTTACTAAAATTAAACAAGTTCCTGTAGGTAACTCTTCCTTTTTTTTAGTATAAAAATATTTTACATTTTCTTTTTTAAGTCCATCCTCATATTTACTGCCAAGTTCGTCATCATTTACTTTTCCGATAAATCCCACCTCATTTCCAAGTTGAGATAAGCCAACAATTGAGTTTGCAACAGATCCACCTGATACAGTTTTTTCTATCTTAAGATTTGATAATAATTCCTTGAATTCTTTATCATCAAAAATTAATTTCATTGTACTTTTCGTTAAATTATTTTTTGAAATAAAATCATCCTCTACTTTACAAATTACGTCAACAATCGCGTTTCCAATTCCTAATATTTTCATTGTTTATGCTTTCTTAGTTAAAAGTGGTTTTTTCCTATTAGGATAACAAGTAGTACAGATTTTACAAGATAAACCATAGCACTCTCTTGCTTTACAGTATTCTCTTCCATAATAAATTATTTGTAGATGCAACTTGTTCCAATATTTTTTAGGAAAAAGCCTCTTAAGATCTTTTTCTGTTTGAACTACGTTTTTTCCATTAGTTAAACCCCATCTTTGTGCAAGTCTATGGATATGGGTATCTATTGGAAAAGCAGGGTATCCAAATCCTTGTGACATCACTACACTAGCTGTCTTATGTCCAACTCCCGGTAATTCCTCTAACTGTTCAAAAGTTTTTGGAACTCTACCGTTATATTTTTCAACCAAGGTTTTTGATAGATTATAAACACTTTTTGCTTTAATCCTAAAAATACCAATACTTCTAATCAGTTTTTCAATTTTTCTTCGTCCTAATTTTACAAAATGCTCTGGTCTATTATATTTAGGATATATATTTTTTGTCACATTATTTACATTAACATCTGTACACTGCGCAGATAAAAGTACTGAAACTAGTAATGTGAAAATATTTTTATGTTTAAGTGGGATTGGTGTTTTTGGATAAATTTTGTTTAAAATTCTAAGAACAATTTTTGCTCTTTGCTCTTCGTTCATTTAAAATTTAACACATCTCTCATTGAGTATAAGCCAGGCTTTTTTTTCATTAACCATTTACCTGCTGTCAAAGCTCCTTCACTATATAAAGCTCTATCAAATGCTTCATGATTGAGTGTTATAATTTCTTTACCACTGGAAAATTTTACCTCGTGTTCCCCGATAGTTTCACCTTTACGTATGGAGTTAAAATTAATTTTTTTCCCAAAAGGAAATCTTTTTTTATTTAAGTATTTTTTTCCAAGCAAATTATAAAAATCTTTATTTTTACCAATTGCAATGCCTTTACCTAACATTAATGCTGTTCCTGATGGGTGATCTATCTTATGTTTATGGTGAACCTCGTAGACTTTACTTAAAAAACTATCTCCTAATGATTTAGATGCTATTTCAGTCAAATACATTAACAAATTTATACCTAAACTCATATTTCCAGCTTTTAAAATAGGAATTTTTTTTGAAAATTTCTTGATAAAACTCTCTTCTTTTTTAGTAAATCCAGTTGTACCAATAACAACTCTTTTTTTTAATTTTGATGCTATTTTTAGAATTTCAAAAGTACATCTAGGAACAGTAAAATCGATAATTAAATCGACATTTTTAAAAGAATATTCATCATTCAAACTAGGTTTTATCCCAGCAATTTTTTTTTTTATTATTCTATTTTCTGTTAGTGTTGTTAATTTAAAATTTTTATTCAATCTAGAAGATTTTATGAGTTGTTGGCCCATTCGTCCCATGCAACCAGATATCGCTAATTTTACTTTGCTCATTAATTTATTTTAATATATTTTTTATAACAATATACAACAATAATGCTTACAAAATACCTTTTAAAATTTTTTTTGGTTTTATGTTTTTTTGTGTTTACCAATCAATCAAAAGCAGACTTTTTTAAAGATATTACATCTCTAATTGAAAATAATGATTTTAGGCTAAGTTATGGGGTCTCTGTTACTGATGTAAATCAGGATAATAAATATGAATTTATAGTTACTGGGTTTGGCTTTTCAAATTTAGCTTTGTCCTACCAAAACGGAAAAATGGTTAATATAAATAAAAGTGAAGTGTTTGATGATCATGAGAGAAAAACAATTGGAGTAGCTGCTTGTGATATAGATCAAGATGGTTTCGAAGAAATTTATTTTTTAAATACTGATACATATAGTGGTGAAAAAAAATATTCAGATAGATTAGTAGACAAAACTGATAACGGTTTCATTGATTTATTTGAAAAAGACATTAACAAAAAAAATTTAAACTTAACTGCTGGAAGATCTGTTGTGTGCGTTGACAGAAATGGTGATGGAAAGTATGGCATATATGTCGCCAATTATGGTGGTCCAACAAGATTTTATGAACTTACCACTGGACAAATATTAGATTTAGCTAAGCAGCTTAAAATTGATAAAATTACAGGTGGAAGAGCTGTTGTAGCAGGCAATATTATTTCAGGTAAAATTGATATATTTGCAGCTAACGAAAGAGGTAAAAATTTTTTATACTATAATTCTGATGGGTACTTCCAGGATATAGCTGAAGATTACAAGGTTGATGATCAATATGAGAATGGAAGAGGCACAACTTTAACAGATATACTTTATAGAGGTAGATTAGATTTAGTTACATCTAATTGGAATGGTTATCATAGAGCTTATGTTTTAAAAGATAACAAATTTAAAGATATAGCTACACCGACTTATAATATTCCTACTAGAATTAGAACAGTAATATCAGCGGACTTTGATAACGACGGCTATGATGAGATATTTATGAATAATATTGGTGAGCCAAATAAATTATTCAAAATCAGAGAAAATGGATTTTTTGAAGAGATAAAAATTCAAAATGCTTATGAGTCCAATGGTTTAGGAACAGGAGCAGCAGTCGCTGACATTGATGAAGATGGAATTTTAGAGTTATTAGTTTCTCATGGAGAATCTGGTATGCAACCTTTGACAATGTATAAAGCAGATATAAAGAAAGATTTTAATTATATTAGAATTAAACCTTTAAATAAGTTTGGAGCACCTGCACGGGGAGCAACAGTCATACTAAATTCAAATCAAAGAAATCATGCCAAAACAATTGATGCTGGCTCAGGATATTTGTGTCAGATGGAACCCGTTGCTCATTATGGCATTAGAAAGAATGAAAAAAATATTTCTATTAAAATTGTTTGGACCGATGGTTCTTCTCAGTCATTAAAAATTAATGAGCTTAATCAGACAATAGATGTAAAACAAAAAAAATAGGACAATAATACTCAATTCAATAAGTAAAGAAATTAAAGTATTCTAAAATTGTAATAAAATGAATAAATTAAAATATTTTACAATTTTTTTTCTGCTAATAACTTTTAGTTTAATAAAACCGTCTTATTCAAAACAATTTAATTATTATGCTGACTTAGTAAAAGATTGGCCTAAAATTTTTCCAGATCAGAATAGAAATGCGGCTGGGCCAAAATTTTTTAAACACATCTTAAGTAAAGAAATTTCGTATAAAGATTTTATTGAATACAATAAATTATATTGTGCTGTTTCTGGATCATTGATTGATCCAAATAGCAAACCTGAATTTGTTTATATGAAAAATGATAAAAATGATGAGAAAATCTGCGGGTTTTATTACAAGTGTTGTTATCCGTGTTCATGTGACTTGATGAAATACTCCAAAGTTAAAAAAATGAAATATACTTTTACTGATGGTGAAAAAGAATTTTTTGTTCTCACTATTAAAAATCCATGTGGTAAAAAAGATTTTCCAATAGAAGTAAACAAGAATTATTTTTGTAATGGAAATAAACTTGATGATAGCCAGGTATTTGTATTAGACGAAAGTTTGGTAATTGGTTTATTTCATAATGCAGTAATGTGTAATGCTCAAAGTATCGCTGCAATTGATGGTCATGAAGTGACTGGACAGTACTGTGAATTAAGAAACAATGCCCCACTTGAGGAAGTCCAAGGAGGTATGGGGGATATATTTATTAAATTGGCAAGAGATTAAGTTTTCTGTATTAATTTTAAAAAAATCTTTTCTAAATCTTTTGTAAAATCCTGAACTCGAAATAAAGGGGAGTTTAAGCAATTATCTTTTAATTCTTTTTTAATTTGATTTAACTTTTTTTCATCATTTCCTAACTGAATTGCCATCTCTTCATAGTTTTTTAAAGAACTTGCGGATAGTTTTTCCATTTTCACTTGTTTAAGTATACTAGTGCATACTCTTGAAGCAAAAGATCTTCCACTTAGAGTTATAATAGGTAGTCCCATTCTTATTGCATCACTAGCAGTTGTATGAGCATTATAAGGAAAAGTATCAAGAAAAATATCAGCAAGTTTGAGTCGTTTTAAATGATCATGATGAGGTAAACTCTCTGCAAAAAATATCCTTTCTTTATCTATCCCTCTAATAGATGTTTCAGCTTCAATATTATCAATTGCATATTCATTAGGCTTGAGCAGTAAAAGAATACTATTGGGTACTTTTTTTAAAATATTCATCCAAGAGTCAAATACCTCTGGAGTAATTTTATGATTTGACCCTAAATTACAAAATATTAATTTATCACTCGGTAAATTGTATATATCTCTCTTAACACTATTTATATCTAGACTTTTATAGTTGGAATTTGGTTGATAACAATTAGGAAGATAAACTACTTTCTCACTATAATTTACTGCTTCCTCCTCTGGTATAATTGTCTTATCAGCAATAATATAATCAAAATATTTTGAACCCATAGTTCCAGGATAGCCTAAGTAGTTTATTTGAACAGGAGCTAATCGATGAGTAAAAATTTCAAATCTATTAAAATTTGTAAACCCACATAAATCTATAGCAATATCAAGACCCTTTTTTCTGCAAATATTACGTATTTTTTCAGCAGACATATCTTTCACCTCTATAAATTCAAAAAAATCTTTTTTAATTTCTTCAGTCAGTTCATCATTTTTATTTGGTTCAAAAGAAAATCCATATATTTCAAATTTTGATTTATCATGTCTCTTGAATACATCGCGAATTAAATGAAGAACTGGATGATTTCTAAAATCAGGCGAAAAATAACCTACTTTGCACTTTTTACTTTCTCTATTTCTATGTTCAATAGTTGGTACATCTAATACTGATGATTTTTCATTGGCATAGATTTCTGCACATATTTTATGTAATTCAGGATTATCAAAAGAACTTAATGCAACAAATGGTGCGCATACTTTAGCTTGGTGTTTTAGAGATGAAGTTAAATTATTTATAGTGTCATCAAAATCTTTCCAGTCAGATAAATACATTTGGCAGTGAATTAATCTTCCTAATAAAAACTTATAATTTTTATTAATTTCAAAAACTTTTCTGTAATTTTCTAATGCCTCATTATATCTTCTTAACTCATGATATGTGTTGGCAAGATTATTAATTGCCAATAAATAATTATTATTTAAACTAATAGACTTTTTATAATTGTTAATTGCATCTTCAAATTTAAATATTTCTTTTTGTGTATTAGCTAAGTTTGCTAATGAAATAAAGTTTTTAGGATTTAATTCTATGGCTTTTGAAAAATTTTTGATTGCCTCATTAAAATTGTTTAGTTTCACCAAACAATTTCCTAAATTATTATAGGCCTCTGAAAAGTCAGGCTTAATCAAAATTAATTTTTTATAAATATTAATTGCTTCATTAAATTGATTAAGGTTTTGATATGCTGCACCAAGATTATTGTATGCTCCATAATTATTTGGATCCAAAGAAATTGTTTTTTGGAAAAAATCTATTGCACTCACAAAATTACTAGTTTGTAGATTTGCAAGTCCAACCAAAAATAATAATTTTGGATTTGAATTTTGTGAAGATAGAGCTTCTGAGTAAAGTTCTAATGCTTCTTTTACTTTACCTTTTTTGTGTAATTCAAATCCACGCTCAATTAACTTATTAGAATCTTCCAAAATATTTTTTTAAATTCATCTTATATTAACTTAAATTATTCCTATTCCCTCTTTATAAAAATAAGCACCAAGAATTAAAATCGCTAAAATATAAATAATTCCAAAAATAATATATTTAATTTTTTTTTTCATTTATTTTCTCCAAAAATTCTTAGCTTTTTGAAAAAACTTTTTAATGCTTGGATTTGATCTTTCGTTTTCAATTTTTCTAAATTTCTCAAGTAATTCCTTTTGCTCTTTGTTTAAAGATACTGGGACTTCAGTATTAACTTGAACATATAAATCCCCATAGTCTCCTCTTCTCATAAATGGCATCCCTTTACCCTTCAATCTAAATTGTTTTCCACTTTGTGTCCCATCGGGGATTTTTATTTTTGCTTTTCCTCCATCTATAGTTGGTATTTCAATTGTTGTTCCTAATGCTGCATCTGTAAAAGAAATAGGAAATTCAAAAAATAAATTTACCTCGGATCTTTTAAAAAGTTCGTGTGAATCAACATTAATAAATAAATAAAGATCACCATTACTTGCTCCTCTTGATCCAGCTTCTCCTTTACCAGATAATCTAATTCTAGTTCCATCGTCTACTCCCTTAGGAATAGTCACAGATAGTCTCTTACTTGTTTGTTTTTTACCTGTGCCACCACAGTTTGTACATGGGTGAGTTATTTGTTCACCAGAACCTGCACACTGAGGGCAAGTTTGTTGTACAGTAAAAAACCCCTGGCTTGACCGAACTTGTCCATGTCCTCCACACATTGAACACGTGCTTGCACTATAGCCTGGTTTTGAACCTGATCCGTTACAAACATCACATTTATCAGAAGTTGAGAATTTAATATCTTGTTTTTTTCCAGTATAAGCTTCTTCTAAGGTTATTGAGAGATCATATCTTAAATCAGATCCTCTGTTATTAGATCTTCTTGATCTTCTTCCACCTCCACCAAATCCTTCTCCAAAAAAATCCTCAAAAATATCTGAAAAGGAGCCTGAAAAGTCAAAGTTTCCAAACCCTCCTCTACCACCTCCGCCATTTTCAAAAGCTGCGTGTCCGAAATTATCGTAATTCTGTTTTCTCTCTGAGTTTGATAAAACGTGATATGCTTCTGAGGCTTCTTTAAATTTTTCCTCAGCTCCTTTATCACCTTTATTTTTGTCAGGGTGATATTTTACTGCTTGTTTTCTGTATGCTGCTTTTATTTGGTCGGGACTAGCACTTTTCTCAACACCTAATACATCATAGTAATCTCTTTTTGCCATAACTAGTTATAGACAAATGGTTGATAGTTTAGGCGCTCTTTTCTTTATCGTCTTTTACTTCTTCAAAGTCTGCATCAACAACATTATCGTCTTTTTTCCCTTCATCTTTTGCATCTTTAGGTGCTTCACCAGGTTTAGTACTTTGTTGTGATTTGTAAATAGCTTCTCCTAGTTTCATAGAAGCTTGAACCAAATCTTGGGTCTTCTTTTTAATCTCCTCTACGTCAGTCCCTTTTAATGCATTTCTAACATTTGCTGATGCATCCTCGATAGCTTTTTTATCTGCATCAGAAACTTTACTACCATGTTCTTTTAAATTTTTTTCTGTAGAATGAAGCAAAGTATCAGCTTGGTTTCTAGCATCAACTGCTTCTCTTTTCTTCTTATCAGCCTCTTTATTTGTTTCAGCATCCTTAACCATTTGATTTATTTCATCTTCACTTAAACCTCCTGATGCCTGGATTTGAATTTTTTGCTCTTTACCAGTTCCCTTATCTTTTGCAGACACATTTACAATACCGTTTGCATCAATATCAAATGTAACTTCAATTTGAGGAACACCTCTGGGTGCTGGTGCAATACCTACTAGTTCGAAATTACCTAGAACCTTATTATCTGAAGCCATGTCTCTTTCACCCTGTAAAACTCTTATCGAGACTGCAGGTTGGTTATCTTCTGCTGTCGAGAAAACTTGGCTCTTTTTAGTTGGTATTGTTGTATTTTTTTCTATTAGCTTAGTTGAAACTCCACCTAATGTCTCAATTCCAAGAGATAGTGGTGTAACATCAAGTAAAAGTACATCTTTAACGTCACCCTGTAAAACTCCTGCTTGAATAGCAGCTCCCATTGCAACAACTTCGTCAGGATTTACAGATTTATTTGGTTCTTTACCGAAGAAGCTCTTAACCTCTTCTATTACTTTAGGCATTCTTGTCATTCCACCAACTAGAATTACTTCATCAATTTCACTTGCATTTAAACCAGCATCCTTTAGAGCCGTTTCACATGGTGGGATTGTTCTTGAAATAAGGTCCTCAACAAGTGCCTCTAGTTTTGCTCTGGTCATTTTCATATTGATATGTTTCGGACCAGTTTTATCTGCAGTGATAAATGGTAAATTTATTTCTGTTTGTGCAGCTGAAGATAATTCAATTTTTGCTTTTTCAGCAGACTCTTTTAGCCTTTGTAATGCTAATTTGTCAGATTTGAGATCAATTCCATTTTCTTTTTTAAATTCAGATAATAAATATTCGACTATTGTGTTATCAAAATCTTCACCACCGAGGAAAGTGTCACCATTCGTTGACTTAACTTCGAATACCCCATCTCCTAGCTCAAGTATAGAGACATCAAAAGTACCTCCACCTAAATCATAAACAGCAATTTTTTTATTTGTTTTTTTATCTAATCCATAAGCAAGTGAAGCCGCAGTTGGCTCGTTAATAATTCTTAAAACTTCTAAGCCTGCAATTTTCCCTGCATCCTTAGTAGCTTGTCTTTGAGCATCATTGAAATAAGCTGGAACAGTTATTACAGCTTGTGAAACTTCTTGACCTAAATATTTTTCTGCTGTCTCCTTCATTTTTTGAAGTGTGAATGCAGATATTTGAGATGGAGAATACTTGTTTCCTTTTGCTTCAATCCATGCATCCCCTTTATCTGAATTAACAATTTTAAATGGAGCAGTCTCAACATCTTTTTTAACAGATGGATCATCAAAATTTCTTCCAATCAATCTTTTTACAGCAAAAATTGTATTTTCAGGGTTTGTTACTGCTTGTCTTTTTGCGGGTTGACCAATTAATTTTTCATCATTATCTGAGAAGGCTACAACTGAAGGGGTTGTTCTTGCTCCCTCAGCGTTTTCTAATACCTTAGCTTGTGTACCTTCCATCACAGCGACACAAGAATTTGTAGTTCCAAGATCAATTCCTATAACTTTGCTCATAATATTAATTCCTTTCGGTCATATAAGTGCTAATTTTTATACTACAACCATCTTTGCTACTTAAATTTTGGTTGTTTTTACTAGTTTTTTTCATCTTTTTGATTTTCTTTTTCACTTTCCTCTGCTTTTTTCTTTGAAACTCCAACTAAGGACGGTCTTAATAGTCTGCCTTTCATCATAAAGCCTCTTTGAATTTCCTGAACAATTGTGCCAGGTTCTTTTGTATCATCTTCCACTTCCATCATCGCTTGATGTAGATTTGGATCAAGTTTTTCATTAATTGATTTGATTGGTTCAATATTATTTTTCTTAAATATTGAAAGCATGTCATTACTAATAATATCCAAATGTTCAGTAATTTTTTTGAGTGCATCGGTATTTTTTAATTTTTCGTCATTTTCTAAAGCGACTTTTGATCTCTCGAGATTATCTAACAAGTTAAGGGCTTCTTTAGCAAATGAATATCCACCATATTCATAAGCATCGTCTTTTTCTTTCTCAAATCTTCTTCTTTGATTTTCCATTTCTGCGAAAGTTCTCGCAAGTTTATCTTTGAGTGCTTTTAATTCTTCCTCTGGTGATAGTTTAACCTCTTTTTCTTTTTCTATATTATCGCTACTAACTTTTTGGTCATCAACAACTTTTTCTGATGATTGGTGATCATTTTCAGTTTCTAGTGCTGAAGTGTTATCTTTATTTTCTTCCTTGTCCATATATGTTTATATGGTAAGAAAATACATAATTTCTAGATGTCCAAAAAAAAAATTAAAGAAATATTTATTGGCTCAAATAACAAAGGAAAACTGAAGGAAATTGCAGATCTACTACCTAAAAGTTTAAAATTATATTCTAATTTAGACTACAAAATTTCTAGTCCTATAGAAACAGGCACTTCATTTTATGAAAATTCACTACTCAAGGCAAAATATTTTTCAAAAAAAACTAAAAAAATTTGTATGTCCGATGACTCTGGAATTGAGATTGATATTTTAAATAAAAAACCAGGAGTATACTCAGCAGACTGGGCTGGAAAAAAAAGAAATTTTGATTTAGCCATTAAAAAAGTATACCGAGAAATTTATAAGAAAGATAAAAATTGGAAAAAGAAAAAAATTACAGCCAGATTTATCTGTGTTCTAACAATATTTTGGCCAGATGGAAAATTTGTGAGTAAAGTTGGTAAAATTGAAGGTCGTATCTCTAATATAAAAAAAGGAAAAAATGGTTTTGGCTATGATCCAATTTTTATACCAAAAGGAAAAAGATTAACTTTTGGTGAGCTAGAACCTCAAAAAAAATATAAAATAGATCATCGTTTTAATGCATTCAAAAAAATTAGAAAATTTTTTTGAATTGATTATCTTCAACACTATAAAAATTTAATTGATGCGTAATTACATTTTTATTAATTTCAAAAATTCCTATCTTTCCTTTAAATTTATTTTTTTTGTAAAATATATTTTTTGAAATCTTAAAATCATTTTCTAAAATTAAAAAATAAACTAAGCCAATCAAATCATAACTTAAAAACGATAGTTGATCACCATCTTGGCCATAATTATTCTTAAAATCATTTAAAAATATTTCATAATTATTTTTATTTATGGATGGAAAATATATGGGATGAAGAGAGGTCTCTTTCAAAAGAGAATTATCAAACCATTGGTTTAAGGTAATGTATTTAATTCTTTTTGAGGAAACATCTGTATATAGTAATGATGTAGCAACGCTTTTCAAATTTTCATCAAAATCAGCTATTACTACAGAGTCAAAGTCAATATTTCCCAGGGTATCTCTTTTCTTTAGGTTTTGAATTTTTTTATCTTTATCTTTAAATGATAAACTTTCTATCCTTTTAATTTCATCTCGCAGGTTATTTTTTCTTATTTGATATCTTGTTAGATCCTCAATTTGTTTTGTAAGTTTAGTTGGTTCTCTGTCGTAATAAAAAATTTCTTTATGTTCTATCTTCGTTTTTTTAACTGCAATTTCTATTTCTTGTTTAAACTCTGACCTTGGAACTAAAAAAATACTTTTTGATAAATTACTTTTGTTGTTAAACTCTTTTATTGTCTGTATTTGTGAAACTGCATTTACACCTGCACTAATAACATTTTTAGGATTATCAATTAATTTATTTGTAAATGAAATGAAAATAACATCTTTTAAGTCATCGAGATACTTATTACTTTCATTGAAGACTGGTCCTAAAATAATTCTTACACCTTCTTGATATAATTCTTTAGAAACTTTTAATGCATTAATAGGATTTGATTTTGTATCTCTTGGGAGAATCTCTATTTTTTCGTCATCAATCTTATTGACTGCCATTCTAACTGATTTGATGATTTTTTCACCAATTGCAGAATTCTCTCCACTTAGAGGAACAATTAATCCAATTTTAATTTTTTCTTTTGAGTAAGCACTTTTATTTAAAGCTAGGATGATTATAGCTCCACAAAAAAGTAATTTAATAAAAGTTTTCATTTTAGTTTTAATAATATAATTAAATAAATAATTTAAATGAATTTAAATAATAATAAATTTAAACCTGGGCTATATTGTGTTGCTACACCAATAGGGAACATGGGTGATATTTCTTATAGAGCAATTGAAACCTTAAGAAAATCGGATTTAATTTTATGTGAGGATACAAGAGTCTCAAAAAATATTTTAAAAAAATTTGAAATAAGGAAGAAAATAATTTCTAATCATAAATTTAACGAAACTAAAAATTTAGAATTAGTATTAGAACTTCTTAAAAATAATAAAATAGTATCATTAGTTTCTGATGCTGGAACACCAGCTGTTTCAGACCCTGGAAGAATACTTGTAAAAGAATGTACAAAAAATGGAATTGATGTTTTTCCAATCCCAGGTCCATCTGCAGTCAGTGCAGCAATATCAATAAGTGGATTTTCTGATAATTTTTATTTTTGTGGATTTCTACCTGAAAAACAAAATCAAATAAGAAAATTATTTCAAAATTTATCAAGTCTTGAATGTTCAATTATATTTTTTATATCACCTAATAAACTCAGTAAAAGAATTAATGATATTAAAGAATTCTTTTTGAATAGAGAAATACTAATTTGTAGAGAAATAAGTAAATATCACGAGGAATACATAAGAGTATCAGTAAATGAATTATCAAAAATAAATTTTTCGAGAAAAGGCGAAATAACCGTTGTTATTTCTGAGATGAAAAAAGAAAGATTAAGTTTCAAAGAACTTGAAGAATCAGATAAAAAAAAAATAAATAAATTAATTAAAAAAATGTCTATAAAAGATATTGTAAAAAAAATTTCAGAAGACAGAAAAATTTCTAAAAAAGTAATTTATAAATATTGTATAGAAATTAAAAATGAAAATTAAAAAAATTTTATTTTTGATAAGTTTTATAATTTTTTCTGGTTGTGTTGGTTATTCTTCAACAGGTGTTTTCGGTACTGGTGTTTCAATTGCTTTAGACCCTAGGAGCTTAGGAACCCAGATAGATGACTCAATAATGCAGCAAAATTTGAGAGCAAAATTATTATCAGCAGACAAAAGTTATATTATTTCAGTAAAAACAAAAATTCTTGATGGAAGGATATTTCTTACAGGAAAAGTAAGTTCAGTTGAGGATAAATTAAAAATTACAAAATTAGCTTGGGAAATAAAAGGTGCTAGATCAGTTAAAAATGATTTAAGAATAAAAGAAGAATTTAATTTTAAAAGATCTGCTAAAGATTTACTTTTAACATCACAACTTAGAGCGGCTTTAATAGCAAATAAAAAAGTAAAATCAGTTAACTACAATATAGATTCTTATAAAAAGAAAATTTATATTTATGGAATAGCTCAAAATGATACTGAAAGAGATGAAGTTACTAGGGAAGCAAAAGAAATATTGGATGTAGAAGATGTAATCACCAGTATATTTTTAGTTGATGATTTGAGAGTTGTAAAAAATTAGCTTTTATTCAAATTTTTCCATAATCAATTACTCCCGCTGAATATGCAGCTACCGAAGCTAAATTCAAAATTTCAGATGTAGATGATCTCAATGGAGCTATTTCGATTGGTTGAGCAAGACCTATTAATAATGGACCAATTACTTTTGCGTCTCCTAATGTTTTCATAATTTTATAGGAAATTGCAGCACTATGTTGGCCAGGCATGATGAGAATATTTGCTTTACCTACTATTTCTGAAAATGGGTATAAATCAGAATATTCATCATCAAGTGCCACATCTGGTTGCATATCCCCATCAAATTTAAAATCTACTTTTCTTTCTTTTAATATTTCCACAGCCTCTCTAATATGTTTTGTTCTGCTTGTTATTGGTTGACCAAATGTTGAATGAGATAAAAATGCAACTTTAGGATCAATTCCAAACAATCTTACAACTCTTGCAGATGAAATTGCTATATTTGCTAATTCCTCAGATGAAGGATATTCGTTAACTGATGTATCTCCTATAAATACTGTTTTTCCTTTTCTTACTACCATGTTTAAACCAAACATTATTTCTCCTTTACGAGCAGGTATAACTTTTTTTATCCTTTCAAGTGATTGAGAATATCTTCTAGTATTACCTGTTACCATTGCATCTGCATCTCCACATTCAACCATGCATGATGCCCAAATAACCCTGTCATTTCTGATCATCCTATCACAATCTCTTTCAAGTAAACCTTGATCTCTATGCATCTTCTTGAAGAGAAATTTTGTGTATTTGTCTCTCATTTTTTTATTAGTTGAATTAACAATTTTAATATTCAAATTTTTTCCGTAACCAATTTCCTTCAACCTTTGCTTAACTATGTTTTCTTTTGCAACAATTATAGGAGTTCCTAAATTACTATTTTTAAATGCAATTGCAGCTTTTAAAGTATTTTCATCTTCACCATCTGCAAAAACAACTGTTTTCTGATTTTTCTTAATTTTAGAATTTATTCCTTGCAGAATTGTTACTGAGGGATCTAACCTTTGTTTTAATTGATCAGAGTATAAACTAAAATTTTCAATTTTCTTTCTTGCAACCCCACTTTTCATTGCAGCTTTCGCTACTGCAACTGGAATTACGCTTATTAATCTAGGATCAAATGTAGATGGAATAATATAATCTTTTCCATATTTTGGTCGATCTCCGCCCATCGCTGCTGCAACCTCATCAGGAACTCTTTCTCTAGCTAATTTTGCAATTGCATTAGCGGCAGCCATTTTCATTTCCTCATTTATTGTTTTTGCTCTTACATCAAGAGCACCTCTGAATATATATGGAAAACCAATTAAATTATTTACTTGATTGGGATAATCTGATCTACCGGTTGCTATGATCGCATCTTTTCTTACTTTATAGACATCCTCAGGTAATATTTCTGGATCTGGATTAGCACAGGCAAATATAATTGGATTTTTTGCCATTCGTTTAACTATTTCTTTTTTTAATATACCAGCTGACGATAGACCTAAAAAAACATCTGCATTTTTTAACGCATCAAACAAATTTTTGTTTTTTGTTTTTTTTGCATATTTAAGTTTCCACTTATTCAAACCTTTTCTATTTGAACTAATTACCCCTTTGCTATCTATCATGGTTAAATTTTCTTTTTTTACACCTAATTTAATAAATAAATCTGAGCATGCCATTGCCGAGGCTCCTGCACCATTTACAACAACTTTAATGTTAGAAATTTTTTTTTTTGTTATGTGAATTGAATTAATTAATGCAGCAGATGTAATGATTGCTGTTCCATGTTGATCATCGTGAAATACTGGAATATCAAGTATATCTTTTAACTCTTCCTCAATTATGAAACATTCTGGAGCAGCGATATCTTCAAGATTAATACCCCCAAAACTAACAGCAAAGTTTTTTATACTGTTAACTATTTCTTTTGGATCTTTGCTGTCAATCTCTAAATCAATAGCATCTATATCTGCAAATCTCTTAAACAAAACTGCTTTACCTTCCATAACAGGCTTGGAAGCAATAGCTCCTAAATTTCCAAGACCTAAAATTGCTGAGCCATTACTTATTACAGCGACTAAGTTACCCTTAGTAGTATAGTCATACGCACGTTCTGAATTTTTATAAATTTCCTTGACTGGTGCTGCAACACCTGGAGAATATGCCAAAGCCAGGTCTCTTTTTGAAGTCATCGGTTTTGATGAGTTTATCTCAATCTTGCCAGATTTATTTGAGATATGAAACTCAAGAGCTTCTTTATCTGAATAATGTTCAATTTTATTTTTTTTCATTTATTAATTAAATATACAATTAAGGTAAATTTAGCACTAATATGATTTATGAACCTCATTAAGTCAACAAGCACATTTAGTCTATTTGTTTTATTAAGTAGAGTTCTTGGTTACATAAGAGATTTTTTTATAGCAATCTATCTTGGTTCAGGTCCTTTGGCTGACGCTTTTTTTGTTGCCTTTAGAATTCCAAATACTTTCAGAAGATTATTTTCAGAGGGTACCTTTAATGCAGCCTTTGTTCCCTCATATTCCTCAGAGCTTGTTAAAGGGAAAAGTGATGCGAATTCATTTGCCAACACAATTTTTAATTTATTGTTATTAGGATTATTTTTCGCAATCCTAATAATTGAAATATTCATGCCAGCGTTTATAAAAATTATTGCGCCAGGATTTTCAGATGACACAAAAAAATTGGATCTTGTGATTGATCTCACTAGAATTACTTTTCCATTCTTATTTTTTATTTGTCTTGCATCTTTTTTCTCTGCAATTTTAAACTCGCATAATAAATTTGCAGCTGCCGCAGCAGCTCCAATAATTTTA
Organism: uncultured Pelagibacteraceae bacterium; assembly: GCA_902534465.1. GTDB lineage: Bacteria > Pseudomonadota > Alphaproteobacteria > Pelagibacterales > Pelagibacteraceae > Pelagibacter. The sequence goes on from CACAPU010000002.1 coordinate 40,402, forward strand.
AATATATTATTAATTATTTGCCTGTTGTATGCTGATAAGTTAAATGATAATTTAGTCTATTACTTATCTTATTCAGTTACAATTGCAGGAATTCTTCAGTTTATTTTTTTATTAATATTTGTTAAAAAATATCTTCTATTAAAAATAAGTTTTATTTTTCATATAAATAAAAAAGTAAAAATTTTTTTTAGTAAACTTTTGCCAAGTATTTTTTCATCTGGAGTAACGCAGATAAATATCTTAATTGGAACAATTATTGCATCTTTTCAGGCAAGTGCAGTTTCATATTTATATTATGCTGATAGAATTTATCAGATTAACTTAGCTATTGCCGGTATTGCTATAGGTACTGTAATACTTCCAAATCTTAGTAGGCATATTAAAAGTAAAAATTCTCTAAAAACAATAGAACTTCAAAATAAAGCGTTAGAGCTTAGTTTATTTTTGAGTTTACCAGCATCTCTTGCTTTAATTGTTGGTTCAGAGCAAATAACTTCAGCTTTATTCGGATATGGTTCTTTCGATCAGACAGGTGTTGAAAATTCTGCAAAAGCTTTATTTTATTTCTCTTTTGGGCTTCCTGCTTTTTCATTAATCAAAATATTTTCAACTTTTTTATTTGCAAGAAATGATACTAAAACACCTTTTAAATATTCATTAATTTCTGTAATTTTAAATATAATTATAAGTTTAAGCTTTTTTTCAAAAGTTGGTTTCATAATAATTCCAATATCAACAACAATTTCATCTTGGTTTAATGGAATTATTTTATTAATTTTTGTAATTAACAAAAATTACTTTAAATTTAGTTCTAATTTTATAATTCAAATAATTAAAATTATTATCTCAAATATAATTTCTATTTTTATCTTTTATTTTTTAGTTAATTTGTTATCGAGCTCATTAGATTATGCAAATAATTATAAATTTTTATTTATTATTTTGATAGTTTTATTAACTTTCGTTTCATACATAGGAGTTTCATTTCTTATAAAAGCCTTTAAAATTTCAGATATTAATTTAAAGTATTAAGAGATGTCCAAAAAAATATTTTCTGGTGTTCAACCTACAGGTAATCTTCATTTAGGAAATTACTTGGGAGCAATAAAAAACTTTGTTGAATTGAATAATGACAAAAAAAATAAATGTATATTTTGTGTCGTGGACCTTCATGCAATAACTGTTAAACAGGATAAAGATCAATTAAAGAATAATATTCGAGAAACAGCTGCAACATTTATTGCCAGTGGCATTGATCCAAATGAAAGTATTATTTTTAATCAATCAAAAGTTCATGCTCATGCAGAAGGTGCTTGGATGTTAAGTTGTATGGCACCTATGGGCTGGTTAAATAGAATGACGCAATTTAAAGAAAAGGCCGGCAAAGATAAAGAAAAAGCATCTGTTGGACTTTATATTTATCCTATTTTAATGGCTAGCGATATATTGCTTTATGATGCTACCCATGTACCGGTTGGTGAGGATCAAAAACAACATTTAGAATTAACTAGAGATATAGCTCAAAAATTTAATAAAGATTTCAATTGTAAAGATTTTTTAAAAGTTCCTGAGCCGTTGATAAAAAAAAATTTTTCAAGAATAATGAGCCTTAAAGATGGTTTAAAAAAAATGAGTAAATCAGATCCTTCAGATCTTAGTAGGATTAATTTAACAGACTCAGAAGATGAAATAATTAATAAAATTAAAAAAGCGAAAACCGACTCTCATCCAATTCCAAATGAAGTGCAGAAACTTAAAGATAGACCTGAAGCCGAAAACCTTCTTGGTATTTATTCTAGTATTTCAAACCAATCATTAGATAAAACTCTTAAAGAATTTGGTGGTAAAAATTTTTCTTATTTAAAAAATGAATTAGCTGGAATTTTATCAAGTAAAATAATACCAATCTCTAATGAGATAAAAAAATTAATTAATGATGAGCAATATCTGGATAAGATACTTTTAGATGGAGCGAATAAAGCTGAGCAAATTGCAGGAAAAAAAGTTAAGGAAATGAAGGAAATTATAGGTTTTTAAAATTCTTTAAATTTTAAAATTAATGGCTATATAAATAAAATGTTTATTCAAACACAAGAAACACCAAACCCAAACTCTCTTAAATTTATACCAGGCAAAGGAGTATCTAATGACGGGCCATATGAATTTTTAAACGAAAGTCAAACACAAATCCCTTTATTAAAAAATATTTTGTCAATAAATGGTGTTACAGGAATTTTTTTAAGTGAAGATTTTTTGTCAATTAATAAATCACAAGATGAAAAATGGGAAAACATAAAACATATTGTTATCTCTCATCTTAACGAATACTACGATGATGGTAATGATTTCATAATAAATAAAGCAAGTGATCTAAACAAACAAAAAAATTATGGAGAAATAGAAAGTAAAATAGTTAAGATTTTAGAAACCAAAATTAGACCGGCTGTCGCAAGAGATGGAGGAGATATAACTTTCAAAGAATTTAAGGATGGAAAAGTCACAGTAGTATTAAAAGGTAGTTGTTCGGGATGTCCATCTTCAACTTTAACTTTAAAACAGGGGGTACAAAATCTACTTTGTCATTATATTCCTGAAGTAAAAGAAGTTTTAGCTGTATAATATCCTCAGTATCAATTATAAAGAATAGTTTGCTAAAAATGCCAAAAAAAAAATTAATTAAAAAACTAGATAATAATAATATCAATTTTTTTAAAACATTATTATCAAGTTTTATTATTATTTTCATATTCTCAGTATTGCCTAATTCAATTGGTTTTATAAAAAATAATTTAAAATCAAATGAAGTTGTTCTCAATTCATCTAAACAAAATTTTGATGAAATATTAGATAAACAAAAAAAAAATAATAAAGTTTTAGGAGACTCTATAAAGGAAAGGTTTACCTGGAATATTTTTGAAGATATTGATGTTTTTGGAAAAAACGAAGATGAAGAGGACCCACAAAGATTAAGTGCATCAACAATAGAGGAGTTGTTTAATGATAACGGATATAACCTAGATATAGTTAAAGAAACTAAACTAGTAAATGCTGGAAATCAACTTACAAGACTACCTAAAGAACTAAAAAATATTGAAAGTCCAAAAAAGAGAAAAGAACTTTTTATAAAAATAGTTTTACCACTTATAATTGAGGAAAACCTAAAAATTAGATTTGATAGAAAGAAACTTTTTGAAATCTTAAATAAAAGCAATACTACAAAACGCGACAAAGCATGGCTCGATCTAAAATTTAAACAATATGGAATAAAAAATAATGATTTGGCAAAGCTAAAAATTAGGATGGATGAAATTCCGGTTTCATTAGCAATAGCTCAAGCAGCAAAAGAAACTGGATGGGGAAGTTCAAGATTTGCCCAAGAGGGAAATGCCTTATTTGGGCAGTGGACTTGGTCAGGTGAAGGCATTAGACCATTGGATGTTGAAAAAGATGAGAAACACAAAGTTGCAAAATTTAAGATACTTAAAGCCTCTGTAAGAGCTTATCAAAGAAATTTAAATACTCATTCCAGTTACAAAGAATTTAGAATTGAACGTGCAATTCAAAGAGATAACAATCAAAAATTAGATAGTTTACAACTTGTAAACTTTTTAGAAAAATATGCAGAGACAGGAAAAGAATACACTGAAGTCTTAAAAAAAATAATTACACAAAATAATTTAGTGGATTTTGATGATGTTGAAATTTTACCTACCAGTTTGAAAATGAAAAATTTGATTTAGTTTAGTGTAAACTGTGTTCCAAACCATCTCCAGACATTTCCATCTTTCATGGAGCAATTAATTCTTCCTCTTCTTGGTAAAAATTTTTCGTCAAGTTCAATCTTAATAAAATTATCTAAATAATTTAACTTTGAGTTTTTCCATTCTCCACCTTCATTTGAAAAACAATTGATTAAATTAATATTTTTTTGTTCCTTAAAAAACTCAATTGTCACGGAGGGAGGGTTATTAGTGTCAATTATGAGTTTATCTTCCGGTGACAATAATTTGTATTGAATCGGTAAAAGATTTATTAGAAATGTAAATCTTTCAAAATCTCCATATTTTTCATTTATCGGAAATCTTGGTAATTCGTATTTATCCTTATTTAAATCAATTACGCCTGAATGTTGGCCAAATGCGAAATTAAATTTACTAGAAATATACTTTTTTTGTTCCAAGCTATACTCACCAAAAGGATAAGAAAAAAAACTTGGATTATAATTAAGTTTGTCTTGAAAAATTTTAATAGATTGATCTATATCTTTTTTAAAATCTTGAAATTTATATTTTGTTAAATATTCATGTGAGTGTGAGTGATTTCCGATTAACACAAAATCTTCTTTCGAAATATTAATTATTTCATCCCAATTCATATATCCTTTTTTTCCGACTGTTTCTGTTGATACAAACAAAAGAATTGGAATTTTATTTTCTTTTAAAATTGGCCAAGCATTTATATAGAATGAAGAAAAGGCATCGTCGACAGTAAGTAAAATTTTTTTTTTGTCACTTACATTTTTAAATTCATTTTCAAAATTTTTGGGATTTAAAAATTCAAAATTATTATCTTTGATTATATTAAGGTGCTTTTTAAAAGCCCCGATTCTAATATTAGTTGAGGGATATTTGTTTTCATCAAATCTGTGGTACATCAAAGCTAATATACCTTTTTCATTAGGTTCATATTTTTTGTTTACAGTCTCTGCATTAGCATTTAAAAAAAAAACAAAAAAAATGATAAATTTAATTATTGATGCTGCTAATGAAAAAATTGTCTTTGCCATTATTGCTAAAAAACAATCATATACCACTAGTCATATAAACAGTAGGGAAAATTTTGATAATTTTATGAAACTAATCTCAAATTTTTTAAGAAAAAAAAAAATTAAAATAAGCAATATTGATAGAGTCTATGTAAATTTAGGACCTGGTAAATTTACTAGTTTAAGAATTTCACTATCTATAGCAAAAGCAATATCTATAGCAAATAAAGCTGATTTAATTGGATTTAAATCTGATGATTTAACGAACAAAAATTATAAAAATTTGACTAAATTAAAAGAAAAAAATACATCAATTAAAAGTTTGATAAAACCTATATATTCAAGTTAAAATAAATTATGTCTGAAACTATTGAGAAAATTTGTCAAAAAAAAGGTGTTAAGCTTACTGACCAGAGAAAGATAATTGCTAAAGTTTTATCTGAGTCCAAAGAAGTATACGGAGAATCTGATCACCCTGATGTTGATGAATTATATAAAAGGGTTTCAAAATTAGACTCAAAAATAAGTATAGCAACTGTTTACAGGACAGTGAAGCTTTTTGAGGAGTCTGGGATACTTACTAAGCACGATTTTAAAGGTGGAAAAGCCAGGTATGAAACGTTAGTGGAAAGTCATCATGATCATCTAATTGATATAAAATCAGGAGAAATAATTGAATTTGTAGATGAAGAAATTGAAAAATTGCAAAAAAAAGTTGCTGAAAAGTATGGATATAAATTAGTGGATCATAAATTAGAGCTTTATGGAATCAAAAAAAAATAAATGGCAAGTTTTTTAAAGTTTAAAGAAGTTTAAATATGTTAGAAAAAAAAATATTTATTAAAACTTTTGGCTGTCAAATGAATGAGTACGACTCTAATAGAATTTATGACTCTGTAAGCAAATTGGGTTACATTAAAACTACAAATCAATCAGAGGCAGATTGTTATATTTTAAATACTTGTCATATACGTGATAAAGCTAAAGATAAAGTTTACCATGAAATTGGAAGAATTAAAAAATTGTACCGAAATAAACAAAAGCCAGTAATGGTTGTTGCTGGTTGTGTAGCTCAAGCCGAAAATGAGGAAATGCTGAAGAGAGAGCCATATATAGATATTATTTTGGGACCTCAATCTTATCATAAAGTTAATAACTTATTAAAAAAACATACATTAAACTTAAAACAAGAAGAGACAGAATTCGATACTATTTCAAAGTTTGGATATTTTGACGATGTTAAAAATAAGGATAATAAAATTTCTGCATTTTTAACTATACAAGAAGGATGTGATAAGTTTTGCCATTTTTGCGTGGTCCCTTACACAAGAGGGCCTGAATACTCTCGACCATTTAATAAAGTTATAAATGAAGCTGAACAACTTATTGAAAATGGAGCAAGAGAAATTACTTTGCTTGGTCAAAATGTTAATGCATATTCTTATAAAGAAAATTCTAAAGAATACAGACTTTCTCATTTAATTAATCATTTGGAAAAATATTCAGAATTGAAGAGGATAAGATACACTACCTCACACCCTCGAGATATGACAGAGGATTTAATTCAATGTTACTCTTTAAGTTCTAAATTAATGCCATTTGTTCACTTACCAATCCAAAGCGGTTCAAACAAAATTTTAGAATTAATGAATCGAAAGCATACCGTAGAAGATTATTTGAAAATATATGAACAATTAAAGGAAATTAATAATGAAATAGAATTTTCAAGTGATTTTATTATTGGTTATCCAGGAGAAACACAAAAAGATTTTGAAGATACACATAATTTATTAAAAAAAATTAAATTTATTAACTCTTTTTCATTTATTTTTAGTCCAAGACCAGGAACTAAAGCCTCAAAATTAGAGATGATTGATAGAAATATAGCTAAAGAACGACTAAAATTAGTTCAGGAAAAATTATTCAATAACCAAATAGAAAAAAATAAATCAATGGAAAACAGTACCATCGAAGTCCTTGTTGAAAATAAATTAGATAAGCAAAATAAATTTTTTGGAAGAAATAAGTATATCTCGCCTGTAATTTTTGAAGGTAGTGATTGTCATATTGGTAAAATAGCTAGAGTAAAAATTATAAGTAGCAATCAGAATACTTTATTTGGTTCTTTAAATAAAAAAAAGCGAGCTGCTTAAGTTGAGTAATTTAAATAAAAAAACAGTTATTTCAGAACTAAAATTTGTTTATTCAGAAAATAATACTCTAAGTATAATATTCCAAAATAATGACTTATTACTTGGTGTTGCAGGTGAGTTTAATAATAATTTGAGGGAATTAGAAAAAATTACTCAAACCAGTTTATATTCAAGAGGAAACTCTATCCTTGTAAAAAGTGACTTAGAAAAAAATAATATAGTTAAAAACGCTATAATTTTTTTGACTGAGCAATTTTTAAATAATGGATCAATTGAAAAAAAAGATATAATTTCCTCTATAAATAAATTTATGATAGATCAAAAAAATAATCCTGAAAAAAAAATAGAATATATTATTAAAAGCCCGAAGAAATCTGTAATCCCAAGGTCAGAGAATCAGAAGGAATATGTTAGAGCTTTAAAAGAATCTGATATCATTATTTCAGCAGGACCTGCAGGAACTGGTAAAACGTATTTAGCAGTTGCTGTTGCATTGACAATGTTGTTAGAAAAAAAAATTGAGAGAATTATTTTGTCAAGACCAGCTGTAGAAGCTGGTGAAAGACTTGGTTTTTTACCCGGTGATATGAGAGAAAAAGTAGATCCATATTTAAGACCGTTATATGATTCCTTATATGATTTATTAGATTTTGAAAAGATACAAAAAAAAATAGAAGTTGGAGACATTGAAATTGCTCCTTTAGCTTTTATGAGAGGAAGAACTTTAAAAAATTCGTTTGCAATTCTTGACGAAGCACAAAATGCAACAGATACACAAATTAAAATGTTCCTAACCAGACTAGGAGAAAACTCAAAAATAGTTATTAACGGAGACCCCTCACAAATAGACTTACCTAACAAATCACTTTCAGGTTTAAACAGATCGAAAAAATTGCTTGGACATCTAAATGAAATATCAGTGGTGGATTTTGACCATAGGGATGTGGTTAGACATCCACTAATATCAAAGATTGTTAAGGCATATTCTGATAAGAATTCTGAGGAATGATAAAAGCTAATGTAATATCAGATTATTCAATTTGGAAAAGAAATATCAAAAGTCCAAGTGAATATTTAAATAAAAGATTAAAAATATTATCCAAGACATCCTCGTTTAAACGAAAAAACTATGAGTTTTCAGTACTTTTGACAAACAATAAGCAAATGAAACACTTTAATTTTAAATTTAGAAAAAAAAATAAAACTACAGACGTATTATCTTTTCCAATAAAGATTAAAGAAAATAAAAAAACATATTTAGGTGACATAGCAATCAGTTATGAAATTGTTAAAGAAAGATCAAAAGAAACAAATTTTTTGTTAGAATTTGATAAAATGTGGATTCACGGATATCTACATTTAATTGGCTATGATCATAAGGAATTAATTGATTTTAAAAAAATGCACAGAAAAGAAAAACTAATTTTAAATTATTTTCATGAAGTAAATTGACTTTATTATATAAAAATAAATTTTTAGTATACTTATTTGTATTCTCACTAGGCTTAATTTCATCTTTTGCACTTCCGCCTTATAATTTATTTTATATTAATTTTTTTTCATATCCTGCATTTTTGTGGTTGTTGTTATTTTATTCAAAACATAAATTTATATCATTTTATATTGGATGGGTATTTGGTTTTGGTTACTTTATTTCAAATTTATATTGGATAACTAATTCACTTACTTTTGATGATATTTTTAAACCTCTAGTACCATTTGCCTTAATTTTAATACCTCTCTTTTTTGGATTATTTTATGGATTTTCAACATTAGTTTTTTCTATTTTAAATCCAAAAAAAAATTTTTTATCAATCATAATATTATCAACTTCTTTATCTGTATTCGAGTACATTAGAAGTTTTATCTTTGGTGGTTTTCCTTGGAATTTAATTGCCTTTAGTTTTGTTAATTATTTGGAATTTATACAATTACTTTCCATAACAGGAACTTATGCTTTCAACTCAATTGTTATTTTTACATTCTTGTTACCAATTGTTTTATTTTTTGATCTAAAAAAAAAAATAAAAATAACAATTTTTGTTTTTTCTATATCAATTTTTTTTATAAATTATTTTTGGGGTAGCTCAATTTTAGAAAATCATAAATTGAGTCAAAAAAAAGACTTAGGATTTACCATTAAGATAATATCACCTAAAATAGATATAAATAGATATTTTAAAAGTGAAAATCCCCAAGACTTTATTTCTGAATTAATAATTATTTCTGAACCTGATCCATTAAATGAAACAATATTTATTTTCCCAGAAGGTATTCTTTCAAGTATATATTTTGAGGATCTTATAAAATTTAAAGATCTTTTTTTAAATAATTTTTCAAAAAAACATAAAATTATTTTAGGTATGAATATGTATGAAGATCAAAAAATTTACAATTCTCTACTAGTCTTTGATAATGAACTTAATGTTTTGGATAAATATTATAAGAATAAACTGGTGCCATTTGGGGAGTTTTTACCTTTTGAAAAAATACTATCTCGTTTAGGATTTAAAAAAATTACTCAAGGATATCAGTCTTTTTCTGCAGATAATCAAAGAGATGTATTAACTTTGAATAACTTTAATTTTAATCCACTTATTTGTTATGAAGTTATTTACTCTGGTAAAATAAATAAAAGCTCAAAAAACTATGATTTTATTTTAAATATTTCTGAGGATGGGTGGTTTGGAAATTCTATTGGTCCACATCAGCATTATTCTCACTTAATTTTTAGATCAATTGAGGAGGGCAAAGCTGTTATTCGATCTGCAAATAATGGTATTTCAGCATATATAAATTCAAAAGGTCAAGTAAATAATAAAACTGAAACAACTGACAAGGGATTTATTGAATTTAACTCCTACAAAAAGTCCAATAAAACAATCTTTAGCTCCCACGGTAATAAGATCTTCTTTTATTTTCTTTTCATTTATATTAGTTTAATTTTTTTTTTTAAAATACGGGGGAATTAATGAAAAAGAATTTTTTATTTACTAGTGAGTCAGTGTCAGAAGGACATCCAGATAAAGTTTGTGACAGAATTTCAGATATGGTTGTAGATAATTTTTTAGCTGCCGAGCCGCAAGCAAGAGTTGCCTGTGAGACTCTAACAACAACAAATAAAGTTGTATTAGCTGGGGAAGTTAGAGGTCCAGAACTTAATCAAGAGGAATTAATTTCAAAAGTTAGAGATTGTATAAAAGATATTGGATATGACCAAGATGGCTTTTCTTGGAAAGAACAAACCAAAATTGAAACACATTTACACGCACAATCAGCAGATATTGCTATGGGAGTAGACTCTGCTGGTAACAAGGATGAAGGTGCAGGGGATCAAGGAATAATGTTTGGTTATGCTTGTAATGAAACAGATGTATTAATGCCAGCACCAATTCATTATTCACATAAAATTTTAAGATTGATGGCTGAAGATCGAAAATCTGGAAAACTAAACGGAATAGAGCCAGATTCAAAAAGTCAAATTACTATTGAATATAAAGATGGATTACCTGCTGCTGTAACATCTGTTGTTATTTCTACTCAACACTCAAAAGATGTTAATTTAACTAAAGTCAAAGAGCTTTGTATGCCTTACATAGAAAGATCTATACCTAAAAATTTATTAGGAAGTCTTGATGAAAAAGAGATTTATATAAATCCTACAGGAAATTTTGTAATTGGGGGTCCAGATGGAGATAGTGGTTTAACTGGAAGAAAAATTATTGTTGATACTTATGGTGGAGCTGCACCACATGGTGGAGGTGCATTTTCGGGTAAAGATCCAACAAAAGTGGATAGATCCGCTGCATACGCTTCTAGATATCTAGCTAAGAATGTAGTTGCTTCAAAAATTGCAGATAAATGTTTAATACAATTGGCTTATGCAATCGGAGTGTCTAAACCTTTATCAATTTATGTTGATTTATTCGACAACGATGAAGAAAAAAATGTTCATGTTGAAAAACTTATTAAAGAAAACTTTGATTTAAGTCCAAGAGGAATTAGAGAAATGTTAAATTTAAATAGACCAATTTATCAAAAAACTGCAGCCTACGGACACTTTGGGAGAACACCTGAAGAAGATGGATCATTTTCATGGGAAAAAACTGATAAATCTGTGGTTTTTAGCAAGTAAATATTGTTGAAAACTAACAAAAAATAACTATATTTCATGTTCATTGTTGAAATTTCAAAATGGGCTTAGGCCCATTTTTTTTTAGCTTTAAAAAATATGTTAAATAGAAGAGCAGATAAACTTGAATTACTTAGAATTGCCGAAGCAGTTGCCCTAGAAAAATCAATAGATAAAGAATTAATTATTGGATCCATGGAAACAGGTATTGCTAAAGCAGCAAAATCAAAATTTGGGTCTGATAATGATATAAAAGTTGAGATAAATAGAGAAAATGGTGATATTGGTATTTTTAGAAAGTTATTAATTGTCGAAAAGCCAGAAAACTCAAATATTGAAATAACGCTTGAAGAGGCGATAAAACTAAGTCAAACAAACGAAGACAAGCAAATCGGTGATGAGATTTTACAGCCATTACCTTCTTTTGATTTTGGAAGAATTGCAGCGCAAACAGCCAAACAGGTTATAAGTTTTAATGTTAGAGAAGCAGAGCGAGAAAGACAATATAACGATTTTATAGATAAAAAAGATACAATCTTAAGTGGAATAGTAAAAAGATTAGAGTTTGGTAATGTGATAGTTGACCTTGGTAGAACAGAGGCAATAATTCAAAAAAATGAGATGATACCAAGAGAAAATATTAAAGCAGGTGATAGAGTCAAAGCTTATTGTTTAGATGTTCGAAGAGAGCCTAGAGGTCAGCAAATTTTTTTGTCTAGAGCTCATCCAAAATTTATGGATAAATTGTTCATTCAAGAGGTTCCCGAGATTTATGACGGCTTAATTGAGATAAAATCTTCATCAAGAGATCCTGGAAGTAGAGCAAAAATATGCGTTAAAGCAATAGATACTTCTTTAGATCCTGTAGGGGCATGTGTTGGAATGAGAGGAAGTAGAGTCCAAGCTGTAGTTAACGAATTACAAGGTGAGAAAATAGATATAGTTAATTGGTCAGAGGATCCTGCTGTTGTTGTTGCAAATGCCTTATCTCCTGCAGAAGTTCAGAGAGTAAATGTTGACAATGAAGCTAAAAAACTTGATGTAATACTAACAGAAGAGAATTTAAGCAAAGCGATTGGAAGAAGAGGTCAAAACGTTAGATTAGCTACAAAATTATTAAACTATGAAATTAATATTATGACCGAACAAGAAGACTCTGATAGGAGACAATTAGAATTCAAAGAAAAAACTGACAATATAGTAAAAAATCTTGAGTTGGACGAAACCTTAGGTCAATTATTAGTTGCTGAGGGTTTTTCTTCAATAGATGATATCAAAGACAGTTCGATCGAAGCCCTTCTTAAAATAGAAGGTATAGAAGAAGAAACAGCAAAAGAATTAATTGAAAGGGCTAAAGAATTTTTTGAAAAAGATCAAGAGGAAATATCACAAAGGATAAAAGACCTTGGTTTAGAAAATGATTTAATAAATCATGAAGGACTTACTCCTGGAATGTTAGTTACTCTAGGAGAACAAAAGATTTTAACATTATCAGATTTAGCAGATTTAGCGTCAGATGAATTAACTGGCACCTATGACGTAGTAAAAGGTGAAAGAGTTAAAATAAAGGGGTATCTTGAAGATTTTGCATTAACAAAATTAGAAGCAGATAATCTAGTGATGTCTGCTCGAGAAAAAGTTTATAAAGATTGAGAGATGAAAAATGGAAAAAAAAAAATTAAAGTTATCAATTTCAGGGACTTCAAAAAAAACCTTTAATAGTATTGAAGAAGCTAAATCAAAATCAAAAAATACTGTAGTAATCGAAAAAAAAAATTCAAAATTTGGAAATAAACAACAATTTCTTCGACAAAATAATGAAAATTTTAAATTTAGTAAAAGTACTTTATCTAGATCAAATAGTTACCCCAAAACATCTGGAACACCTACATCAGATTTTGAGAAAAGGAAATTAGCAGAGCAAAGAGCTACAAGAAGATTAAAAGGAGAAACTTCACAAAAAGAAAATAAATCATCAAAAATAAGTGGAAGAAGACGCGAGCTTAAACTAACTATTTCAAGAGCTTTAAGTGAAGATAATATTGAGACAAAGTCAAGAAGCTTGGCCTCATTAAAAAGAGCAAAACAAAAAGAAAATCGAAATTTAAACCAAAGCGATAACAAAGATCAATTTAAACAAATCAAAAGAGAGATAAATCTCCCTGAGATAATTACTATTAGAGAGCTAGCAAATAGAATGGCTGAACAATCTAGTAGTATAATTAAACATTTACTAGGAATGGGAGTAACGGTAACAATAAATCACACAATAGATGCTGACACTGCTGAGTATTTAGTAAAAGAATTTGGTCATAAACCTATTAGAGAAAAAAAGGCTGAAGAAATAATTGAAAAGATTAAAGAGGTAAAATCAGAAAATTTAAAAAATCGACCACCAATTGTTACTGTGATGGGACACGTTGATCATGGCAAGACATCTGTTCTAGACGTTCTAAGACAGACAAACGTGGTATCTGGAGAGTTTGGAGGAATAACTCAGCATATAGGTGCATATCAAATTAATCATGAAAATAATAAAATTACTTTTATTGATACTCCCGGTCATGCAGCATTTACAGAGATGAGAGCAAGAGGATCTAAATTAACAGATATTGTGATTTTAGTTGTGGCAGCGGATGACGGAGTAAAGCCACAAACAATTGAATCAATTAAACATGCAAAAGCTGCTAAAGTTCCAATAGTCGTAGCGATAAATAAATGTGATTTACCAGAAGCTGAACCACAAAAAATAAAAAACCAATTATTAGAACATGAGTTAATAGCTGAGGAACTATCTGGAGATACTTTGATGGTAGAAATTTCTACAAAAACAAAACTCAATTTAGATAAATTAGTTGAGTCAATTCTACTTCAAGCTGAACTATTAGATTTAAAAACAGATTTTGAAACAAATGCTAAAGGAATAGTTTTAGAGTCTAAAATAGATATTGGAAGAGGTCCTGTTGCTAATGTAATAATTACAGCAGGAACTTTAAAAAAAGGTGATTATTTTGTAAGTGGTCTGAAATGGGGAAAAATAAGAGCGATTATTAACGATCATGGTAAAAATATTGATAGTGCTGAACCTGCAACACCAATAGAAATTATTGGAATCAATGGAGCATCTAAATCTGGAGATGACTTTATTGTTTTGCCAAACGAAAAAGAGGCGAAGTCGTTGTGTGAGGCTAGAGTTCAAGAATCAAAAGATGATAAAATACCACTAGCTTTTGCGACTCAAGACTCTGCTTTTCAAAAATCAGTATCAGAGGAATTAAACATAATCATAAAATCAGATGTTCATGGATCATCCGAGGCAATTAAAAATGCAATAGATCAAATAAAACATGATGAGGTAAAACCTAAAATACTTCTTTCAGATATAGGTATGGTTACAGAGACAGACGTAACTTTAGCAAAGGCATCAAACGGTGTGATAATTGCATTCAACGTTAAACCAAGTAAAGAAGCTAAAAAAAGAGCTGAGCAAGAAAAAGTCACTATTTCATCTTTTAATATAATTTATGAAGTATTAGATTTTATAAAAGGTAAAATGGGTGGGTTATTAACTCCAGAAGTAGAGGAAAAAGTAATAGGCAGTGCAGAAATTTTAGAGATTTTTAAAGTATCAAAAGTTGGTAAAGTTGCAGGATCTAAAGTAGTTGAAGGAGAGATAACACAAGATTCCAGTGCTAGAGTCATAAGAGATGGAGCAATAATATTTAATGGAAAAATTGGATCTATTTTTAGAGAAAAAAATCAAACTAAACAAGTAACTGCTGGGTTAGAATGTGGAATTACATTAAAAGATTTCGCAGATTTTCAAAAAAAAGATATTATAGAGGTTTATAATGCAACCGTTACAGAAAGAACAATTTAAATGAGTAATTTAGGAAAACCTATAACTCAAAGACAATTACGAGTTGGTGAAATGATAAAGCAAGCTTTGGGAATACTCTTTATAAGAGATGAAGCCAAAATACCAAACTTATCGACTAGAGAGATAACAGTGACTGAAGTTAGAATGTCACCAGACCTAAAAACTGCAAAAATTTTTGTAATGCCGTTAGGGGGAAAAAATACTAATGAAATTATAGAAAAATTGAAAATCTCATCATTTATAATTAGAAAGGTATTATCAAAAAAAATTATTGTGAAATTTTTACCAAAACTTTTTTTTGTGAAAGATGACTCTTTTGATTATGCAGAAAAAATAGAAAATTTAATTAAACAAACAAATAAATAAGGAAAAAAATGAAAGAAAAAGTAAAAGAACTTCAAGTCCACGACAAAGACACAGGGTCTTCAGAAGTTCAGATTGCTCAATTAACTGGAAAGATTGAGAGTCTGTCAAAACATATAAAACAATTCAAAAAAGACAAACACTCATCTGTTGGTCTTTTGAGAGCGGTAAATAGAAGAAAAAAACTATTAGACTATTTAAAGAAAAATAATATGGAGTCTTATAAATCAGTATTAACTAAATTGAATCTAAGGAAATAAATGTTTAAAGTAGTAAAAAAAGAAATAGAAGTAAGTGGAAAGAAAATAAGTTTAGAGACAGGTAAGATAGCTAGACAGGCAGACGGGGCTGTTATAGCTCAATGTGGAGAAACTGTAGTTCTTGCGACCGTAGTAGGAGCAAAAAAAGTAAATCCAGATATGGATTATTTTCCATTGTCAGTAAATTACCAAGAAAAATATTATGCAGCTGGAAAGATCCCAGGTGGCTATTTTAAAAGAGAAGCAAGACCGACAGAAAGTGAAACCTTAATATCAAGATTAATTGATAGACCTATCAGACCTTTGTTTCCTGATGAATTTAAAAACGAAGTACAGTTATTACCAACTGTAATATCTTATGACAAAGAAAATGAACCAGACATTTTATCTATAATAGCATCATCAGCAGCCTTAGCGATATCTGGAATGCCTTTCATGGGACCTGTAGGAGCCTCAAGAGTTGGCTTTATTAAAGGAAAGTATGTACTCAACCCATCAAAAAAGGAATTAGAGGAATCAAAATTAGATTTAGTAGTAGCGGGAACCAAAGATGCTGTTTTAATGGTCGAGTCGGAAGCAAATGGTTTAACAGAAGAAGAAATGTTAAATGCTGTAAAATTTGGACATGAAGGTTTCGTCCCTGTAATAGAAATGATCGAAGATCTTGCAAAAGAATGCAGAAAACCTGAATGGATAGTCGAGAAAAAAGATCTTTCTGAGATAAAAAAGAAATTAGAAGAAGAATTTACTGAAGATCTCAAAAAAGCATTCTCTACTAGAGATAAACAGGATAGATCAAATCAAATTTCTGAAATAACGGAAAAAGCTAAAAAGCTTTATGAGGAAAATGAGGATTACACAGATCTAGATGTAAATTCTCAACTTAAGAACTTAGAGAAATCAATTGTAAGAACAGATATTCTAAAAAATAAAAATCGTATTGATGGACGAGGTCTTGCAGATGTAAGACCAATCATGTGCGAAGTGGGTATATTACCTAGAGTTCATGGCTCTGCTTTATTTACTAGGGGTGAAACTCAAGCAATCGTTACAACTACTTTGGGTACATCAGATGATGAACAAAGAATTGAGAGTTTAGATGGTCTTCAAAAAGAAAGATTTATGTTGCACTACAATTTTCCTCCGTTCTCAGTTGGTGAAACTGGAAGAATTGGAACAGGCAGAAGAGAGATTGGTCATGGTAAGTTAGCATGGAGAGCGATTAATTCATCACTTCCACCAAAAGAAAGTTTCCCATATACGTTTAGAATTGTGTCAGAAATAACCGAGTCTAATGGTTCATCTTCAATGGCAACTGTTTGTGGAACTTCTCTTGCTCTTATGGATGCAGGAGTTCCTATCAAAGAACCTGTAGCTGGAATTGCAATGGGTTTAATTAAAGAAGGTGAGAATTTTACGGTCTTATCAGATATTCTTGGCGATGAAGACCATCTAGGAGATATGGATTTCAAAGTTGCTGGAACTAAAGACGGTATTACATCCTTACAAATGGATATAAAGATTACTGGAATCACTTTTGAGATAATGGAACAAGCTTTAAATCAAGCAAAAGATGGAAGAATTCATATTTTGGGTGAAATGAATAAAGCGCTTTCGAAGTCAAGAGATAATGTTGGTAAACACACACCAAAAATGGAAAAAATTACAGTTGACAAAAAAGATATCGCAGCAGTAATTGGTAAAGGTGGAGCAACAATAAGAGAAATAGTTGAGAAATCTGGAGCAAAAGTTGATGTTAACGATGAGGGTGAAGTAACAGTAGCAGCACCAGATGAAGAGTCTAGAAATGTGGCGATGCAAATGATTAAAGATATTACCGCTAAAGCTGAATTAAATAAGATTTATAACGGTAAAGTTATGAAAATTATGGAATTTGGTGCTTTTGTAAATTTCTTAGGAAAACAAGACGGATTAGTTCATATTTCAGAGCTTGCAGATAAAAGAGTTGCCAAAGTTACTGACGTAGTCAAAGAAGGTGACGAAGTTAAAGTAAAAGTTATTGGATTTGACAGAGGAAAAGTTAAATTATCTATAAAGCAGGCTGCTATATAGATAAATGTCTAACCCATTTATTTTAATTGCTAGAATACGTGTTAAAGAAGGTAAGGTTGAAGAGTATCTCAAGATTGCAAAAGAAGCTGATGATGCTGTTAATGCATCAGAGCCAGACATGCTTATTCATACTTTTGATCAAGATCCCACAGATACTTTAGAATTTACTTGGAGTGAGGTTTACAGAAATAGTGAAGCTATGCTGCATCATCTAAATAATCCCCCAGTCCAAGCTTATGTTGAAAAGCATAACAAAATTGCGGATAGATTCGAAATAGAAGTGTATGGATATATTACAGAAGAGACTATAAAAGCAATAAAAGATACAAATATCCCTTTCAAGCATTTTAAAACTACTAATGTTGGTTATTTCAGAAAAATATAATTATTAACTCTCTGGGACGAAAAGCAAGCAAAGACCATTACTACAATATCTTTTTCCACCATCTGGGCCATCATTGAATACATGGCCGTGATGAGCACCACAATTTGCACAAGAATACTCTGTTCTTTTCATTCCAAATGAATAGTCAGTTTTTGTTACAAACGCGCCTGGTATTGCCTCGGTAAATGATGGCCAACCAGTTCCACTATCAAATTTTGCAGTGGACTCAAATAGTTTTACACCACAATTCGCGCAATGATATGACCCTTTTCTTTTTTCATAGTTTAATTCACTAGTACCAGCACGTTCAGTACCCTCTTCAAACATTATTATTTTTTGCTCATTTGTAAGATCAGGATTAATTATATTGTATTCACTCTCATCTTTCTTTAATTTTTTTTTAAAACCAACTATGTTATTTGCTAAAGATGTTAACGGATAAAATATGAAACTTAATATAGAAGCCCCAGTAATTTTCAAAAACTTTCTTCTCACAACAATTATTTATTAGTTATTTATTTTTTTTCCCAAGCTTATTTATCAAGAATAAAGCTATTGCAGTCAATAGGGCAAAAACTTCTAGTGCATGACCAGAACCCTCTAGAATTAATTGAACAAAAATAAATATTATACAAACTACAAACCAAACTAAAATTAACATAATTATAAAATTTTAAGATATATTCTTTGGATCTGGCATACCTACTTTATTGTAACCAGCATCAACATAGTGAATTTCACCTGTAACACCACCTGCCATATCGCTTAAAAGATATAATGCTGAGTTTCCAACATCGATATTATCTACATTCCTTTTTAAAAAAGAGTGATCAGCATTCCATTTATATAAAAATTTTGCATCTCCAATGGCTGAAGCAGCCAATGTCTTTATTGGCCCTGCACTTATTGCATTCACCCGTATTCCTTTAGCTCCTAAATCTCTAGCTAAGTACTTAACACTAGATTCTAATGCTGCCTTACAAACACCCATTACATTGTAATTAGGGATTGCTTTATTAGCCTCATAGCTAAGTGTAATCATGCTACCACCATTTTTCATGACTTTTGAAGCTTCTTTTGCAACTTCAGTAAATGAAAAGCACGAAATCAGCATACTTCTTAAAAAATTTTCTCTTGTGGTATTTAGATATTCTCCTGAAAGTTCAGATTTATCAGAAAAAGCAATTGCGTGAACTACAAAGTCTATCTCGCCCCATTGAGACTTAACATCCTCAAATAATTTTATTACATCTTCTTTTTTTTCAACATCGCAGCTAAAAGTAACATTTGAATTGAGTTTTTCTGCTAAAGGTACCACTCTTTTTTTAAGAGCATCACCCAAATAAGTAAAAGCTAATTCTGCACCTGCCTCAGCAAGTTTTTGCGAAATACCCCACGCAATGGATCTTTCGTTGGCAACACCCATTATTAGTCCTTTTTTTCCTTTCATTAAAGACATGAATTAAACTTTCTCAAAAATTAATGTTGCATTTGTTCCACCAAAACCAAAACTATTAGACATAACCGTATTTAAAGTTGCCTCTGTTTCTGTTTTAGCAACGATTGGAAACTTTTGAGCCTCTTCATCCATTTCACTGATGTTGGCTGATCCAGTAATAAAATTGTTTTTCATCATAATTAAACAATATATAGCTTCGTGAACGGAAGCCGCTCCTAATGGATGACCCGACAAAGATTTGGTTGAGCTAATCTTTGGAATTTCATTTCCAAAAGCTTCTTTAACAGCATTCAATTCAGTAATATCTCCAACTGGAGTAGAAGTTCCATGAGTATTTATATAATCTACTTTATTTTTTGAAGTTGCCATTGCCATTTGCATACATCTTACTGCACCTTCACCAGAGGGCGCTACCATATCATATCCATCTGAAGTTGCTCCATAACCAGTTAATTCTGCATATATTTTAGCTCCTCTCGCTTTTGCATGTTCGTACTCTTCGAGAACAAGCACCCCTGCACCTCCTGCAATTACAAAACCATCTCTAGTTTTATCGTAAGCTCTTGAGGCTTTTTCAGGCGTATCATTATATTTTGAAGATAGTGCAGTCATTGCATCAAACATAGCTGTCATTGCCCAATGTATTTCCTCACTACCACCTGCAAATACAATATCTTGTTTACCCATTTGAATTAATTCCATTGAATTTCCAATACAGTGACCACTTGTTGCACAAGCAGAACTCATCGTATAGTTAGTACCTTTAATTTTAAAAGGTACAGCAAGTGTTGCAGATGCAGTGCTTGCCATTGTTCTTGGAACTATAAATGGTCCCATTAATTTTGGAGTCTTAGCTCTAGTTTTATCTGCTGCTAAAATAACATTTTCAATTGAAGGTCCACCTGAACCCATAACAATTCCTGTTTTAAAATTACTTACTTCACTTTCTTCCAATCCAGAGTCTTCTATCGCTTCTTTCATGGCAATATAATTGTAGGCTGATCCTGAACCCATAAATCTAATGGTTTTTCTATCTATATGATCTTCAAGTTTTATATTTGGCTTTCCATGAATATGACTTTTTAAATTATGTTCTTTATATTCCTCTGAAAAAGAAATACCTGACTTAGAATTTAATAAAGATTGATGAACTTCTTCTTGATTATTACCTAAACAGGAAACAATTCCTAAACCTGTAATTACTACTCTTCTCATTATTTAAATAATCCTACTTTTAGACCATCAGCCGAGTAAATTTTTTTATTATCTGCCATAAGAATTCCATTTGCTAAGCCCACAGTTGTTTCGCCTTTAATTAATATTCTTTTCATATCAATTATGTATGTTGCCATTTTGACATTCTTCAAAACTTCTCCAGTAAATTTTACTGTGCTTACCCCTAAAGCTCTTCCTCTTCCTGGGTTTCCAAGCCAACCTAAGTAAAATCCAACCAACTGCCACATTGCATCTAGACCTAAACATCCTGGCATTACTGGATCTTCTTTAAAGTGACAATCAAAAAACCATAAATCATCTTTAATATCAAGTTCAGCCTTCATTAATCCTTTGCCAAAAGCGCCCTTATTTTCGTCAATTTCAGTAATTCTGTCAAACATAAGCATTGGAGGAGATGGTAATTTTGCGTTACCAGGGCCAAAAAGCTCACCATTTGCACAATCTATTAATTCGTCATAATTAAAGGAATTTTTTTTCATAAATTTGTAATCTTATTACTTGATTTACCAACATTATAATATAGATATTCTTTAGAATAATTATAATTAGTAATGGCTTACGCTGAGCAATATATAGATAAACTGAGAAAATCAGGACTTCGACCTACAAAACAAAGAATAAAAATTTGTGAGGTATTATTTGATGCAGATAAAACCTTTCATTTTACAATTAAAGAATTGGTTAAAATCATTGAAAATCAAGCAAATATTAAGGTTTCTTTAGCAACTGTTTACAATACTGTTCACGCATTTATGAAGAAGGGTTATTTAAAAGAGATTCCACTAAATGCTTCACAAAGTTATTACGACACAAATGTAACTCATCATCACCATTTCTTTGACGAGGAAGAAAATAAATTGATTGATATTCATCAAGATGATGTTGATGAAGTTAATATTAAAAGAACAATCCCTGGGAAAAAAATTAGATCAGTAGAAGTTATTGCTAAAATTGTGAGTGATAATCAATCTCAAAAATAACTCAATAATATCAATAGTTTAAATAATATATTATATTTATTCTAAACTGTTGACATATTATAATTCCTCTATATATAAACCACTTTAGAATCATTATCAATAGTAGGAGTAAATATGTCATTAAAAGGTAGTAAAACAGAGGAAAATTTAAAAGAAGCATTTGCTGGGGAAAGCCAAGCAAATAGAAGATATCTTTATTTTGCTCAAAAAGCCGATGTTGAAGGCTTTAACGATGTAGCAGCGGTATTTAGATCAACTGCAGAAGGTGAAACTGGACATGCTCATGGTCACTTAGAATATTTAGAAGAAGTAGGTGATCCAGCAACTGGTAAGCCAATTGGTGAAACAAAAGCTAATCTAGAATCTGCAATTCAAGGTGAAACACATGAGTACACAGATATGTACCCTGGAATGGCTAAAACAGCTAGAGACGAAGGTTTTGATGAAATAGCTGACTGGTTCGAGACTTTAGCAAAAGCTGAAAAATCGCACGCTGGTAAATTTCAAAAGACTTTAGAAAGCATCGCTTAAAAAAAATTTGTGGACGAACCCCTCCCGTCCACAAAAACCACATTTATAAAAAATCTATGAGCAAAGAAGGCGGCACACAAGCACCTACAAGACACCCATTAAAATTTAGAGATCCAGATTTTATAAATCCTGAAAAAATTGATCAGGAAATGAGAAGAGTATTTGATATCTGTCATGGATGCAGAAGATGTTTTAACTTGTGTGATAGTTTTCCAAAATTATTTGACTTTATCGATGAAACTGAGAGTGGCGAAGTATCAGATCTTTCAAGTGAAAAGTTTAAACCTGTTGTAGATGCTTGCACTTTATGTGATATGTGTTTTATGACTAAATGTCCGTATGTTCCACCACACGAATTTGATTTAGATTTTCCACATTTGATGTTGAGATATAGAACGGCTCAAAGAAAAAATGGAGATATATCAAAAACTGCTAATCAATTAACTCAAATTGATCGAAATTCAAAAATAGGAATATTTTTTAGCTTTTTTATAAATTGGATTACTAATGTAAAAAATAAATTTGCTAGAAAAGTTTTAGAATTTTTTACTGGAATAGACAAAAGAGTTATTTTACCAAAATATAATAAAGAAACATTCGCAAATTATTTTCAAAAATTTAAAAAAAATATTTTACCAAAATATAAAGAAAGAAAAGTCGTAATATATTCGACATGTTTTGTTAACTTTAACAAGAAAAAAACTGGAGAAGCAGCTTTGAAAGTACTTCATCATAATAATGTAGAAGTAGAACACTCTTATGCGGGCTGTTGTGGTATGCCTTATCTGGAACAAGCAGATCTAGATCAAGTTACAAAGCAAGCAGAGTTAGTCTCTAGAGAATTAATCAAATATGTCGAAAAAGGTTATAAAGTAGTAACCTTAACAGCAAGTTGTGGATTGATGTTAAAGTTTGAATGGCCTTTATTGATGCCAAATGATGGGATAATTAAAAAACTTTCTCAAAACACTCTCGATATTGATGAGTATGTTATGGATATTGCAAATAAAGAGGGTTTAGTTGATGGTTTGAAAGAAATTGATGGAGGAGTAACAGTCCATAATGCTTGTCATGCTAGAGCACAAAATATGGGTAATAAAGCAAGAGATATGCTTAAATTAATTCCAAATATTAAATTAGATGTTGTTGAAAGATGCGCAGGTCATGGAGGAACTTTTGGTATTATGAAAGAAACTCATGATATAGCAAACAAGGTGGGCAAAACTACCGCAAGTACTGTTAAAAGAAAAAATAATAAATATATGGCATCTGACTGTCCATTGGCTGGTAAACATATTAAGCAGTTAGCTGATGATACAAACATCGTAAGTGATGAAGCTGTGCATCCAATTGAGATAGTCTCAAAAAGTTATGGATTATAGAATGTCAAAAGAACAAAAAATTATTACAAAAGAAGATCTTCTTCCTTTAGATGCATACTCAAAGGTTAGAAGACAAATGAGAAAAGAATTAGTTGAGTTTAAAAAAAATAGAAGAATTCTTTTAGGGCCTTATGCAACATTTTATTTTGAATGTTATGAAACAATGATAGCTCAGGTACAAGAAATGCTTTACATCGAAAAGGGTGGAGATGAACAAGTTGCAGATGAACTTGCTGCATATAATCCTCTGATCCCCAATGGTAAAGAGCTAGTTGCCACTCTGATGTTTGAGATAGACAACCCCATCATTAGAGCTGAGTTTCTTGGCAAGTTAGGTGGTGTTGAAAATAATATATTTATTAAAGTTGGAGATGAAAAAATTTATGCAGTTCCAGAAATGGATGTTGATAGAACTTCAGATGATGGAAAAGCATCTTCAGTTCAGTTTATACATTTTCAATTTTCAGATGATCAGGTAAATAAGTTCAAAGACCAAAGTAATTCAATTGAAGTTGGCATTGATCACAAGGAGTATTCACACACGACTAAATTTTCAGAGGAAAATATCAAAGCTCTTTCTGCAGACTTTAATTAACGATACCCCATATATTATCATCTTTCATAATCCAGCCTGAGTAATCGCCTGTCCTAATATTACACCATTTTTCCTCGCATTTAATAACTTTTAAAAGACGACCCTCATCCAATTTAGCTAATGGTTTTGAGTATTTTGTTGGGTTTTTAAATAGAATCTTTTCAGATTTGGTGATTATTGAGCGTGAATTCCTCAATTGTGAAATATGGATCCAACCACTATTTTTTTTATGGTCGATAACTCTTCTGAAATTTTCTTTTTTATCGATTACTTTCAGAGGTAACTCAATCTTTCTATAAACATATTTAATTGGATAATCAAAGCTTGGACCGTATCTAACATTTACTTTTTTATTTTTTAACATCAGAAAATAATTATTTTCTTGAGCGAATGATGAAAATGGTAAAAGAAAAAAAAATGAAAGTATTAAATATTTTCGCATATACATCCTTTTCTTTTTCTAAATAATACTTTTCTAAATTTAAGATTTAATAAATCTATTATTAAAATATGGGAATTTAAATTTTTACCAACATTTAAAATTGCCTTCAAAACCTCATTGGCCTGTAAGCTACCTGTAATAACTGCTGTTGATCCCAATATACCATCTGTTTCACAATCCAAAACTCCTTCTGCTGGCTCACCTTGGTAAAAACATTTTAAACAGGGACTTTTTTTTAAACTAAAATCAAATGTAAAAATATGTCCTTCAAATTTACTTATAGCTCCAATAATAAGTTTTTTTTTATATCTTAACGAAAGTTTATTTAAAAGAAATTTTGCTTTAAAATTATCTGTACCATCAATAATAACATCATACTGTTTAAGAATTTTTCCTAAATTTTTATCTTCTGCTTTAACTCTATATGTTTTTACTTTTACCTTTTTATTAATTTTATTAATTTTTTTTTTTAAAATATTAACTTTATATTTTCCAACATCATCAGAAGTGAACATAACTTGTCGATGTAGATTTGATATACTCACTTTATCATGGTCCATAATGCCAATTTCACCAATACCTGCTCGACAAAGTAAATCAATAACAGGTGTCCCTAAGCCACCACACCCAACAACCAAAACTTTTGCATTTTGAAATTTCTTTTGACCTAAAACTCCAACTTTCTTTAAAATAATCTGTCTTGAATATCGCTCTAGGTCCTTGTTACTAAACATTTACTATTTACCAGTAGATCCAAATCCTCCAGACCCTCTGATTGTCTCTGGTAATTCATTTGTTTCTTCAATTTCTACTTTTAAAATAGGCATTAAAACCATTTGAGCAACTCTATCTTCATCATTGACAGTAAATTCGTCTTTACCATGGTTAAATAAAATAATTTTTAGCTCTCCTCTATAATCACTATCAATTGTGCCTGGTGTATTTAGTACGCTAATACTTGACTTTGCGGCAAGACCAGATCTTGGTCTAATTTGAACCTCTGTATCTTCAGGAATTGCAATTGCAATACCTGTTGGTATCAACATCGACTCATTTGATTTGATTGTTATTGGTTTATCTATACATGCCATCAGATCCATACCCGAAGATCCACTAGTTTTATAACTTGGAAGTTTTGCTTTTTGGTTAAGTCTCTTAAATAAAACCTTCACCATTACTTAATTAAGCTCAGAGATAACTCTATCTACTATCTCAGATGCTATTAAAGATTTGTTTTTCTTTAATAACTTTTCACTTTTTTTATTTTTATAAAATATAGAAACTTCATTATCATCTGAGTCAAAACCTATTGTTTTATCAGAAATATCATTTGCAATAATCCAATCACAATTTTTTTGGTCTAATTTTTTCTTTGAATTTTGTTCAAGATTTTGAGTTTCAGCTGCAAATCCAATTGTAATTTTTGGTCTTAGTGAATTATGATTTGATATGTTTGATAAAATATCAATATTTTTTTCTAACTTAAGATCTAAATTTTCACTTTTTTTAATTTTTTCACTATTTATCTCTTTAACTTTAAAATCAGCTACCGCTGCATTAAAGATAGCAACATCAGTTGGTAGGTTTTTAAGAGTCTCCCTAAACATTTCCTCTGCAGTTTTTACAGAAATAAATTTTACTCCTTCAACTGGATCTAAATTTGTTTCCCCAGAAATAAGTGTTGTGTCAAAACCATTATCTCTTAACGACTTTGCTATTTCATAGCCCTGTTTCCCGCTTGATTTATTAGATATAAATCTTACTGGATCTATAAATTCTTTAGTAGGTCCAGCTGTGACTAATGCCTTAAATTTTTTGTTTTTTTCAATATTTTTAAAATAATTTTCAATAGTCCCTAATATATGTGAAGGTTCTGACATTTTTCCTTTACCGTACTCACCGCAAGCCATATCTCCGATTTCAGGACCAATTATTCTATATCCATAATTTTTTAATTTTAATAAATTTTCTTTAGTTGATTTGTGTTCCCACATTCTGACATTCATAGCGGGCACTAAAAATACTTGTTTATTTGATGCTAAAACCACAGTGCTAGCGAGGTCGTCAGTTAAACCATAACTTAATTTTGAGATTGTATTTGCTGTTGCAGGTACAATTAAAATTAAATCTGCCCATCTAGAAAGTGAAATATGATCCATTTCGGCTTCATTTTCTGCACTGAATATGTCTTCATACACTTTTTCTTGCGAAAGCGATGAAATAGACAGAGGTGTTACAAAGTTTTTACCACTCTTTGTAAGTATTGTTTTAATACTTACATCTCTTTTTTTTAAACCTCTTATCACCTCTAAGCTTTTGTAAGCAGATATTCCACCACATATGATTAGAAGTATTTTTTTATTTTTCATGAAGAGAATTAAAATACCAATAGAGTTAAAATTACAAGAGATAATAAGCCAATAATAGATTGGTTTCTAAATGACTTCATTTCTTCTTTTTTAGTGTTTAATTCATTATACGAGTTTGAATTATGAGGTATTTGACCACTAGCAAGGTAATTAAGCGCTTGGTTTGCTTTATCCATTACTTCAGGTAAATTTGGAAGACGTTTTAATACTTCCACAGAGTCTTTTAATGTCTCATTAATTGAATTTATAGGATCTTTAGTTTCTTTTAACCATTTTTCTAGAACAGGTTTTGATGTCTCCCATATATTTGTTTCCGGGTTTAATCTTCTAGCAACTCCTTCAACTACTACCATTGTTTTTTGCAACATAAGCAACTGAGGTTGGGTTTGCATATTAAACTTTTCCGTAACATCAAAAAGTTGTTTTAGCAACTTACCACCAGAAATATTTTTTATAGAGTGTCCAAAAATTGGCTCACCAATAGATCTTAGTGCCTGAGCAAGATCATTTACAGGTACATTGTTTGGAACTAATCCTGCTGCAAGATGTACCTCCGCAACTTTTTTATAATCTCTTTGTATAAAACCAAATAAAATCTCAGCTAAAAATCTTTTACTAACATTATCTAACCTTCCCATAATACCAAAATCTATTGGAACAATTTGACCACTCTCATTTACAAAAATATTTCCTTGATGCATGTCTGCGTGGAAAAAGCCATCTCTGACAGCATGTCTTAAGAAATGTTGTATTATATCAGTGGCAATTTTTTTTGTATCAATTGATCGTTTTTCTAACTCTTCTGTTTCTCTTATGGATACACCATTAATCCAATCAAGAGTCATTATATTTTCACTTGTATAATCCCAATAGATCTTTGGAACCTCAAAACCCACATCATTTTTGGTGTTTTCTGCATATTCGTTTGCTGCAGCAGCTTCAAATCTCAAATCCATCTCAAGGCCAGTAATTTCTTTTAATAAAAAAACCACTTCAACTAGTTTTAATCTTTTAGTTTTTTTTATTAACGATTCAATTATAAAGGCAAACAGCATTAAAGCATCTACCTCTTCATTAAAAATTTTTTTTATATCAGGTCTTAATATTTTTATTGCTACATCTTTAATAACTCCATTATCGTCAATTTGAGCTTTGTGTACTTGAGCAATAGATGCAGCTGCAACTGGTTCGCTAATATTAATTATTGAATTATAAATTTCATCACCTAAATCATTTCTAATCATTTCTTTTGCTTTTGATTGTGAGAAAGGTGGAAGTTTATCCTGTAAACTTTCTAATTCTTTTGACAATCCATCTCCTATTATGTCGGGCCTTGTTGCTAGGAACTGGCCGAGTTTAATGAATGTTGTACCCATTGATGCTAGAGAATTAGATAATTTTTCCCCTTCACTTAAATTATCAAACGACACATCTTTTTTAGTAAAAGAAAAAGAAAGTAATTTAAATATTACAGTTACTAACAAAGGTGGTTTGTTAAATTTTGATACAATTGTCAAAGCATCAGATTTAGCGAGTTTTCTTCCAAGTTTAAATAAAGTAATTAATCTTTTGAACATTATATTTTCCAACCAGAATGAATAGCTACTATTCCGCCAGATAAATTTCTATACGAACAATTTTTAAAATTATTTTGTCTCATCAAATCGATCAATTCCTCTTGATTAACAAATTCTTCAATACTCTTGGTCAAATATTCATAAGGTTCTTTGTCACCAACAACTGCTTTTCCTATGTGAGGAATTAATTTTGAGTAATTTTTGTATAAAAAGTCTAAATTAGAGTTTTGAATTTTTGAAAATTCTAAACACATATATCTTCCACCAGTTCTAAGAACTCTAAATGCTTCTGATAAAGATTTATCTAAATTTTTTGTATTTCGTAAACCAAAACTTATTGTATAAAAATCAAAAGTATCATTCTCAAATGGCAACTTTTCTGCTTCTGCTACAACCCATTTTATGTTTTTATACTTTCTTAGTCTTTTTTTACCTTTTTCGATCATTTTCTTGTTGGAATCTGAGGATGTAATTTCCCCATTCTTCTCAGTATAATCTAAAAATAGTTTTCCTAAATCACCAGTTCCACAAGCAACATCTAAATATTTTTTGTTTTTTGTTGGATTCATCCAATTCATAAGGTTTTTTTTCCAAATTCTATGAATTCCAAATGACATAAAATCATTCATCAAATCATATTTATCGTATACTTTATTAAATACACCTTCGACGAGACCTGTTTTATTTTGAAGATTTTGCTGCATATAAATTATATTAAAACACTAATATAGTATGAAATGCCTGAATTACCAGAAGTAGAAATCGTTAAACAATCTTTGAATAAGAGTATTAGGGGAAAGATTATTAAAGACATATTAATAAAAAATAGGAATTTAAGGTTTAAGATCCCAAGAAATTTTGAAAAAAATATATTAAAAAAAAAAATTACTAAAGTAGATAGATTTTCAAAACACTTAATAATGAAATTTGAGGATAGTTCTAATTTAATGATCCATCTTGGAATGTCTGGAACTATTCATTTAATCAGTGAATCCAGAAAAAAAAATTCTATTACAAATACCAGTTTTTATCATTCTCCATTGTTACCTAAAAAGCATAATCATGTAGAAATGAAAATTGATAACTTTAAATTAATTTATAATGACCCAAGAAGATTTGGTTATTTTTCTTATTTTAAAAGTGATGAGCAAATAAATAATAACTTTAAAAAATATGGGCCAGAACCATTTGACCCACTATTTAATAAAAGCTATATTTTTAATTATTTTAAAAATAAAAAAAAAAATATTAAAAATTTTCTAATTGATCAGAATTTTGTTTCTGGAATTGGTAATATTTATGCTAGTGAAATATTATTCTTATGTAAGATTTTACCATCAAAGCAAGTAAGTTTACTTAGTTTAAATGATTGTCAAAAGATTTCTCATTTTTCAAAAGTAGTTTTAAAAAAAGCAATAGATAAGGGTGGCTCCAGTATAAGAGATTTTAAAAATATAAGTGGAAATCAGGGGTCTTTCCAAAAAAATTTTAATGTTTATCAAAGAGAAAATAAAAATTGTTTAAAATATGGTTGCAAAGGGAGAATATACAAAAAAATTATTTCAAATAGATCAAGTTTTTTTTGTAATTTATGTCAAAAATGAAAAAATTAATTTATTGACCCAATCAATATCTGAAGATATACACTCACGCTAATGGCAAATACTAAATCAGCAATAAAACGAACTAGAAAAATTAAAAGACAAACAGCGGTTAATAGGTCTAGAAAAAGTCGTTTTAAGAACGCTTTAAAAAAAATGAACTCAATAATTGAAAAAAAGGACAAAAAAAAAGCTTTAGCGTTTCTTCCTAAGTTAAATTCAGAATTAATGTCAATAGCTAAAACGGGTGTTATTAAAAAACAAAATGCATCACGAAATGTTTCAAGAATTACAAAAAAAATAAACTCTCTATAACAACTTCTAATAAGTAGACTTCTTACATATACAACTTAAGCGTACAATTAAAGGCAATTTTACTATATCTAAAATATTTTTTAAAAAGATAACTAGATATAGAATTAGAAAACTTACATGTCAAATTCTATCTACCCCACTAGGTTGAAAAAAATTTGTATTAGATTCAATTTAAAATTTATTCAATCATAAATTTTATTTTTTTTTATTTTTATAAATAAACTTATTGCAATAAATTATTAGAAGTCTTAAGTGGAATTCCTTCATGAAAAACAATTTACAAAATAAAAAATCGCTAGAAAAAAAAATTGATTGGCAACACATTAAAAAAGAAATGCGAGAAAAATTTGGAAATGATATTTTCGAAAGTTGGATAAAAAAGATTGAGTTAGTAGATGAATTTCATAATTATATATTGTTTTCAGTTTCAACTAGATTTATCAGAGATTGGATAGTATCTAGGTATTTAGACCAAATATTGCAAATAATTAAAGGATACAAAAAAGATTTGGTGAGAATTGAGTTTATAATTAAAAATAGCAAGGATGTCGAAGTTGGTGAGGTTAATACATTTACTCAACAATCAAAAGAAACTAATAACGATAATGTTTCATTTATAAAAGATACTTATCTTCAATATAATAGAATAGATCCAAACAAAAATTTTGAAAATTTTGTAACTGGTGGAAGTAATAAATTAGCATACGAGGCATCAAAAAAAGTTTCTAATGATATTGCTCATTATAATCCATTATATTTATATGGAGGAGTAGGAATGGGTAAAACTCATCTTTTAAATGCTATTGGTTTAGAATTAAAAGACAAAAATAGAGTAATGTTCATATCGGCAGAAAGATTTATGTACCAATTTGTTAAATCTATCAAATCTAATGAAATGGTAAAATTCAAAGAATATTTTAGAAATACAGATATTTTGTTAATCGATGATATTCAATTCATGAATGGCAAAGAAGCGATGCAAGAAGAATTTTTTCACACCTTCAATGCATTACTAGATAAGAATTCGCAAATAATTATTTCAGCTGACCGACCACCAAATAAACTTTCCAGAATTCAAGAAAGAATAAAATCTAGATTTTCGGGTGGCTTAGTTGTTGATATACAAAATCCTGATTATGAGCTTAGATATAAAATTATTAAATCTAAAACTGAAGAACTCAAATTATCATATTTAAATCATGTTAATATATCTGAGGAAATTCAAAAATTTTTAAGTTCTGAGATTAAAACTAGCATCAGAGAATTAGTGGGTGCGTTGAACCGAATTATTTCTTTTACTAGAATTTATAATAAAGTTCCAAGTTTGTCCGAAGTAAAAGTTATATTGAAAGATTTGCTAAATCTTACTGAAAGTAAAGTAGATATTGATACAATCCAGACAATAGTCTGTAAATTTTACAAAATTAGTAAAAATGAAATGCTTTCCCCAAGAAGATCTAGATATCTTGTACGACCGAGACAAGCAGCAATTTATCTTGCTAAAATGTTAACATCTAAATCATTACCGGAAATTGGTAGATCTTTTTCAAATAGAGATCATACGACTGTTATCCATTCAGTTAAAACCATTGAGAGACTAAGAAAAGAAGATAGTGAACTAAATATTAATATAGATAGTTTAAAAAATAAGATTTTGTATAATAAGGAAAATGAAGTTTAGTGTAAACCAGCAGGACCTTCAAAAATCTTTAAATTATTGTCAAGGTGTAATTGAAAAAAGAAGCACATTGCCAATCTTATCTAATGTTTTGTTGGATGTAAGTAATTCTAAATTAACTATCACAGCAACTGATCTTGATTTAATCTTTATTCATCAAATTCCAAATGTAGAAATATTAGAAGAAGGAAAAACTACTTCCTCATCATCAATAATGTATGATATCGTAAGAAAGTTTTCATCAGGTAGTAAAATAAATTTTTCAAATCCCAGTGAAAATAAACTACATTTAGAATCAGATAAATCAGTTTTCAATTTAAATTGTATAAGTCCATCAGAATTTCCACTAACTGATGAAAATTTCAATGAAAATGAATTTTCTATAAAATCAAAAGAATTACTTAAATTATTAAATAAGTGTAAATTTTCTATATCAAATGATGAGACAAGACATTATTTAAGTGGAATATTTCTACATCAGACAGAGGTTGAAGATAAAATTTTTTTAACGGCTGCAGCTACTGATAGCCATCGAATGTCTATTTCAAAAATAAGACTTCAAAATAAGGTGAAATTTGAGCAGATAATTTTACCAAAAAAAACTATTTTCCAGCTTTGCTCTTTATTAGAAGATTATGAAGGCAATGTAAAAATTTCAAACATCAAATCAAAGATAAAATTTGAGATTAATAATAGCATATTAATTTCTAAACTCATTGATGGGAAATTTCCTAATTATGTTCAAGTAATACCTAAAGAAAATCAAAAAAAATTGGAAGTTGATTTAAAATCTTTTTTAAACTCAGTAGATAGAGTTGCATCAGTTTCATTAGATAAAAAAGATGGAGTAAAATTCAACCTATCAAAGGATAATCTAGATTTATCAGTTAACAATACAAATAGCGGAGACGGTAAGGAGAGTTTAAGTGTTAAATTTGATCACGTGTTAGATATAAGTTTTAATTCTAGATACTTAATTGATGTTGCCTCTCAACTAGATGGAGATAATATTGAAATTTACTTAAAAGATACAGGTTCTCCAGCACTTATAAGAGATCCAGCTGACTTTGACAGTATTTATGTTGTAATGCCTATGAAGGGCTAATTTATCAGTTTTAATTCCTCATATATTTTATCTTCTATAAAACTTACAAATTCTTTTGATTTCATTCCCGGTTTTACAGCAGGGAGAATTGATATGGTTATGGTCTTTTTTGAAATTAATGTTCCACTTTTGGGCCATACATTTCCAGAATTTATTGCTACTGGTTGGCAATTAATTTTTAATTCGTCATAAATTCTCCCCACTCCCTTTTTAAAAGGCAAAATTTCATTGGGCAAAACTCTCGTTCCTTGTGGAAATATAATTATTGGTCTATCTGAAATTTTTACAGAATTTTTAATTTTATCAATTAACCCTAAATTTTCTTTACTAATTTTATTTCTGTTAATAGATATAGAGCCAATCTTTTTCAAATACCAACCAAATATAGGTATTTTGATTAATTCATGTTTTAGAATAAAAATCGGTGAATTAAAAATTGTTTGTAAATAAAAGGTTTCAAACATCGATTGATGTGAACAGGCAATAAAAAATTTTTCATTTTTGATTAGATTTTCTTTTCCTTTAATAATAATTTTTATGTTTAAAAAAAATTGTAGGCTGATACTTGCCCATTTTCCCATTAATTTTCCACCAAATAATACTATTTTAGTTGGCATTAATAATGTCGGTAGAAACAAAATTGATATTATTGAAATACCTAAAAAGAAAAAAAATAGAAATAAAAATCTTCTTATCATTTTTATTAAAAACTAAATTAAATCTTCTAGTTTTTGTCTTTTTTTTATAACGTTAATTTTAGAACCTTTAATTAATATTTCAGCTGGTTTTGGTCTGATATTATAGTTCGAACTTAGTGATGAACCATAGGCTCCAACGTCACAAATAATAATATAATCATTCTCATTTAATTTTTGAAACTTATTTGTTGTCAAGAATTTATCTGTAGTTTCACAAATAGGACCGACAAAATCATAGCTTTTATTGGTCATTTTTTTTGTTTTCTTTAATGGAATAATCCTATGTTCAGCACCATACAATGCAGGTCTCATAAAATCATTCATCGCCGCATCCATTATAATAAAATCTTTTTTTGAACTCTCTTTTATATAAATAATTTTTGAAATTAATATTGCACTATCACCTATTATTGATCTTCCAGGCTCAAAGATAATTTTAGCGCTATTTTTTTTCAAAAATTTATTTATTATTTGATTGTATTTATTAAAATCAAATTTTTTATTATCTTTATTGTAGTCAATACCCATACCACCACCAAGGTCTATATATTCAAAATTAAAATCCACTTTTTTGATTAATTTTTCTAAAACACTAATCATTTTTTGATAAGGTTTATAATCGAGAATTTGACTACCAATATGAACGCTTAAACACTTTAAATTCAAAAATTTTGAGTTTTTAATATATTTTGATACCTCAATAAATGTTTTTTCATTAATCCCAAATTTATTTTCTTTCTTACCTGTCGATATTTGTTTAAGAGTTTTTGCATCAGTATTTGGATTTAATCTAATACCGATATCTACTTTTTTGTTTTTAGATTTTGCAATATCCTCAATTAATAAAATTTCACTTTTTGACTCACAATTAATTAATAGGATTTTTTTATTGATTGCGTAAACTAATTCAGACTTAGTTTTGCCTACGCCTGAAAAAACAATTTTTTTTGGACTTATCCCTGCCTTAAGAGCAATCATCAACTCACCTTTAGAAACAACATCAGCACCTAAACCATTATTTTTAATTTCCTTTAGTATCTCAACATTGGAGTTTGATTTTGTTGAAAAACAGATTATTGGAGAAAAAGATTTAAAACTTTTTTTAAAGTTTCTGATATTTTCTCGAATTCTTTTTTGTGAATAACAAAAAATTGGAGTCTCAAATCTTTGAGTTACTTTGCTCAGACTACAATTTTCGACAGTAAAAATATTATTATTATATTTCATCATCTTTTGGCATTTTAAAATCGTTGTTCGTATCTTTTATAAACATTTCACTATTGTTTAAAAATGCCTCAAATTTTGGATCATTTTTTCTACCACAAGAAATTAGAAAAACTAGGCACATAGAAATTAAAAGTAAATTTTTTAACATAGTTATTTCTTTTTATAACTTAATATCATCTTCTTTATATTCTCAAAAGAAGTTCCTCCATAAGAAACTTTAGAATTTACAGATCTTTTTAAATCAAACACTTTCAGGACATCAGATGTTAATCCTTTTTCAATTTTATTAATCTCTTTCATTGATAATTCTGACAATTGTTTTTTATTTTTTTCAGCATAATTTATGATTTTAGCGGTTTGTAGATAAGCTTTTCTAAATGGATATTTTAATTCTCTAACCATATAATCTGCTAGATCTGTTGCAGTTATATAGCCAATTTCTGCAAGTTCAATCATTCTTTTTTTATTAGGTGAAAAGTTTTTGAAAACATCATTTAATATTATCAAAGAATTTTTTAACTGATCAAACGATGTAAAAACGATTTCTTTGTCATCTTGTAAATCTTTAAAATAAGAGAGTGGTAATCCTTTTAATGTGGTTAACATCGAAAAAAGATTTCCAAAAACAAAACCAGTTTTGCCTCTTAAGTATTCAAGTGGATCAGGATTTTTTTTTTGAGGCATAATAGATGATCCAGTTACTATCTTATCATTTAAACTAATTAGTTTAAACGCATCAGAATTCCAAATTATAAACTCTTCTGCAATTCTAGAAATATGCACAGCACATACAGAGCATGAATAAAGAAAATCAATCACAAAATCTCTATCAGAGACAGTATCAATTGAGTTTTTAGTTGGTTTTTTAAAACCTAGTTTTTTTGTAGTATAAAATCTATCAATTTCAAATGAAGTACCAGTTAAAGCAGCCACACCTAGTGGATTTTCATTGATACTATCTAAATTGTTTTCAAATCTTTTTTTATCTCTATTAAACATTTCTAAATAAGCCATCAAATAATGAGCAAAAGAAACTGGTTGTGCATTTTTTAGATGAGTAAAACCTGGCATAATTGTCTCAATATTTTTCTCTGCTTTTTTTAAGATATTTTTATTTATTGAATCTATATTTTTAATTATTTCTTTATTTGCTTTTTTTAGCCAAATTTTAAAATCAGTTACAACTTGGTCGTTTCTTGATCTTGCAGTATGTATATATCCAGCATCTTCACCGATAAGTTCAAAAAGTCTTCTTTCTATATTCATGTGAATATCTTCAAGTTTATCGTTAAAAATAAATTTCTTTTTTATGATTTCATTTTTAATTCTATTCAGTCCCCAGATTATCTTGCTTTTTATTTTGAAATTAATAATTTTTTGTTTAAAGAGCATTTCAACATGCGCAGTTGATGCTTCGATATCTTCTTTATATAATCTTTTATCTATTGAAAGGGATCCACCAATTTTTTTAAATAGATTTGTTGAATTTTTCTTTATCCTAGTATTCCAAATTGGTAGATTGTTTTTATTTTTTCCCATGATATCTAATTAACTTAATTTATATGAAAACCATTTTTTTTAATTATCTTATAGTAATATTTTACTTAATATCATTTAGCGTCTCATATTCAATAGAACCTCCAGAAATTAAGAATCTTTTAGTACATAAAGATAAGAAAAAAATTGAAAATATAGAGTTTATCAAATCTAAAGACCAAAAAGTAAGTTTAGATATTTATAAATCTAACCCACTTATAATAAATTTCTGGGCGACTTGGTGTACACCCTGTAAAAAAGAAATGCCCTCTTTGGATAAGCTTAAAACTTTAAGTGAATTTAAAAACATAAATATTATTCCAATAAATATTGGTGGAGACAAATATGAAAAATCAAAAAAATTTTTCAATGAACTTAATATTATTAATCTTGAAATATTTACAGGATCTGGTCCAGAGTTTTCACAGCTATTTAAACTTCGAGGACTACCAACAACAATATTAATTGACAGAAATGGTTTTGAAGTTGGAAGAATAGTTGGTTATATAGACTTTGATGATCAATCGTTGATTGATTGGATATCAAAAAAATTATGAATTTTTCTTTAAATACAATTATTATAAAACCTGAAAATAATGAGCAAATAAAAAATGCAATAATTTTACTTCATGGATATGGAGGTGATGGCAGGGATATAAGTATGCTAACCTTAAATTGGAAAAGATTTTTAAAAAACACAGTTTTTCTATGTCCAGATGCTCCAGAAAGATGCGGTATAAATCCATCAGGTTATCAATGGTTTGATTTAAATACAGAAGATTCAGAATTTATACTTAATGAGTCTAAAAAAGCTGAGAATATTTTAATAAATTATATTTCAGAGGTTAGAAATTATTTTAATTTAGAATATTCAAAGATATGTTTATCAGGATTTAGTCAGGGATGTATGATGTCTTTAAATGTTGGGCTCACATCTAAAGAAGAATTTAGTTGTATTGTGGGATTCTCTGGTAAAATTATAGATATGAAAGATCTTTCCTCTAGAATAAAAAATAAAACTAATATTTTAATGATACACGGTGAAAATGATACAATTGTGCCACCCAATTATTTACTTGAAGCTGAGGATTTTTTTATAAGAAATAAAGTTGAAATTGAAACAATAATGATAAAAAACTGCGATCATCATATACCTTTAGAAGCATCTAGTGCGGCATTAAATTTTATAAAAAAAAAATTATTAACTTAATAAATCATAATTATAAAATTAGTAATATTGATAAAAAATATATTTAATGTATGTTTTAAATATGATTGAGTTATCTGATCAAAACATCTCATTAGAAAAGTGTCCAGCATTAGTTTTAAATGCAGATTATAGACCTTTAAGTTATTATCCACTTTCATTGTGGAGCTGGCAAGACTCTATAAAATCTGTTTTCTTAGATAGAGTTTCTATTGTCAGTTACTATGATAGACAAATTAGAAGTCCTTCTTTTAGTATGAAACTCCCAAGTGTAATTGCATTAAAATCCTATATTCGACCACAATCTAATCCAAACTTTACTAGGTTTAATGTTTTTTTAAGAGATAAATTTAGCTGTCAATATTGTGGTAGTAAAAATGAACTAACTTTTGATCACTTACTGCCTAGATCAAAAGGTGGAAAAACTGATTGGGATAACGTTGTAACAGCTTGCTCAGCTTGCAATGTTAAAAAAGGTGGAAGGCTTATAAAAGACTCAGGTATGACCCTTAACCAGTGGCCTTTTCAACCGACAACAGAAGACCTTCATAAAAATGGAAAGAATTTCCCACCAAATTTTTTGCATAAAAGTTGGATGGACTATTTATACTGGGATGTTGAACTTGAACCTTAATTAAATTTTTTCCGAAATCTTTATAGCAACCTTGGAACCTGTTTTAATTACTTTATCCATAACTGAATAAATTCCTTTCTTTGTTGCACCTTCCTCATAAGCTATATCTTTATGATCTAGTTCATCTTGTCTAAATTTGATAATTTTATTTTTTAATTCTTTTTCATCGATTTCAATTTGATCAATCTGATTTTTATAATGTTCATCAATTACCTCTTCAACAGATGCTGTACATAGCATAGCTGCCTTTTTGCCAAGTATTGTTGAACCAAATCCAAGACTTAAACCAAGTAAATCCCATAATGGTAATAATTTCGTTGGTTTTATATTTCTTTTTTCTATTTCATTTTCAAAGAAATTTGAGTGCTCCTCTTCATGTTTTTTCATCTCTGTTATTGTTTTTTTTAAGTCCTCATCATTTATAAATGTATTTAAGGCAAGCAGCTGACCTTCATAAATTTTAATAGCACCTCTTTCACCAGCGTGATCTACTCTTATAAATTCTTCTAATTTTTTTTTATTAGTTTTTTTCATAACATAATGTTCTAATTGAAATAATAACGATTAAAATTGATAAAATGGTATTAATTGCCGCTAGTGAAACTCCTAAAATCTTAAAAGTTGCATCTTTACAATTAACTGGCATGTTTTGACCAAGAGTCTCTAGTAATTCTTTTTTATTTAACTGATCCAATGAGTTATTTGCACAACTTGATAGCTCATTAAAAAAGCTATTCTCTATTCCAAAGTGATATCCAGAAATAATAGAACTTAATGTAAATACTATTATTAAAATTATTAAAATATTATCGTTTTTATAATAGTTAAATCCAATAAAGCTTATAAATATCGCAGCTAAGTAAGGAATTCTTTGGTAAACACATAACTTACATGGTTTATACCCTAAAATAAACTCTATGTATAAAGCTGAAAGCATAGAACTGGCTGAAATCAGAAGAATAATCAAATAAAATTTTTTTCGACTTGGAAATAAGTTCATATTTAATTAATAAAATTATTTAAGAATTTATAAATAAAAAAAGCAAAACTTATTAATATTAAAGATAAAATAATAGAAAATTTTAATAATTTTTTTTCAATAATTTTTTTCATTGTTGGTCCAAAATTTCCGATTAGAAAAGCAATTAAAAAAAAACGAGACCCTCTAGTTAATAGGCAAATTATTACGAAGTAAAATAAATTGAAATGAATAAATCCACTTGTAATTGTTAAAAGTTTAAAGGGAACAGGCGAAAACCCGGCTATTGCTAGTAGAGTAATCCAGGCAATAACCCCTCCTTCTGATGAAACTTTATCTTTTAAAAATGAGGCATCATCTACACTATAGATTTCAAATATTTTTAATCCAATCTCATTAAAAAATACATACCCAATGAAATATCCAAGACACGCTCCTAAAAGAGATCCTAATGTAGCAATTAAACCAATTCTCAGCCACTCATGCTTTCTAGCAATTGTCATTGGAATTATCAGCACATCAGGTGGTATAGGAAATATAAAGCTTTCAATAAAGGATATAAATCCTAAAATAGATTTAGATCTTTTGTGACCTGCAAGTTTAATAGTCTTGTTGTATAGATCTTTTAACATATTTTCTTTTAATATATTAAATGATTTAATACTATTAGTTAAATTATGCAAAGATTTGGGCGAATGGCGGAACTGGTAGACGCGTTGGACTCAAAATCCAATAGTAGCAATACTGTGAGAGTTCGATTCTCTCTTTGCCCACCAAAAATTTATGAATACAGAAAAAGTTAACAATCTTGTAGAATTATTTTTTGAAAATTATCAAAAACAAAATAAAAATAATAAATTTCTTATATCTTTAAAAGATCAAAATAATCAATTTACTTGGAAAGAAACTTTTCATTCTATAATAAAAGTTTCTTCTGAAATAAAAAAATATATAAAAAAAGGTGATAGATGTTTGTTAATTTCAGAAAATAGGCCAGAATGGTTTATTACTGATCTTTCTATAATGTCATCAGCCGGAATAACTGTTCCAGCATATACTACTTATGCTGAACGTGATTATGAATATATTATTAATGATTGTGTCCCAAAATTAATTTTTGTTTCTAATCAAGAACAATTTAATAAAGTAAAAAATATAATAATTAAAAACAAATTTATAGAAAAAATATTTTCATTTGAAGAATTAGATATAGATAAAAATAAATATATTAATTTAAAAGAGTTACTTTTAAATTTAGACTATGATGATGGGCGTTTTCCAAAATTAGATTTAAAAAGAATAGATCCAGCATGTATTATTTATACTTCCGGCACACAAGGAAATCCTAAAGGAGTGATTTTAAGTCATGGTGGTATTTTAAATAATTGTGAAGGTGCTTTAGATATTTTGAAACCTTTAATTACAAATCAAACTAGATTCTTAACTTGGTTACCTCTTTCACATTCTTACGAACATACTGTGCAATTTGTACAAATTAGTATTGGAGCTAAAGTATTTTATGCTGAAAGTATTGAAAAGCTAATCAAAAATATGAATGATTGCAAACCTCAATTGATGACAGCTGTCCCTCGTTTTTATCAAAACTTATATCAAAAAATAAATGCTAGTTTTAATAAAGCAACTGGTCTTAAAAAAAAATTGATCTTCAAAATGTTAGAACTTGGAAAGAAGAAAATTTTAAAACAAGATTTATCATTTTTAGAAAAAATAATCGATAACCTACTAGAGAGGATTGTAAGGAAAAAAATAAAATCTCAATTTGGAGGCGAACTAAAAACATTTGTTTCGGGTGGTGGAGCACTTGATAAAGATGTTGGAGTTTTCCTGAATGCAATAGGACTTCCTACTCTACAAGGATATGGATTAACTGAAACCTCACCAGTAGTCAGTTGTAACCCAATACATGATATTAGAGTTGAGACTGTAGGCCCACCTTTTAAGGGTAACGATGTAAAAATAGCTGAAGATGGAGAGATTTTAGTTAAAGGTGAAAATGTAATGTTGGGTTATTGGAATAATGAGGAAGAAACTAAAAAAGTCCTTAAAGATGGTTGGTTACACACAGGGGATATTGGAGTTTTTGAAAATGGTTATTTAAAAATTACTGATAGAAAAAAGGACATATTGATTACACCAGGTGGAGATAATATTTCACCTGTTAAAATAGAAAATGAGTTATCTAACTCAAATTTAATTGATCAGTCAATCGTCTACGGAGATAATAAACCGTATTTAGTGGCTTTATTAGTTTTATCTGAAGAAAATTTAAATGTTACAAAAGACCAAATAGAAAAAGAAATAAATAAAATAAATCAAAACCTTTCAAAAATAGAACAAGTAAAAAAATTTTTTACAATTCAAGAAAAATTTTCAATTGAAAATGGAATGCTTACTCCAACTTTAAAACTTAAAAGATATAAAATAGTTACAAAATATAAAAATCAATTTGAAAAACTTTATTAAAAAGTTTTGATAAAACACTTTATTAATAGCGATTTATTTAACTTTTTTAATTATTAAAAAAAAATTAAAAAAAATTTATTTTTAAAATTTTTTTCAAAAAATTATATGTTTGACATAACTAAGCAAAAAAAATAAAAATTAGTAATTAACGAATCATAAAGATTCGTTTATAAAAAAAGGGAGCTAAAGATGGCTAAAAGAAGAAAAAAAGCTGCTAAAAAGAAAACTAAGAAAAAAGCTAAGAAAAAAGCTAAGAAGAAAAAAAGAAGATAGTTTAGTATTCTTTTTAACTGATAAC
This sequence comes from uncultured Pelagibacteraceae bacterium, assembly GCA_902534465.1. Taxonomy (GTDB): domain Bacteria; phylum Pseudomonadota; class Alphaproteobacteria; order Pelagibacterales; family Pelagibacteraceae; genus Pelagibacter. Next base: position 82,746 of record CACAPU010000002.1, read on the forward strand.
GCTTCTCATGGCGCTTGCGTGGGAAGCGTTTTTTTTTATTCTGTCAATTCTTGACTTTCTGGTTCTTCAGAAATTTGTTTTTCTTCAATTTTTTGAGTTTGCTTTTCTAAATTTCTCTTTAAAGCTTTATCAAGTTTCTTTTGTGCATCTTCTAAACTTGATCCCATTACAATCTGAAATTCAGTTAATAATCTATCGTAAGCTTTTTCAAATAGCTGTCTCTCACTATATGATTGATCTATCATAATATCATCACCTTTATTAAGATCTCTCACTACTTCTGCTAAGTCATAAATTTTTCCTGACGAAATTTTAGCTTCATATTCTTGAGCCCTTCTACTCCACATAGATCTCTTGATTTTGGGTTTACTCTTTAAAATACTTACACATTTGTTAACTTGATTTATAGTTGCTAGTGGTCTTAAATGAGATTGTTTATTAACTGGAACCATACCATTTGCTTTATCTTTTTCAAACCTCAATACATAAGTTTCAACATCAATTCCACCGATGTTTATTTTTTTTGTTTCTGTTATCTGTCCTACACCATGTTTAGGGTAAACAACATAGTCTTTGATTTTAAATAATCTTTTTTCTGTTTCCTGCTTTTTTACTTTTTTAATCTCTGGCTTTTGTTCATTATTTTTTGGAATCCTTAATGGATCAACTTTTACATCAATTTTTACTTTATCTTTAGGCTTATCCTTTTTTTTTTGAACTTTAATTATTTTTTTTTTATTTAATTCTTTTGATACTTTTTTAACTTTTGGGTTTTTTAAGGAATTTTTTGTTTTAGAAACTTTTTTTGAGACCTTTACAATCTTTTTACTTCCTTTTTTTACTTTTTTTACTTTTTTTTTATTCAAGATTTTCTTTAAAATATTTTTCATATTTATTTTCTTCGTCTTTAAATTTTTGGTGATCCACAGGTGGATCTTTCTTTTCGCTTATGTTTGGCCATATCTCCGAATATTTTTTATTTACCTCTAGCCACTTGCCATTAGTATCATCATTATCAGATATTATGGCGTCTACTGGACATTCTGGCTCACAAACGCCACAATCTATACACTCATCGGGTTTAATTACAAGCATATTTTTTCCTTCATAAAAACAATCAACTGGACAAACTTCAACACAATCCATCAATTTGCATTTGATGCATTTATCATTTACTAAATATGTCATTCTTTTTCTTGACGTACTTTTTCTTTAATATCCCCTACAACTTTAGGATCTAGATAAAGTAAACCAGATATTCTTCTCATCAAATTAGTTTCATACATATCTGCATCCTTATCTGAATATATAATTTTCCAAAGAGCCTCTATAATTATTTTTTTATCTTCCTCATCTACATTTTTAATCTCTTTAGTAAAATCTAGAATTTGGTTAGTGTCTTTTTCCTTGTCTTCTGCTTCAATCATAATTTTGTCAATTCCATCAGCTTCAGCTCCCATTTCAATAATTGAGTCTTTTATTATTTTTTTTTCTTTATCTGTGAAGTTTTGGTCTATTTTAGCTGAATGGATTAGCAAACAAGCAACTGCCATTATAGATGGATGACTGTTATCTCTGTCAGTTTCCTCTTTTTTAAAAATATTAAACATTATTTCAAGTTAAGTTGTGAAAGAACATTAAATGGATTATCTTTAATATTCTTATCATTGTTTTTTTTATTTATTTTTTTTAAAGGAATATATTTAAAATGCAAATTATTATCCTTCTCATAAGTCTTATAGTTCATTTTTTTTATCAGTTTCACAAAATTTTCTTTATTACAACCTAGCAAATTTAGCATTTCAGGAATTAACTTGATTTCTTTAATTTTATTTTCTGGTTTACTGTTAAATATCATAAGAAATAATCTCTCCAAAATATCTATCCTAACATACAAATTTTCAAATTTTTCAAAGCCGCACAAAAGCATGAGATTTTTATTTAATAATTTCTTTTCTTCTAAAAAATTGAGCCCAAAAGTTGGTGGTAAGAAATCATAATTTTTCTTATTGAAGTTCTTCCATAAAAGTATTCTCAATGAAACTGAACTAGGTTTAAATAATTTAAATAAAAAAACATGATATCTCCCAAATTTTACACCTAAATTTCTTAGTTTTTTTCTCTCATCTTGATTAAGTTTTTTTAAGTAAGTTAAAACTTCATCTCTTTTTACAACTCCATTATTTTCATAGAGATGATATGCTAAAGCTCTAAGTTCCGAATTATTATCTTTAACATTTTTTAAATCTATTAGACTTTTTAGCTCTGTTTCAATTTTATCATTTAGCCAGCCTTGTAAATATAAATTTAGTCTTGATTTTTCGACATTCTCAATCATGTCATCAATAATTAACTGAATTTGTGGATTTAAATAATCTGAACCTGGTATCAATCTAGCTATTTCATTATTATTCCAATAGATTTTAAAATCTTCTCTTAATTCTATTAAACCAGTATCAATTATTTGACTAATTCTATCTATAATTTCAGGACTAACGTTTTGTCTAGCTGCTTTTTTTAATGATTTTACGTCAGCGTCTAATGTATCTACTTTTAGATCTAGCTCCAATCTTAAACCTTTTAGACGCCCGATATACTGTTCATTTATCATTACTTTTTCATCGTTAACTATCTCAGTTTCGAAAACTATATCTTGTTTTAAACCTCTAGCCAAAACACTTGCTCTTTTATCAATAAATGTTTTAGTTAGTTCTTCATGAAGCCTGTCTGAGAGTTTATCCTCAAGACTCTTAGTTCTTTCTATCCAGTAATCTTGATTTTCAACCCAATTAGATTTGTTTGAAACATATGCCCATGTCCTAACATTGGCAATCCTATTTGATATTGAGTCTACATTTCCATCCAATTTGTCTAACAGGGACAATTGCTCTTTCATATAGTGGTTAGGAACTTTTTTATTATCATTTGTTAAAAAATTAAAAATCTTACTTACAACATCAAAATGATGACCATAAGTTTTTTTCACAAAATCTGGAATTTGACAGCATTCCCACAGTATTTTTAATATTTCAGTATCATCTGCTATTTTTATATTTGAAGCCTCTTTCAAAAAATATTTTAATACCTTTTCATCCTGGCATTCACTCACTCTTCTAAGCCAGTCTTTTTGTGGTCTTTCATCTAAAGATTTTAATAATGTGACTTTGTTACTAAAATTTAATTTTGAGTTTCTCCAAAAAATAGTTTGTATATCTGGAAAGTTATGAGTTTCTAGTGCTTCAATTTGTTCAGGCCCTACTTCTTTACACTCTCCTGTCGTGCCAAATAAACCATCATTTAAATATCTTCCTGCTCTTCCAGCTATTTGTCCAATTTCAGAGATATTTAAATTTCTTAATTTTTTACCATCAAATTTTTTTAAATTTGAAAAATAAACATTATCTAAATCCATATTAATTCCCATTCCTATTGCATCAGTAGCAACTAAATAATCAACATCGCCAGATTGATATAAATTCACCTGTGAGTTTCTTGTTTTGGGACTAAGAGAGCCCATTACAATTGCTGCTCCACCTTTTTGACGTCTGATTAACTCTGCTATTGCATAAACTTCTTCAGTAGAAAATGCTATGACTGCACTTTTTCTTTCAATTCTTGAAATTTTTTTATGACCACTAAATGATAATTTTGAAAGTCTTTCTCTATTTTTAAATTCAATATCATCATCAAGTTTTTGAATAATATTTTTTATAGAATTTGATCCCATAAACATAGTGAGTTTCACACCTCTCATATTTAATAATCTATCTGTAAAAATATGACCTCTCTCGTGATCATTACACATTTGTATTTCATCTATGCCAACAAATTCTAAGTTTTTATCTAATGGCATAGACTCAACAGTACACAGAAAATACTTTGCATTTATTGGAATAATTTTTTCTTCACCTGTAATTAAAGCTACTTTTGATGAGTCAACTTTTGTAATGATTTTGTCATATACTTCTCTTGCCAAAAGTCTTAATGGAAAACCAATCATACCAGTTTCAAAAGAAAGCATTGTTTCTATTGCAAGGAAGGTTTTTCCAGTATTTGTAGGTCCCAGAACTGCAGTGATTTTATTTTTTGTCATTTCTAGTTTTGGTGTGATTTTTTTTGCTAATACTATATATTGTTATTCCTAAAGAACAAAAATGGGTTAAAACTAGTCCGAATCATTGAGGAAAAAGTTCTCATTTTTATTATTTAATGTTTTAAGGTTATCATAATTTCAAAAAATTAAATATATTTTTTTATGTCTCAAAAATTATGGGAATCAGATTCTCAAACAAAAGCAAAATCGAACTTATTTGAATTTGAAAAATTTTTAGCAAAAAAGTTTAATTACAAAGTAAAGAAAAATTATAAAAAATTGTTTGATTGGACAATTAAACATCCAAAGTTATTTTGGTCTTCAGTATGGGAATTTTCAAATATCAAAGGTATCAAAAAAGATGAATTTTATTTACCTAAAGAAATTATAAAAAGCAAATTTTTGCTAAATTCCCGATTAAATTATGCAGATAACCTATTATCAAAAAATGATAATTCAAAAGCTGTTACTTTTATAAGTGAAAATGGCTTTAGACAGGAGAAGTCTTGGAAAGAATTAAATAATAATACTTTAAAACTTATTAATTTTTTAAGAGAAAATAAAATAAAAGAAAAAGACAGAATAGCAGCATATACAGTAAATCAAATTGAGACAGTAGAGAGTTTTTTAGCTACTAGTGCAATTGGAGGTATTTGGTCATCATGTTCTCCAGATTTTGGAACACAAGGAGTAATAGAAAGATTTTCTCAAATTAATCCAAAACTTTTAATCATTACAGATAGATATTATTATAATGGCAAAGAAATAAACATTATTAAAAGATTGCCAGCAATCCTCAAGAAAATAAAGTCTATAAAAAGTGTACTAGTTATAAATTATCCAGGTAAAAAAAATTTAAAACAAAAAAAGTTAAGAGGTATAAAAATTTTTTTCTACAAAAAGTTAAAAAATAACAAAGAAAAAAAATTCGTATTCAAAAAATTTGATTTTGATAAAGAATTAGCTATTTTGTATTCAAGTGGAACCACAGGTAAACCAAAGTGTATTTGTCATAGAGCTGGTGGTGTTTTGCTTCAACATTTAAAAGAACACAAACTTCATTGTAACGTAAAACCAGGTGATAATGTATTTTATTTCACTACATGTGGATGGATGATGTGGAATTGGTTGATGACATTTTTAGCTTCTAAAGCTTCAATAGTTCTTTTTGATGGTTTTCCGATGCATAAAAGAAGTGATTTGCTTTTTAAAATTGCTGAAAAAGAGAAAATATCTCTTTTTGGTATTAGTGCAAAATATATTGATCAATTAAGAAAATTAAATTTCAATATAAAGACTAAGTATAAACTTAAATATCTTAAAACAATTTGTTCTACTGGATCACCATTATCTCCTGATGGTTTTGATTATGTTTATAAAAATATAAAAAAAAATGTTCACTTAGCTTCTATTGCAGGCGGAACAGACCTTGTTTCATGCTTTGTGTTAGGAAATATTTACTCTCCCGTTTATAGAGGACAAATCCAGAATAACGGATTGGGAATGAACACAGATGTTTTTTCTGAAAGTGGAAAGCCGTTAATTAATAGAAAAGGAGAATTAGTTTGTAAATCAGCATTTCCATCAATGCCAATTTATTTTTGGAATGATAAAAATAATAAAAAATATAAGTCTGCATATTTTGAAAAATATAAAAATATTTGGCATCATGGAGATTATGCAGAGAGAAAATCTAATGGCGGATATATTATTTACGGAAGATCAGATGCAACACTTAACCCCGGGGGTGCCAGATTAGGCACAGCTGAGATATATTCTATTGTTGATAAATTTTATGAAGTAAAAGAGTCTGTAGTTATTGGACAGCATTGGGATAATGATGTGAGAATTATTTTATTTATAGTTCTAAAAACTCCAAAAACACTTAGTGAAAAATTAACTCTAAAATTAAAAAAGGCTATTCGTCAAAATGCATCTCCACGTCACGTACCAAAAAAAATAATTGAGGTCTCAGACATTCCTAGAACAAAGAATGGAAAAATAGTTGAGCTTGCTGTTAAAAATATTATTGAAGGAAATAAAATAAAAAATATTCAAGCATTAATAAATCCTTCAATTTTACAAGAATATAAAAACATAAAAGAACTTAAGAAACCATAATTATATTTAAATTTATATAGACAATAATATTTGATTGTTATTAAATACTAACAATTACTAATAGATAGGAGAAAATATGTTTAAAAATTTATTTAAAAGTTCTCTGATGATTTTATTCCTGATTGTTGGTTTATCAGGAAAATCATTTGCACAAGAACTTAAATTTTTTACGATTGGTACAGGTGGTACTGCTTACACTTACTATCCAGTTGGAGGTATGATTGCTAATGCAATTTCAAAACCACCAGGATCTAGAGAGTGTGGTAAAGGTGGAAGCTGTGGAGTACCAAATCTAATAGCATCAGCCGTTTCATCAAGAGGATCAGTTGATAATGTAAATGCAATAATCTCAGGATTAAGAAACTCAGGTTTTGCACAGTCGGATGTTGCTTACTGGGCATTCACTGGAACTGGAACAATGGAAGGAAAAGAACCTGCAAAAGATTTAAGAACTATTGCAGCTCTTTTTCAAGAACATATACATTTAGTAGCGCTTAAAAAAAGTAATATTAATTCAGTCAAAGACTTAAAAGGAAAAAGAGTTTCATTAGATGAACCTGGATCTGGAACATATGTTGATGCAAAGTTAATATTAGAGTCTAATGGATTAAGCACAAGTGATGTAAAAGCTGAAGCATTGAAAGGTAAAGCTGCAACTGATGCTTTAAGAAATGGTAAAGTTGATGCAATTTTTGTTGTTGCGGGCTATCCAACTGGAGCAATTGTAGAGCTAGCGTCTGCAGTTGATATAAAATTAGTACCAATTGATGGTGCTGGAGCAAAAGCATTAACTTCAAAATATGGTTTCTTTTCAGAAAGCCCGATTCCTTCAGGAACATATGAAGGTGTTGATCAAGTTAATACTGTAGCAGTAGGCGCTCAATGGTTTACATCAGCTAAAGAGGATAGTGAATTAATTTACCAAATTACAAAAGCTTTATGGAATAAAGAGTCTAGAAAGCTTATGGATGTTGGTCATGCTAAAGGAAAAACTATAACACCTGATACAGCTCTTTCTGGAGTAGGTGTGCCATTACACCCTGGTGCAGAAAAGTTCTATAAAGAAGCAGGACTTTTAAATTAAATCTCAAATCAATTTGCCCTAGATCAATTAGATCTAGGGCATTATTATGTCCCAATTTAATATTTCACCTGATGAAGTTGCAAAACTTGAAGATAAGTTTGAGATAAAAAGTAATGAAAGAAAGTTAAAAAATTTCTTAAAAACATTGACCTTTGTTGCCTTGGTTGCAATGTCAATTTACCATTTTTATGCTTCAGGATTTGGAACAATAAGAGACATTCTTCATAGAGGCATTCATATTTCTTTTGTTGTAGGTCTTGTATTTTTATTTTATGGATGGAAAAATTTTGGGGATAAACAGTCTAAAAACAAAGTTCCATTAATAGATATTTTTTTTTCAATTTTGGTAGTTATAACTGCACTTTATTTACCATTATTGCCTCCAGAAATCTTAGCTAGCAGAGTTGGAAATCCTTCTAGCACTGAAGTTATAATGGGTTCTATTCTTATTATTTTAACTTTAGAGGCTGCAAGAAGATCAATAGGATACACTCTACCATTAATATGCATAATATTTATGATTTTTGCACTATATGGTCCTATTTTTCCTGGAGCTTTAAAGCATGGTGGTAGTAGTTGGGCTGGTTTTGTAAATCATATTTATATAACTAATCAAGGAATTTATGGAATTGCTGTGGGTGTAATGGCCCAATATGTATTTTTATTTATTTTATTTGGTGTACTTGCAACAAGAATAGGTTTGGGTCAATTATTTATAGATTTAGCGATGGTAATAGCTGGAAGATATTCTGGAGGACCAGCAAAAGTTGCAATTTTTTCTTCAGCTTTTCTTGGAACTATATCTGGCTCTTCAATTGCAAATACAGTTACAACTGGTTCTCTTACAATTCCAGCAATGAAAAAAGTTGGTTATCCTCCACATTTTTCTGGCGCTGTTGAAGCCACAGCTTCTACTGGGGGGCAAATAACTCCACCTATTTTAGGAGCTGCAGCTTTTATCATGGTTGAATATTTAGAGTTACCATTAAGAGATATTTTGGCAGCAGCATTAATTCCTGCTCTACTTCATTATTTTGGAATTTTTGTAATGGTTCATTTGGAGGCAAAAAAATTAGGGCTTAGAGGTTTAAATGAAAGTGAAGTTCCAAAATTTTTTAAAATAATAAGAGACAATTGGCTAGCAATTGTTCCTTTAATTTTACTAGTATATTTAATATTGATTGGTCGGACTCCAGATTATGCCGCAGTAAATGGTATCATTGCTTGTGTAGTCATTGGATTTATTAGGAAGAAAAATAGACTTACCTTTAATGATTTACTTGAGTGCTTAGCAAGGGGTGCAAAAAATACTTTAGCAGTTGGAGCAGCAGCCACCTCAATAGGTATTATTGTAGGTGTAGTTACACTAACTGGAGTAGGTTTTAGATTAGGTTATGTAGTAATTCAAACAGCTGGAGATATTGGTGGCTTCTTCTTAAATTTTTTACCATTCAATTATTTTTCCCTTCAAGATCTTACATTATTTTTTTCACTAATATTAATTGCAATATCATGTATATTCATGGGTACGGGAGTCCCAACAACTGCAACTTATATAATTCTTGTTGCCGTCGCCGCACCTGCTCTCACGCAACTACAAATAGAGCCAATAGTCTCTCATTTTTTTGTTTTTTATTATGGTGTTTTAGCAGATATAACTCCACCAGTTGCTCTTGCAGCATATGCTGCAGCTGGTATTGCTGGATCAAACCCATTCACTACTGGTAACACAGCTTTTAGATTAGGTATTGCAAAAGCACTTGTGCCTTTTGTATTTGTTTATTCGCCATCACTACTATTAGTTGCACAAGGATTCAATTTCTATGACTTTTTTGTGACTTTAGTATCTGCAATGATTGGAATTGGATTAATTGGAATTGGCTTTACAGGTTATTTATTTAAATCAGTAACTACGTTTCAAAGATGGTATCTTGGTGTAATTTCATTACTATTTATTGCACCAGGATTAAGTTCATCAATTATTGGCTTAGTTTTAGTATTACCAGTCTTTGTTCTTCAATTGAGAAAATAAAATTTATCCACCTAAGCCAGCATTTGGAAGTGGTCTTCTTAAAATTTTCCAAATTCCAACAGCACTAGCAACAAGTTTATTTTTGCACTTTAATTTACAATTTACAAACACCATTGATTTAGTAACTTTTTGAATTTCAACTGATCCTAATAATTCATCTCCTAAGTTAGAGGGAGCTATAAATTTAATATCTAACGAGATAGTTACACAGGGTTTGTTGCCACTTGCTTTATGACAAGCAGTTCCTGCACCAGCATCAATTATTGTACATATATAACCACCATGGGTTATCCCAGCTTTATTTAAATGTGTTTTTTTGATTTTTGTTTTAAACTCAAATTTCTTTTTTCCAATAGATCTAAATAACAAACCACCATTATGTTTCATGTAACTTGGTTTATTACTTAATTGTTCAAATTTTTTATTCATTAATTTTGAAAATATTTTACTACTTGTGGAAAAAATTCTGGCATACATTTAGACTCCATAACATGGTGACCATATCCATAACCATACCATTGTTTACTAATTTTTGCTTTACAAGATTTGCCATTTATTTTCCAGTTTTCTTTACTGGTTGGAGTTTCTATAAAATTTATAGATTTAATATTTTTTAACCAATTGCTAGTTTTACCATCGTATGGATCCTCTTCATTATGAAATACAGTGATACGCAAATTACTTACTTCTTTTATTTCCTTAATTTCTGAATCTCTTTTACTTAAATAATTTCGTGCACATGCATACTCCCATTTATATCTATCTTTAGTATCACAAGTTTTTGAGGTATTTGAACTTTCTTCATGGTCATTATAATCCCATAAATAATCATCCATTCCTTTTTCAGTCCAAATTTTATAGGCAGTCAATTCTCCATAACAGGCAGGATGATAAGCAATTCCACCCCTTACTTTTTCAGGATATCTCGCAGTATACAGAAGTGTTAACCATCCACCACATGAATGCCCTGATATAATTATATTATTTGGTTTAATACCTATTGCTAAAAATTTGTCGATGATTTCATTTGTTAAATCTATTTTTTTTTCTGTTTTTGTCTTTCCTGGATATTTACCACCAGGAAAAGGCAACCATTTTGTTTTATTTTTTTTATCTTTATAAGCATCGCCCCACAAAGGTTTGGTATTTACTAAATATACTAAGTTTTTTTTTGCACCAAAATCTTCCTTTGATAATTTAATAACATTTTTTATGTAATCATTCCAAAAAGGACAATCGTCTTTTTTGGCTGCTCTGTCTCCTTTTCCCCCATGATTAAAAAGAAAGATAAGTGTATCAGAGGGATTTTCTATTTTATAATTTTTTTTAAGATATTTAAAATTTTCAGTTATAAAACCACTTTTATTCAAACATTTAATCTCAGCGTTTGCAACAGAACAAACAAAAATAAAAAATAAAGATAAAATTTTTTTTTTCATGGTTTCTCAGAACACAGTTACAAAATTATAGCCATAATTAATATGAAAACCAAAACTAAACAAAAGAAATATATTACAGATTTTTCCAGTGATATTTTCATTTATCCTTTCTTTTTGGTGCGCCTGCTAGGAGTTGAACCCAGAACCTCCTGGTCCGTAGCCAAGCGCTCTATCCAATTGAGCTACAGGCGCAATTTGTACAGTTTTTATACATAATTAATAATGTAAATTATTTTTTTAGCAAATATTGATATATATATAATAAAAAAATGAATTTAGATTTATTAGTTCCAGACATTGGAGACTTTGAAAATGTTGAAATAATCGAAGTGCTTGTAAAAAAGGGCGATAAAATCAACAAAAATGACCCTGTCGTCACTTTGGAGAGCGATAAGTCAAGCGTTGAAGTACCGTCAAATTATGAAGGAACAGTAGAAAACATTAATGTTAAAATTGGTGACAAAGTTTCAAAAGGTGATTTGATTTTAACACTATCTTCAGACAATAAGGAGGAAGAGAAAAAAATTACTAAAACTTTAAGTGAAAAAATCCCACCTTCAACGGAGAAATTAATTGAGGAAGCTGAAACTTCTGCAAAACCTGATAACAAAGTTGAAACAAAAGTTGTTGAGCCGAAACAGATCAAACAAACTAGACTGATAAATGAAGTTAAGATGGTTAGTAGTAATGATGATATTGATCCTGTTGAAACAAAAGAATGGCTAGACTCCTTAAGTGCAGTTTTACAAAATGATGGTTCAGAAAGAGCTCACTTTTTAATTAAACAATTAATTGATCAATCTTACAAAGCTGGATCAAAAATTCCTCATACCCAAACTACTCCATACGTAAATACTATACCTCCTGAAGAAGAAAAAAGATCTCCAGGAGATCAAAATATAGAACGTAAGTTAAGATCATTAATAAGATGGAATGCTGCGGCTATGGTAGTTCGAGCGAATAAAAAATATCCTGAACTTGGTGGGCACATAGGAACATTTGCATCTGCAGCAACATTATATGATGTAGGAATGAATCATTTTTGGAGAGCAAAAAATAATAAATTTGGAGGTGATCTAGTATATTTTCAAGGTCACAGTGCACCTGGTATGTATGCAAGAGCCTTTCTAGAGGGAAGATTAAATGAAAAACAACTAGATAGATTTAGACAAGAGGTAAAAACAGGTGGTCTTTCTTCGTACCCTCATCCTTGGCTGATGCCTAATTTTTGGCAGTTCCCAACTGTTTCAATGGGAATTGGTCCGATGTTAGCAATATATCAAGCAAGATTTATGAAATATCTTATTAATAGAGGATTAATTAAAGACGAGGGAAGAAAAGTCTGGGCATTTCTTGGTGATGGAGAAATGGATGAGCCAGAGTCTCTTGGGGCAATAGGGTTAGCGGCTCGTGAAAATTTAGATAATCTAATATTCGTTGTTAACTGCAATTTACAAAGGTTAGATGGTCCAGTTAGAGGAAATGGAAAAATAATTCAAGAATTAGAGGGAATTTTTAGAGGCGCAGGGTGGAATGTTTTAAAAGTCATCTGGGGTTCTTATTGGGATACTCTTTTAGCAAATGATAAGACAGGACATTTAGTAAAAATTATGAATGAGACCGTGGATGGTGAATATCAAGCTTTTAAAGCAAGAAATGGACTTTATGTTAGAGAGAAGTTTTTTGGTAAATATCCTGAAACAACTGAATTAGTTTCATCGATGTCTGATACTGATATTTGGCGATTAAATAGAGGTGGTCATGATCCTCACAAAGTTTATGCTGCTTATGATAAAGCGGTCAATCACAAAGGAAGTCCCACAGTTATAATAGCTAAAACGATTAAAGGTTATGGTATGGGAAAAAGTGGAGAAAGTGTAAATACTACTCACCAGCAAAAAAAATTAGATGTAGATGATTTAATGTATTACAGGGATAGATTTGATGTTCCTTTAACAGATGCCCAAGTCGAAAATATTGAATATTTCAAACCAGACGAAAATTCAGAAGAAATAAAATATTTAAAAAAGAGAAGGATAGAATTAGGTGGGTTTATTCCAGAAAGAACATCATACTCAAAACCAATTAAAGCTCCAAATAAAGATATTTTTGATTTTATGAAGACTTCAACTGGTGAAAAAGAAATGTCTACAACAATGGCACTAGTCAGAATGCTAACTAATCTTTTAAGAGATAAAAATGTTGCTCCTAAATTAGTCCCAATAATTCCTGATGAAGCTAGAACTTTTGGAATGGAAGGTTTCTTTCAAAAAATAGGAATTTATGCTCACGAGGGTCAAAAGTATGAACCTGAAGATTCTGCACAACTTTCTTCTTACAGAGAAGAAAAAAGTGGTCAAGTATTAGAGGAAGGAATTACAGAGGCAGGATCTATGTCATCCTGGATTGCTGCAGGTACTGCTTACACTAATCATGACATTGAAATGATACCAATTTATCTTTTCTACTCTATGTTTGGCTTTCAAAGAATTGGAGATTTTGCTTGGGCAGCCGGCGATAGCCAGGCAAGAGGTTTTTTAATTGGCGCAACAGCAGGAAGAACAACTCTTGCAGGAGAGGGGCTTCAACATCAAGATGGGCATAGTCATTTACTCGCATCCACAATTCCAAACTGTATATCTTACGATCCTACGTTCCATTATGAATTAGCCGTGATTTTCAGAGAAGGTTTAAGAAGAATGCATGAAAAAAATGAAAATATTTTTTACTATATTACTACAATGAATGAAAATTATTCTCATCCTGAAATGCCGAAAGATTGTGAAGATGGAATTCTAAAGGGAATGTATAAGATAAAAGAGTCATCAAGTTCAAAAGAAGCTAAGATTCAATTGTTGGGATCTGGAACAATACTTAGAGAAATGATGACGGCATCAGATATACTCAAAAAAGAATATCAGGTAGACAGTGAAGTTTGGAGTGTTACAAGTTTCAACGAGTTAAGAAAAAATGGAATAGAAGTTGAGAGACAAAACTTATTAAACCCCTCAGAAACAAATAAAAAATCTTATATAGAAGAGTGTTTGGGAAAACAGCAAGGACCTATCCTTGCGGCAACTGATTATATGAGAATTAATGCAGATCAAATAAGATCTTTCACGAAAAAAAGCTTTTATTCTCTAGGTACAGACGGATATGGAAGAAGTGATACAAGAAAAAATTTAAGAAGTTTTTTTGAAGTAGATAAAGAACATATAGTTGCTTATAGCCTTAGTGTTTTAGCCAAAGAGCAACTCATCACTTCAAAGTATGCTGAAGATGCAATAAAAAAGTATAATATTGATAAAAATAAACCTATGCCAACAAAAATGTAAATGTCTGATCAATCCATCAAAACATCTGCAAGTCCAAAAGTTAGAAAGTTTGCTAGAGAATTAGGTGTTGATATAAATATTGTCAAAGGTTCAGAAAGATTAGGCAGGGTCGTAGAAAAAGATTTAAAAGAATTTGTTTCATCTAACATTAATCAAACAAATGATCAAAAAGATAGTGGAAATGAAAAAGTAATCAAAAGTGAATATCAACATTCAGATTTTGGAGAAATTGAAATTAAAGATATCCCTAGAGTAAAAAAAATTGCTGCTCCCCATTTAGTCAACTCTTGGACTAACATTCCACATGTAACAAATCATGACGAAGCTGATATTACTGAGATGGAAGAGTTTAGAAGTTCACTTAAAGATAATTACTCCGGAGAAAAAATAAAAATTACTCCACTAGCATTTATTATAAAAGCATTGGTAATATCACTAAAAAAATTTCCATCTTTCAATTCATCAATTGATGATATTGAAAATGGTAAAATTACGTTTAAAAAGTATTTTCACATCGGCATCGCAGTTGATACCCAACATGGACTTATGGTACCTAAAATTAGAGACGCCGATCAAAAAGATATAAAAGATTTAAGCAAGCACTTGAAAAAAGTTAGTGATGATTGCAGAAATCTAAAAATTGATAAAAAAGAATTTTTTGGGGGATCGATGACTATTACTAGTTTAGGTGGAATTGGGGGGTCCTTCTTTACACCAATAATTAATTTTCCTGAAGTTGCTATCCTTGGAATAGGCAGAAGCTATAAAAAACAGTTATTTAAAGACGGAAAATTTGTTCCCAGAACTATGTTACCTTTATCACTATCATATGACCATCGAATTATTGACGGAGCTGAGGCTGCTAAATTTAATAATGAGTTAAAAGATAACTTAGGCGCAAATTTTGCTTACAACCTAAGTAAATGATTAAAAAAATCGAAATATTACCCAATGATCTTCATGTCCATTTTAGCGGAGAAAACTCAGAAATTTTTCCAAATATTTGGTTGCGAGATCATGCAAAAGACGAGCAAAATTGGGATAAAAGGTCTAGTCAACGAAAGACTTTTACAGCATCTTTAGATCTTAATTTAAAAATAAAAAATGCTGAAATACTAGAAAATGGCAAATACTTGAGCATTTCCTGGCCTGATCTAGAAAAGCCAGTCCAATATTCACTTGAATTTCTAATTAATAACAAAATAGATAAAAAAAGAGAAACAAAATCAAATTTAAAAATTTGGAGATCAAATGAAATTCATCAAGAAATATTTGTAGATTATAAGTCGATCTTATCAAATGATGGATTTAAAAACTTTTTGAAAAGTCTACATACTTATGGTTTTTTAGTAATTAGAAATTGCGAAACAAATTTAAAATGTGTTGAAAAAATTGCTAATAAAATTGGATATGTAAGAAATTCTATATTTGGAGGACTGTGGAGTTTTGAGTCTGACGAAAATAAGGCTGATAGCGCTTATACTCAAGAAGAGTTGAGACCACATACAGACTCAACATATAGTAATGATGCTCCAGGGTTACAATTATTATTATGTTGTGATTATGATGCTAAGGGTGGTGACTCAATAATGGTTGATGGATTAAAGATTGCTGAAACGATCAAAAAAGAAAATCAGCAAATGTACGATTTGCTTACAAAAATAAATGTAAAAGGTAATTACATTGGTGATGGAGTTTTTTTAGAAGCTGAAAGACCAATATTTAAATTAAATAAAAATAATGAAATTATTCAAGTAAGTTTTAATAATTACGATCGAGCACCGTTTAGATTTGAAAAGGATTTAACTTTAAAGTTTTATGAAGCAATTAAAAAATTTGACCTACTTGCTAATAATAAAGATTACCAATGGAGACATATACTAAAACCTGGAGAGCTTTTAATATTTAATAATTGGCGAATACTTCATGGAAGAGGATCATTTAGTGGGGTAAGAAAAATGTCTGGATGTTATATAAACAAAGAAGATTTTGATAGTTCTTGTAAGATGAACGGAATAAATTAATTTATAATTTAAATTAATAAAATGACAAAATCTCTTTCTATGATCTGTGCACTAGTTACAACTTTTATCTGGGGTACAGCTTTTATTGCACAAGATACCGGTATGGATAATATTGGTCCTTTAACATTTAATTCAGCAAGATTTGTTGTAGGATTTTTAACTATTTTACCGCTAGCGTTACTCTTTGAAAGAAAGAAAATTAGGCTAGAGATACTCTCAAAATCAAAACTTTTTATAAAATATTTAGTTTTTATGGGAGTTTCACTTTTCTTAGGAACTTTTTTACAACAAGCCGCCCTTCAATACACAAATATTGCAAATGCTGCATTTTTCACGGTATTTTACGTACCAATAGTTCCAATTTTATTATTTTTTATTTATTCAAAAAAAGTCCATTGGAGTATTTGGCCGGCCATTTGTCTTTGTGTTTTAGGTGTATATCTCCTAAGTGATTTCTCTAATTCAGAAATTATGTTAGGTGATGGTTTAGTTATTTTATGTTCTGTATTTTGGGCATTGCATATAATATTTGCAGGTAAATTCATGGAAGAATTCGATATTCCTATGTTCTATGCAGCATTACAGGCTTTATTTGTGGCAACTCTGTCAATAATTTTTTCATATATATTTGAGGAAATTAATATTTCTAAAATTTTAATGGAAAGTAGTTCAATACTTTATGCTGGTGCATTATCAGGTGGAATTGCCTTTACATTACAAATGTTTGCTCAAAAAAATATAGAAGAAGCGCCTGCCGCAATTATTTATTCGTTAGAGGGAGTGTTTGCAGCAATTGCTGGATGGATAATTCTTGATCAGTTTTTAACTACGAATAATATGATTGGATGTTTTTTAATATTGGTTGCTGTAATTTCTTCTCAAATTTCTCCAAGCACCAAAACTTAAGAATATGCAATTACAAAAAGAATTAATGCAAGAAATGTTCTGTAATAAACAAAAAGGTTTAAATTAAAATTTCTTACATAAATCAAAAAATATTTTACTGTTAGATAAGAAAAAACAAATGATAATAAGACTGCAAATATAAACAAAAAATTCATATCTATATTTGTATTAACAATATCTTTCAAGCTTAGTACACTTGCTCCAGCTAATGCAGGAATGGATAAATAAAAGGATATTTTAGAAGAGTCTACTCTACCAAAATTTAAAAATCTTGATGCAGTAATTATAATTCCAGATCTACTAACTCCAGGTATAATAGCCAATATTTGAAAAATTCCTATTAGTAAAATATTTTTAAGATTTAAATTATCATTAATTTTATTTTTAATTGTAGATCTGTCAGCAATAAACAACAATATTCCAAACATTAATGTAGTCCAAGCTATCACTTTTAAATTTCTCAAATTTTCAATTAGATCCGATGCATAAAAAAAGTAGCCAACAATAATTAATGGAATTGATCCTAAAACTATTAAAAGGAATAAAGATTTATTTTTGGTTATATTTAATAAATCTTTTCTAAAATAAAAAATAATTGCTAAAAGTGACCCTAAGTGGAGACTTATATCTAATTGAAGTGAGCTAACATTAAAATTAGAAATCTTTGAAATTATAATGAGATGAGCAGAGGAACTTACGGGTATAAATTCAGTAAATCCTTGAATGAATGCTAATATTGACGTTTCTATGTATTTTGAAATCATTTGAGAACCCAATAGATAGTTAAAAGATTACTTAAATAAGGCAATTACTATTATGCATAGCTACTATGCAAATTTAAAAAAAATATGGAAAAATAGGGTTTTTTAAAAATATACGTCATAATGTATTACCTAGTTGTACTTTATAGATATTTGAAATTCATATATAAGCCGACTGCAATGACAAATAAAATGCTCCAATTTGTGGATATAGGTCAACAAAATCCACCTAAAAGAGATAAATCCAAAAGAAAAGAGGATTTTGGCGAGATATATCAAGAATTTATACATGATAGGGCCAAAGAGCAGTCTAGCAGATGCTCACAGTGTGGTGTCCCTTTTTGTCAAGTTCATTGTCCTTTAAGTAACAATATTCCAGATTGGTTAAAACTCACTGCAGAAGGAAGGTATGAAGAAGCATATCATTTATCCCAAAGCACAAATAATATGCCAGAGGTTTGTGGAAGAATTTGTCCTCAGGACAGACTATGCGAGGGGAATTGTGTAATCGAACAGTCAGGGCATGGCACTGTTACTATAGGATCAATTGAAAAATATCTAACTGACAAAGCATGGGAAAATGGATGGGTTAAACCAATAAAAGTAAAAATTGAAAACGAACAAAGTGTTGGAATTATAGGTGCAGGACCAGCAGGGTTAGCCTGTGGAGAGGAGCTTAGAAAAAAAGGATATCAAGTAACAATATACGATAGATATGATAGAGCTGGTGGACTACTTATTTACGGTATTCCAAACTTTAAACTAGAGAAACATGTAGTTGAAAGACGAATTAAACTTCTGAAAGATGGAGGAATAAATTTTGTAAACAATTTTGAAGTTGGTAAAGACTCTACTTTACAAGAACTACAATCAAAACATGATGCAATCTTAATTTCTACAGGTGTTTACAAACCCCGAGAAGTAAATTTACCAGGAAATGACTTAAGCAATATTTTTCCTGCAATGGAATTCCTTACAGCATCAAATAAAAAAGGCTTAGGTGATAAAGTTGAAATGTTTGATAACGGTACACTTAATGCTGAAGGAAAAGATGTTGTAGTCATTGGTGGAGGAGACACAGCTATGGATTGTGTAAGGACATCAGTCCGACAAAAAGCTAAATCTGTAAAATGTTTATACAGAAGAGATAGAGAAAATATGCCTGGTTCTGCTAGGGAAGTAGGAAATGCAGAAGAAGAAGGTGTGGAATTTATTTGGTTGAGTAATCCAAAAGAATTTAAAGGATCAAACAAAGTTAAGAGTATTATAGTTGATAAAATGAAATTAACTGACCCTGACGATACTGGAAGAAGAAAACCAGTTGTAGAAGAAAATTCAGAATTTGAAATAAAAGCTGATTTAGTGATTAAGTCTCTAGGATTTGATCCTGAGGACTTACCTGTTCTTTTTCAAGAGCCAAGATTAAAAGTTTCACAATGGGGAACTATTAAGACTGACTTTGATACCTTAGAAACAAGTATTCCTGGTGTATTTGCAGCAGGAGATATTGTAAGAGGAGCATCATTAGTTGTGTGGGCTATAAAAGATGGAAGAGATGCAGCAACTTCAATCGAAAGTTTTCTTCAATCAAAACAAAAAATGAAAGTTGCATAATGGATATCCAAAAAAAAAATCAAGAATTATTAAAAAAAAATCATGTTTATGATGAGAAAATGGAACATGATGCATGTGGAGTAGGTCTTGTAGCTTCAACTGAGGGGCTTAAATCAAGAAAAGTAGTAGAATATGGAATTGAAGCTTTGAAAGCTGTTTGGCACAGGGGCGCTATTGACGCTGATGGAAAAACAGGTGATGGAGCAGGAATACATATTGAGATACCTAAAGATTTTTTTGCAGAGAAAATAGAAATTACTGGACATAAACACGATAATTCAGATTTATGTGTAGGAATGATCTTTCTACCGAGGAATAATTATGGCGGACAAGAGCAATGTAGAACAATAGTAGAAAGTGAGCTTACAAAAAAGAATTTTAATATATATGGATGGAGACAAGTCCCGGTTGATCCATCTGTACTTGGTGAAAAAGCTGAATTAACGAGACCTGAAATTACTCAAGTTTTGTTCACTCATAACGATAAATCAATTGTTGGCAAAGATCTAGAGAGAATACTTTACGAGACAAGAAGAAAAATTGAAAAAGAAGCTTTAAAAAATCAATTAAATAATTTTTATATTTGCTCATTTAGTTCAAAATCAATTATTTACAAAGGAATGTTTCTTGCAGAAGCTTTGTCAGATTTTTATACAGACTTAAAAGATGAACGTTTTATTTCAAGATATGCAATTTTTCATCAGAGGTTTTCAACAAACACAGCACCAAGCTGGGATTTAGCTCAACCGTTTAGAGCTATCGCTCATAATGGTGAAATAAATACACTTAAAGGTAACGTTAATTGGATGAATATACACCAAGAAGAAATGTTTAGTCCATTGTTTGATGATATGGAAAATTTGAAACCAGTTATTCCTGCTGGAAATTCTGACTCCGCATCATTAGACAATGTTTTTGAATTACTAAGTATTTCTGGTCATTCAGCACCTTTAGCAAAACTTATGTTAATTCCAGATGCGTGGTCAAAAAAAAGTAAAGTTTTGCCAAAAGATCATCAACAATTGTTCAATTTTTTAAATAGTACCATGGAACCTTGGGATGGACCCGCTGCTGTTGCAGCGACAGATAATGAGTGGGTAATTGTGGGAAGTGACAGAAATGGTCTAAGACCGCTAAGATATACTGTTACAAGAGACAAACTTTTGTTTGCTGGATCTGAAACAGGTATGATTGATTTAAATGAAAAGAAAATTGTCTCAAAAGGAAGACTTGGCCCTGGTGAAATATTGGGTGTTAGAATTGAAAAAGGAAAAATTTATACAAACAATGCAATTAAGAATTATTTAGCAAAAGAATTTAAAAAGTTTAACAACCAGATTATTGATCTTGATAAAAAATTTCCAATAGAAAATGAAAAAAACCAGTATTCAGGTTCTGATTTAAAAAAAATACAACACTGTTTTGGCTATAGCCTTGAGGATTTAGAACTAATCCTTCATCCTATGGCCGAAGATGCTAAAGAGGCAACTGGATCCATGGGTGATGATACACCTCTTGCTGTATTATCTGATAAATATAGGCCTCTTTATCATTTTTTTAGACAGAACTTTAGTCAAGTAACAAATCCTCCAATTGACTCTTTAAGAGAAAATAAGGTTATGAGTTTAAAAACTAGGTTTGGAAATCTGGGTAACATTCTAGATTTTTCTGACCTTACTGAGGAAAATATTTACGTTTTAGACAGCCCTATACTCTCGAACAATCAGTTTGAAAAATTTGTAAAGTATTTTGGTGACAATTACAGAATTTTAGATTGCATATTTGATAAACACGAAACCCTTGAAAATTCAATTAATAGATTAAAAAGGGATGCAGAGAAAGCAGTTAGAGAAGGTGTAACACAACTTATTTTATCAGATAAAAATATATCTGAAATAAAATTGCCAATGCCAATGCTTTTATGTATTGGATCAATAAACACTCATTTAATAAAATTAGGTTTAAGAGGATATGTTTCTATCAATGTTCAAACAGGAGATGCCCTTGATACACACTCATTTGCTACACTTATAGGTGTTGGAGCAACAACTGTAAATCCTTATCTTGCATTTGATAGTTTATTTCAAAGATACTCAAAAAAACTTTTTGGTAAATTTTCTTTTGATGAGTGTGTCAGTAGGTATATTAAATCTGTAAACTTTGGCCTGTTAAAAATAATGTCAAAGATGGGTATTTCTGTTTTAAGTTCATATAGAGGAGGATGTAATTTTGAAACTGTAGGACTAAGTAGAACAATTGTTAAAGATTATTTTCCAGGGGTTATATCTAAAATTTCTGGAATTGGATTAAGCGGTATAGAAAAAAAGATAAGAGGTATACATAAGGATGCTTTTGACATTCATTCAAATATTTTACCCATAGGTGGAATTTATAGATATAGAAAAAATGGAGAAACTCACCAATATCAAGGAAAATTAATTCATCTCTTGCAAGCTGCCGTTGGTTCAAATTCTTATGATACTTACAAAAAATACACTAAAGGGATATATGGTTTAAAACCAATTAATTTAAGAGATTTAATTGACTTTAAAAATCAAGAGGCAATACCAATCGATGAAGTTGAACCTATAACTGAAATAATGAGAAGATTTGGAAGTGGAAGCATGTCTCATGGTGCTTTATCAAAAGAAGCTCATGAAACTCTTGCTATGGGTATGAATAGGATAAAGGGTGCTTCTTGTAGCGGTGAAGGTGGAGAAGATGAAAAGAGATTTAAAGTTTTAGAAAATGGAGATAGTGCTAATTCAAGAGTAAAACAAATAGCATCTGCAAGATTTGGAGTAACTATAAATTATTTAAATAATTGTAATGAAATTGAAATTAAAATTGCACAAGGTGCAAAGCCTGGTGAAGGTGGCCAACTACCTGGTTTCAAGGTTACAGAGGAAATTGCTAAACTAAGACACTCTACTCCAGGAGTGACTTTAATTTCACCACCTCCACATCATGATATTTACTCAATAGAAGATCTTGCTCAGCTAATTTATGATTTAAAACAAATTAATCCTAAGGCAAGAGTTGGCGTAAAGTTAGTAGCCTCGTCAGGAATAGGAACTATCGCTGCAGGAGTTGCTAAAGCAAAAGCTGATATCATTTTAATTTCTGGTCATAATGGTGGAACAGGAGCTACGCCACAAACAAGTGTTAAATATGTTGGTATTCCATGGGAAATGGGACTAACAGAAGCAAACCAAGTTCTGACTTTAAATAAATTAAGGCATCTTGTTACTTTACGAACGGATGGAGGAATTAAAACTGGAAGAGATGTAGTTATGGCAGCAATGATGGGCGCAGAAGAGTTTGGTGTAGCTACTACAGCGCTAGTTGCAATGGGATGTATTATGGTAAGACAATGCCACTCTAACACTTGTCCAGTTGGTGTTTGTACTCAAGATGATGAACTTAGAAAAAAATTTACTGGCACTCCAGACAAGGTAGTGAACTTATTTTCTTTTATAGCGCAAGAGGTAAGAGAAATTCTAGCAAGTTTAGGCTTTAAGTCTCTTAATGAGGTCATTGGTAGAACAGACTTATTAAGACAAGTGAGTAAAGGATCACCAAATTTGGATGATTTAGATTTAAATCCTTTATTTGTACAAGCTGACTCTGGTAAAAATAAAAGATATTGTGAGAAACCTATAATTAATGAGGTTCCAGATACATTGGATCAAAAAATTTGGCCAGAGGTAGAAAAATTAATAGATAATAATTCTCCATTAGACAAAACATATGAAATTAAAAACACTGATAGAGCAGTAGGTACAAGAATTTCTTATCATTTGTATAAAAAATTTGGAAATAATAAATTAGTGGAAAATACTTTTTCACTGAATTTTAAAGGATCAGCTGGACAATCATTTGGTGCATTTGGGATTAAAGGACTTAAATTAATTTTAAAAGGAGATGCTAATGATTACGTTGCCAAAGGTTTGTCAGGTGCATCTGTAATAGTTAAACTTCCTGAGGAAAGTAATTTAGTCTCAAACAAAAATACTATTATAGGAAATACAGTCTTATATGGAGCAACATCAGGAACTTTATTAGCGGCAGGACAAGCGGGTGAAAGATTTGCAGTAAGAAACTCAGGAGCAACTGCGGTAGTTGAAGGTTGTGACTCAAATGGATGTGAGTATATGACAGGAGGATCGATTGTAATATTAGGTGATGTTGGAGATAATTTTGGAGCAGGTATGACAGGTGGAATGGCTTTTGTATATGATCCTAACAATGAATTTCCAAAAAAAGCAAATCCTCAGACAATTATCTGGCAGATACCTGAGACAGAATTTTGGAAAAATAATTTAAAACAACTAGTCTCAAAACATTATCAAGAAACAGAGTCTAATGTTTCTAAAAATATACTCAAAAATTTTGATTTAGAGGTAAATAATTTTTTACAAGTTTGTCCTAAAGAAATGATAGATAAACTTGAAAATCCAATTACAAATAAAAAAAGTGTTGTTGGTAAAGCTAGTTAATTTTTTCAATTATTTTTTGTAGTTCTTTACAAATTATACTTAAATTTTTACTTGAGGATAGACTATGATCTCCATTTTTAATTATTAGAAGCTTTTTATCTGCTTTAGGAAAAGTCTTTAAAACCATTCTTGAGTATTTTACAGGTACTACCTCATCTTTTTGTCCGTGAACCATTGTAACAGGTATTTTATTATTCAATTTTTTATTAAGGACTTTATTTTTAGCTTTTTTTCCATCAAAAATAAGTTGTTTAGTAATTAAGTATTCATAATCGCCATTTTGAATTTTAGATATTCCTTTTTTGATTATTTCATCCTTTGTTTTTTTTGGAAATTTTTTCCACATAATTCTTGTAAGAAACTCTGGTGCAGATCCAATACCCAGGAAGCCTTTAATTTGAGAACTAAAATATCTGTGCACTATCATCGAAATCCATCCACCCATACTGGAGCCAATTAAAATAAAATCATTTTTTTTTACTATTTTATTAATTGCAGTCTTCGCATCATTTGACCATTTTGTAATATTACCTTTTGTAAATTCTCCTGAAGACCTTCCATGACCAAAATATTCTATCGCTAAAAACCCTAATTTTTTATCAACGCAAAAGTTTAAAAATTTCTTAGGTTTATCACCATCTATATCTGATGCAAAACCTGGTAAAAAAACTATGTAGAGATTTTTCTTATAATTATTTGCGATATATCTTAGTTTTTTATATTTAGAAATTCTTAGAAATTTATTTTTTTTCATATAAAGTATTCATGTTGACTAGGTATTTAATATTATTATCACATGCAGCCTAAATTAAAAGTATTACAGGTAATTCCTAAATTAGGTTATGGTGGAGCAGAAACTGGTTGTTATGATATTGCGCATTACTTGCCAGAAAATAATGTTGGATCATATCTAATTACAAGTGGTGGTGAACTCCTACAATATATTGACAGAAAAAAAGTCAAACTCATAAGACTTCCAGTTCACTCAAAAAATCCTATACTCATCTTTATAAATTCACTAATTATATCTGCGATTATTTTAATAAATGGGATAAATATTGTTCATGCTAGAAGCAGAGCTCCTGCATGGTCATGTTTAATTGCAACAAAAATTACAAGAAGAAAGTTTGTTACAACTTTTCATGGGACCTATAACTTTAAAAGTAAATTAAAAAAATTTTATAATTCTGTCATGGTTAGATCGGATTTAATTATTGCTGGTTCTAACTTTATTTTTTCACATATCAAAGAAAATTATGGAGATTATCTAACAGATAAAAAAAAATTGCTCTCTATATTTAGAGGTATAAATACTGATTATTTTGATTCTTCCACTACATTAGAAGCTGATGAAGATAAATTATTCAAGTCATGGGATTTGATAGTTGGAAAAAAAATAATTTTGTTGCCAGGTAGACTTACAGCTTGGAAGGGACAAGAGATGTTTTTAGAAGCATTAAGTAAAGTAAATATTCAGTTAGGTAACGATTCTTTCATTGCAGTAATTTTAGGAAATGACCAAGGACGAGACCTTTATAAAAAAAAATTAATTAGACTTGTCGAACAATATAGACTTACTAAACAAATTAGATTTATTGATCATTGTAAAAACATGCCACTAGCTTACAAAATATCTGACATAGTTGTATCCACATCAATTGAGCCGGAGGCTTTTGGAAGAGTTGCAGTAGAAGCTCAATCTATGCAAAAATTAATCCTTGCTAGCAATATTGGAGGATCAAATGAAACAGTTCTTGATGGAAAATCTGGAATGTTATTTAAAGCGGGTGACTCCGATGATTTATCAAAAAAAATTATACAAGCTATGAACTTTGATACTAATGAACTTTCAAAAATGGGTAATTTTGGAAGAGAAAATGCTGTAAAAAAATTTAATGTTGAAAAAATGTGTTTTTCTACTTATTCAGAGTACAAAAAACTATTTAATTAATGCCAAATATTACACTACCTGACGGAAAAAAATTAAACTTTGATAAGAGTGTAACAGGATCAGAGATTGCAGAAAAAATAAGCAAATCTTTAGCTAAACAAGCTTTAGTAATGAGTGTAAACGGCGAATTAAAAGATTTATATTCACGAGTAGACAAAGATAGTTCAATTAAAATTTTTACTGCAAAAGATCCTGAAGGATTAGAAGTTATTAGACATGATACTGCACATATTATGGCAATGGCAGTTCAAGAATTATTTCCAGGAACACAAGTAACGATTGGCCCAGTTATAGAAAATGGCTTTTATTATGATTTTGCTAGAAAAGAACCTTTTACTAGTGATGACCTTAAAAAAATTGAGAATAAAATGTCAGAGATAATTGATAAAGACGTAAAAACTAAAAGAGAAATTTGGGAAAGAGATAAGGCAATAGCCCATTTTAAAAAAATTGGAGAAAAATATAAAGCTGAAATAATTGAGAGTATTCCAAAAAATGAGATGCTTACTATTTATCATCACGGAGATACATGGCATGATTTGTGTAGAGGGCCTCACTTAGAGTCCTCTAGCAAAATTGGCAAAGCATTTAAATTAACAAAAGTATCAGGAGCTTATTGGAGAGGGGACTCTAATAACGAAATGTTGCAAAGAATTTATGGGACAAGCTGGGCTAATCAAAAGGACCTGGATTTGTATCTTCAAAGAATAGAAGAAGCAGAAAAAAGAGATCATAGAAAAATAGGAAAAGAGATGGATTTATTTCATTTCAGAGAAGAAAGTCCTGGCTCTGTATTTTGGCACCAAAAAGGATGGAACTTATTTCAAAAACTTATTTCTTATATGAGAATGAAGCAAGAAACTGCAGGATATCAAGAAATAAATACTCCAGAAATATTAGATAGATCACTTTGGGAAAAATCCGGCCACTGGGAAAAATTTGGTGCAAATATGTATACTTCTACAACACCTGATGAAAAAGTTTTTGCTATAAAACCAATGAACTGTCCTGGCTGTGTTCAGGTCTTTAATCAAGGTTTAAAAAGTTATAGGGATTTACCATTGAAAATGTCAGAATTTGGAAAAGTTCATAGATATGAACCCTCTGGAGCTCTTCATGGATTATTGCGTGTAAGAGCATTTACTCAAGATGATGCGCATATCTTCTGTACTGAAGAACAAATTACAGAGGAATGTTTAAGTGTAACAAACTTAATTCTAGAAATTTATAAAGATCTAGGATTTGAAGATGTAATTTTAAAATACTCTGATCGACCAGATTTAAGAGTTGGCGACGATAAAGTTTGGGATAAATCAGAAGCAGCGTTATTGGAGGCTATAAAAGCTACAAAATTAGAATACTCTGTAAATAAAGGCGAAGGTGCTTTTTATGGTCCTAAAATAGAATTTGTTTTAAGAGATGCGATCGGAAGAGATTGGCAATGTGGAACTTTACAAGTTGATTTAAATTTACCAGGTAGGTTAGGTGCATCATTTGTAGATAGCGATGGGAACAAAAAAGTACCTGTTATGCTACACAGAGCTTTATTTGGATCATTGGAGAGGTTTATAGGAATTCTAATTGAAAATTACTCTGGAAAATTACCTTTTTGGCTTTGTCCAGTTCAAACTATTGTTATACCTATTTCTAGTGATTTTGACGAATACGCAAAACAAGTAAATAATGAATTGAAAAAAGTTGGTTTGAGTTCTGAAGTTGATTTAAAAAATCATAACTTAAATTATAAAATTAGAGAACATTCATTAACTAAAGTCCCAATGCTACTAATATGTGGAAAAAAAGAAGTTGACAGTAACACAGTAACTATTAGAAGATTGGATTCTAAAAAACAGGAAACTATGGAATTAAAAGAATTCTTAAAAAGATATTCTGCCCTAAACAAAGCACCTTCAATTTAAGTGGCAGATTTTAAACAAAACTACTTCCAGAAAAGAACTAAGCCTAAAGGTCCTAGAACTAATCAAAGGATAACTTCTCAAGATGTTCAAGTCATTGGAAGCGATGGAGATAACTTAGGTATTCTAAATTTACAAGATGCAATTAACAGAGCAAAAGAAGAGGGTTTAGATTTAATTGAAATTGCTCCAAATACAAAACCTCCAGTTTGCAAGATAATGGATATGGGAAAATATAAATATGATGCTCAAAAAAAAGCTAATAAAGCTAAAAAAAAGCAAAAAAAGATTGAATTAAAAGAAATTAAGTTAAGACCCGTTACTGAAGTACACGATTATACTTTTAAAATAAAAAATGCACAAAAATTTATAGCTAAAGGAGATAAGGTAAAATTTACGATAAGATTTAAAGGAAGAGAATTACAGCATTCGAACTTAGGAAATGAGTTAATGGATAAGATCAAACAGGATATGGAGACCGTTGGACGAGTTGAGCTTCAGCCTAAGTTTGATGGTAAACAAATGATTATGGTTATCCAGCCTTTATAAGCTTTATTTCTGGTTGTAAATTAATATTAATATTTGTATAACCCCTCAAAAATTATGCCCAAATTAAAAACAAAAAGTTCAGCTAAAAAAAGATTTAAAATATCAGCTAGAGGCAAGGTTATAACTGCCCAAGCTGGTAAAAGGCATGGTATGATTAAAAGAACTAATTCACAGATAAGAAAACAAAGAGGTACCACGGTGATGTCTAAACAAGACGGTAAGATTGTGAAATCTTACATGCCGTATAATCTAAGAGGATAAAATGGCTAGAGTAAAAAGAGGTGTAACAAGTAGAGCTAAACATAAAAAAGTACTGAAAGCAGTCAAAGGTCAATGGGGTAGAAGAAAAAATACAATAAGAGTTGCTAGACAGGCAATGGAAAAAGCTATGCAGTATGCTTACAGAGATAGAAGAAACAAAAAAAGAGATTTTAAGTCACTTTGGATACAAAGAATTAATGCTGGAGTTAGATCTGAAGGTTTAACATATTCTAAATTTATAAATGGCCTTAGCAAAACAGGTATTAAAATAGATAGAAAAATACTTGCTGAAATAGCTTACGATAATCCAGAAGCTTTTAAAACTATAGTTAAAAAAGCTCAAGCAGCATTAAATTAATTTTCATTGTTGTTTTTCTAGAGTTAACAAATATTCTACGAATATGTCCGATATAAAAAAAATAAGAGATGAGTATTTAATTAGATTAGACAACAATTTAAATTATGAAAGTGTAAATCAAATTAAAACAGAATTATTTGGTAAAAATGGACAAATTTCAAATTCTTTTAAAACATTAGGTTCATTGCCAAATGAAGAGAGAAAAAAATTTGCATCGGACTTAAATTTAATAAAAGAGGAATTACAAGAAAAAATAAATTTAAAAATTCAAGAAATTGAAATTAAAGAGATAAATTCTAAACTTGAGAATGAAAAATTAGATGTAACTTTACCTGAAAGAGAAATAAACCAAGGAAAAATACATCCTGTCTCACAAGTTATTGATGAGATATCCTCAATATTTTCTGAAATTGGCTTCAGTGTAGAAGAAGGACCAGATGTAGAGAATGAGCATTACAATTTCACTGCATTAAATACACCTGATAATCATCCAGCAAGAGATATGCATGATACTTTTTATTTAGATAATAATAAAGAAATACTATTAAGAACACATACATCTCCTGTACAAGTAAGAACAATGTTGAATGGAAAACCTCCATTTAAGATTATAGCTCCTGGAAGAACATATAGATCTGATAGTGATCAAACACATTCCCCAATGTTTCATCAAGTCGAAGGACTTCATATTGATAAAGATATAAATATGGGTCATTTAAAAGGATGTCTGGACTACTTTATAAAATCTTTTTTTGAAGTGGATAAAATTAAGATGAGATTTAGACCTAGTCATTTTCCTTTTACTGAACCATCTGCAGAAGTTGATATTGGGTACGAGTTAAAGGATGGAAAAATAGTTATTGGTGAGGGAGATAAATGGTTAGAGATTCTTGGATGTGGGATGGTACACCCAAATGTCTTAAAAAATGTAAATGTAAATCCAGATAAATACCAAGGTTATGCTTTTGGTATTGGTATTGATAGACTTGGTATGTTGAAATACGGCATAAATGATTTAAGAGCTTTCTTTGAGACTGATTATAGATGGCTTAATCACTTTGGTTTTGATCCGTTGGATGTTCCTTCAAATTACAGAGGTTTAAGCAGATGAAATTTACAATGAGTTGGTTAAAGGAACATCTTGAAACCAAGAATAAAGATACTCAGATTATTGATAAATTGACGGATGTTGGACTTGAAGTTGAGAGCTTTGAAAATATTAGTTCTGATTTGGATAATTTTAAAGTGGCAAAAATTATTAATGCCGAACAACACCCAAACGCAGATAGACTAAGGGTATGTGATGTTGATATAGGACAACAAAATATTGTTAAAGTTGTTTGTGGTGCACCAAACGCTAAAAAAGACCTTTTGACTGTTTATGCCAGTCCTGGATCAATAATTCCAAAAAATAATATGAAGCTTACAATCAGTAAAATTAGAGGGGTAACTTCATATGGAATGTTATGTTCGGATTCAGAATTAAAATTATCAAATGAAAGTGAGGGAATAACAGAGCTAAAACCAAGCAAATATTCAGACAAAATAGGTAAAAGTTTTTTTAAAAATAATTCTGAAAAAGTTGTTGATTTATCAATAACCCCAAATCGACCTGACTGTTTAGGAGTAAGAGGAATAGCCAGAGATTTAGCTGCAGCAGGAGCTGGTAAATTAAAAAGTATTTCACATAAAAATATTAAGAAGGATGGATCACAAAATATAAAAGTTTCAATTACTAAAGATAAAAACCAAGGTTGTACAATTTTTGGAAGTTGTCTTATTAAAGGAGTAACCAATAGAGAAAGCCCAAAATGGTTGAAAGAAAAAATTGAGTCTCTTGGTCAAAAACCAATTTCAGCAATTGTAGATATAACCAATTATGTCATGCTAGATTTAAATAGACCTCTACATGCATATGATGCAGATAAAATTGATAAACAAATTATAGTAAGAAACTCGAAAAAAGACGAAACATTTGAGGCTCTAGACAATAAGCAATATAAGTTAGACGATGGTATGTGTGTTATATCCGATCAATCTGGCGTATTAGGCTTAGGTGGGATTATTGGAGGAACACGTTCTGGTACTGAGTTAAAAACTAAAAATATTTTATTGGAGTCTGCATACTTTATACCTAGATCAATTAGAAAAACCTCAAAATTACTTAACATTGATACGGATGCAAAATTTAGATTTGAAAGAGGAATTGACCCTCAATCAATAAAGGCAGGTTTGCTAAAAGCCTCCCAATTGATTTCAGAAATTTGTGGAGGAAAGATTAGTAAATTTGATATTCAACATATTAAAAAATATAAAAATTCTGAAATAAAATTTAATATTTCGTTGTTCGAAAAAATAACAGGTTTTAAAGTTAAAGAAAATGAAATTATAAAAATTTTGAAGGATCTAGGTTTTAAGTGTTCTAAAAAGAAATCAGAGTTAAAACTAACAATTCCTTCTTGGAGACCTGATATAAGTCAACCGATAGATATAGTTGAAGAGGTTGTTAGAATTAAAGGTTACGATAATATTGAAACTATAGAGCCAAAGAAAAATAGATTAAAAGACACATTAAATAAACAACAAAAACTCTTTCATTTTTTACAACGTTCTATAGCATCAAAAGGTTATTTTGAGAGTGTTACTTGGTCATTCACAGACTCAAAAATAAATAATCTTTTTAAAGAAAATTTAAAGGAAATTAAAATAGTAAATCCAATTAGCTCAGATTTAGATGTTTTAAGAAATTCAATTTTTTCAAACTTAGCTTTTTATTTAAAGAAAAATTTAGACAGAGGATTCAAAGATATTTCACTTTTTGAAATTGGACCAATTTTTAAAAATAAAAATCCTGGAGAACAGTTGACGGTAATAGGTGCAATAAAATCAGGGAAAATTTCAAGATTAAACTGGAATGAAAAAGAAAGATCAGTTGATATTTTTGATGTTAAAAAAGATTTAATTCAAACATTAATTGAAGCTGGATATGATAAACAAAATTTTTTTATAAGAGATAAATCTCCTTCGTATTATCATCCAGGAAAATCTGGTTCAGTTTATCTTGACAAGGATGATATTGATCCTGTTGCATATTTTGGAGAACTTCATCCAAATATTGTTAAGAAGCTAGATATAAAAACTGAAGGATTAGTTGGTTTTGAAATATATCTAGATTATTTAAAAGATAATAAAATTAAACTAAAGGATCAAAAGTCCCATTTTGAATATTCAGACTATCAAAAATCAGAAAGAGATTTTGCTTTTGTTGTAGATAAAAATTATAAAGCACAAGATTTAATAGAAATTATATCTTCAATCGATAAAACTTTAATTAAGTCAATTAAAGTTTTCGATATTTATGAAGGTGAAAATATCCCCTCTGGAAAAAAATCAATAGCTATCAATGTTACAATTCAATCATCAGAAAAAACATTAGAGGAAAATGATCTTGAAAAAATTAACAAATTAATTATTTCAACTGTTGAGTCCAAATCAGGTGCAAAAATAAGATCCTAAATGTCCGCAGAAATTGATAATATAAGAAATTTTGCAATTATTGCTCATATCGATCATGGCAAGTCAACTATAGCTGATAGAATAATACACAGATGTGGAGGTTTATCAGATAGAGAAATGAAAGCTCAAGTTCTAGACTCAATGGATATTGAAAGAGAGAGAGGTATTACAATTAAAGCTCAAACAGTAAAATTAAATTATAAGTCTAAAGACGGAAAAAATTATATTCTTAATATTATTGATACGCCAGGCCATGTTGATTTTAGTTATGAAGTTAGTAGATCTCTTTATGCCTGTGAAGGATCAATATTAATCGTAGATAGTACTCAAGGAGTTGAAGCTCAGACCCTAGCTAATGTTTATCAGGCACTCGATATAAATCATGAAATAATCCCAGTATTAAATAAAATTGATCTACCTGCTTCAGATATCGACAGAACAAATAAACAGATTGAGGATGTAATTGGTATTGATACGTCAAATGCAGTACCTTGCTCTGGCAAAACTGGAGAAGGCATTGACGATATTTTGGAGCAAATAATAAATACATTACCTGCACCAAAAGGTGAGAAAGATCAAAAATTAAAGTGTTTATTAGTGGATAGTTGGTATGACACTTATCTTGGAGTAGTGATCTTGGTCAGAGTAATAGATGGAAAGATTAAAAATAATATGAAAATAAAAATGATGTCTACAAATAAGGAGTACCTTGTAGAGAAAGTTGGTGTTTTTACTCCTAAACCAAAGGATATCGAAGAACTTAATTCTGGAGAAATTGGTTTTATAACGACTGGAATAAAAGTTTTATCAGAAACAAAAGTTGGAGACACAATTTGTGATGCTTCAAAACCGCTAACTGAAATACTTCCAGGATTCAAACCTAGTAAACCTGTAGTTTTTTGTGGTCTTTTTCCTGTTGATAGTTCTGAATATCAAAAATTAAAAGATGGTTTAGCTAAACTAAAATTAAATGACTCAAGTTTTTCATTCGAGCCCGAGTCCTCGTCAGCTTTAGGGCTAGGTTTTAGGTGCGGTTTTTTAGGATTACTCCATTTAGAAATTGTTACCGAAAGACTTGAAAGAGAATTCGATATTAATCTATTAACCACAACACCAGGAGTAGTATATAAAATATATTTGAATAGCGGTGAAGTGAAAGATTTGCAAAATCCTTCAAGTTTGCCTGATCCAACATTAATAAAATATATTGAAGAGCCATGGATAAAGGCTACAATTATTACCCCTGATCAATATCTTGGGCCAATAATAAAAATTTGTCAGGATAAAAGAGGAATTCAAACAAATTTAAGTTATTCAGGAAACAGAGCAGTCGTGAATTATGAACTACCACTAAATGAGGTTGTGTTTGATTTTAATGACAGATTAAAATCCATGACAAGTGGCTATGCAAGTTTTGATTATGAAATAATAGGTCATAGGGAAGGTGATCTTGTAAAAATGGGGATTCTAGTAAATTCGGAACCAGTAGATGCATTAGCAATGATGATACATAAAGACTTTGCTCAAAAAACTGGAAGAGAAGTTTGTGAAAAATTAAAAGATCTAATTCCAAGACATAATTTCATGATACCAGTCCAAGCAGCTATTGGAGGTAAGATTATTGCAAGAGAAACAATCAAAGGTTTTAAAAAAGATGTATTAACAAAAATTCATGGTGGAGGAGCCGTTGACAGAAAGAGAAAGTTACTTGAAAAACAGAAAAAAGGTAAAGCTAGGGCCAAACAATTTGGAAAAGTTGAGATACCACAAGAAGCATTTATAGGTGTACTCAAAATATCTAAAGAGAAATAAATGGAGAGGTGGCCGAGTGGTTGAAGGCGCACGCTTGGAAAGCGTGTATAGGGGAAACTCTATCATGGGTTCGAATCCCATTCTCTCCGCCATTGTCTATAATAAAAAAAAGGGTTTTATTTAACAAAAATTTAAAATAGAAAATTTTCAAAAAAAATCGATTATTAACGTTGATATTGTTTATTTATTTAAGCTTATAGTTAAAAGGAATTTTATTTTAAATTTTATAAATGGTATAAAACTTTATTTCCAATTAAAAAATAATGACAAAAAATAACACTAATACATATCATGCAGACTCTATCAAGGTATTAAAAGGTCTTGAAGCTGTTAGAAAAAGACCTGGTATGTATATTGGTGACACTGACGATGGGACTGGTCTCCATCATATGGTTTATGAGGTTGTAGATAATTCAATCGATGAAGCGCTTGCAGGCTATTGTAAAAAAATTGAGGTTAGCATAAACGCAAATGGTTCAATTACAGTCGAAGATGATGGAAGAGGTATTCCAGTAGATATTCACAAAGAAGAAAAAAAATCAGCAGCTGAAGTTATAATGACTCAACTACATGCTGGTGGTAAATTTGATCATGACTCATATAAAGTCTCTGGTGGTCTGCACGGTGTTGGTGTTTCAGTTGTAAATGCTCTATCTGAAAAATTGGAATTATATATTGAAAGAGATGGAAAAAAACATTTTGTTGAATTTGTAAATGGTGAAACAAAAACATCATTAAAAGTAACAGGAAAGTCGAAGAATACTGGAACAAAAATTAATTTTTTGCCATCTAAAGATATATTTTCGTCAACAAAGTTTAGTTTTTCGATTATTCAAAAAAGAATGCGTGAATTGGCTTTTTTAAATAAGGGAATTAAAATTATACTTAATGATTTAACACAAAAAAAAATAAAAACCCATGAGTTTAAATTTGAGGGTGGAATAAATGAGTTTGTTGAATTTTTAGATGAAAATAGAGAAAAATTAAAAAATAAAAATGACAATGACTTGTTTAGAAAGCCAATTTATATCGAAGGAACAAAAAGTAATATAAATATTCAATGTTCATTAAAGTGGAATGCAGGATATAATGAAGACGTTTATCCTTATACTAATAATATTTACCAAAAAGATGGCGGTACGCATCTTTTAGGTTTCAGGAGCGCTCTTACAAGAGTTGTAAACAAATATGCATCAGAGCAAAATTTACTAAAAAAAAGTAAAGTTGTTTTATCTGGAGACGACGTGAAAGAGGGTTTAACTTGTGTTTTATCTATAAAAATCCCAGACCCCAAATTTTCATCACAAACAAAAGATAAATTAGTTTCATCAGAAGTAAGAAATATAGTTGAAGGCATAATTAACGAAAAATTATCAATTTGGTTTGACCAAAATCCATCAGTTTCTAAAATAATTTTGACAAAGATAATACAAGCAGCAGTAGCAAGAGATGTAGCTAAAAGAGCAAGGGAAAATGTAAGAAGGAAAGGGGCTTTAGAGCTTACTGGTTTACCTGGTAAATTAGCAGATTGTCAAAACTCAAAGCAAGAGGGAACAGAATTATTTATAGTTGAGGGAGACTCAGCAGGAGGTTCAGCTAAGCAAGGAAGAAATAGAGAATACCAAGCAGTACTGCCTCTGCGGGGAAAAATTTTAAATACGTTTACAGAGGTTAATGGAAACAAAAAAAATGGTAGTCAAACTGATTTAAGAACAAAGTCCCTTTCTAAAATGATTTCTTCAAATGAAATTGTTACATTAATAAATGCACTCGGATTAGACCCAAAAGCGGAGGAAATTCAACTGGAAGATTTAAGGTATGGAAAAATTATTATTATGACTGATGCAGATGTTGACGGTTCACATATTAGGGCACTACTTTTAACTTTTTTTAATAATATTCCTTTTAACAAATTAATTGAAAAAGGGCATGTGTACCTAGCTCAACCGCCTCTTTTTAAAATAAATAAGGGTTCTAAAGGTATCTACATAAAAGATGAAAAAGACCTTGAAAATTATATAGTCAACAATTCAAAGGAACTAAAAAAAATCAAAAGAAGTTCAAAAGAGTTTGATAAAATCATCCAAGCAGAAAAATCAAAATTGAATATTCAAAGATTTAAAGGACTCGGAGAGATGAACCCTGAAGAATTATGGAATACTACTTTAAATCCAGAAACAAGAAATTTACTTCAAGTTCAATACTCAAAAAACCTACAAAAAGATCAAAATCTTATACAAACATTAATGGGCAACGATGTAGCTTCCAGGAAAGATTTTATTGTAGATAACGCAATAAATGTTGTTAATTTAGATATTTAATTAATGGAGTTAACCAGTAATTCCAAATCATCGCATCTAAACAAAATTACTTACGTCAATTTAAGGTGGATTGGTGTAATAGGTCAATTTATTACTATAAATGTTGTCGCATTCTTATTAAAATTTGAATTTAATTTTTTACTGGCAAATATCATAGTTTTAGCAGGTGCTCTAAGTAATATTTTCTTATTTTATTTTTTTAAAAAAAATCAATTACAAGAAAAAATATCCCTAACTTTTCTTACCATTGATATTTTACAACTAAGTTTTTTGCTTTATTTAACTGGTGGTACTATAAATCCATTCTCAATATTCTTGATTATACCAAGTATATTTGCCTCAAGTAGCTTAAGTATAAGAACAAATATTTTATTAATAATTTTAACAATTTCTTCAATTATTTTACTTACTTTTTATCATCAAGAATTACCTTCACCATTAAATGAATATATTTTTAATAATTACTATTATTATTCAGTTCCTTTAGCTTTAATTATTGCACTCCTTTTCCTGAGTTTTTTTGCTTTAACATTTGGAAATGAGTCAAAAGTAAGAAAAGATGCATTAGACAAAATTCAGCAAGTTATTTCTAAAGAGCACGAATTGGTATCCTTAGGTGGTCAAGCAGCAGCAGCTGCCCATTCATTAGGTACTCCGTTATCTACGATAAAGATTATATCTCAAGACTTATACAATAATTTTAAAAATAATAGAGACCTTAAAAAAGATATTGAATTGCTCGTTAGCCAAGTTGATAGATGTAATGAAATATTAAAAAAGTTATCTTTAAACCCTGAAGTTGAGGATGATTTTATAGATAAAAATATAAGTTTATATGATTATGTAAAAGAAATAGTCAATTCTTTTAGAGAGATATCAGATAAAAACTTTATTATTAATATAGAGCAAGATTATAATTCATTTGAAATTTCAAAATCGATTGAGATAGTTTATGGGATAAGAAATTTTATTGGAAATGCAAATAAATTTTCACAAAAAAATATTTTTATATCAATAACCAGTGACAGTGAAAATTCAATAATATCAATAGAAGACGATGGATCAGGTTTTCCCAGAGATATATTAGCTAAGATTGGTGAACCCTATATAAAATCTTTACAATCTAAAAATAAATCTAGAGCAGGACTTGGTTTGGGGATATTTATAGGAAAAACTTTGTTAGAAAAAAATAAAGCTAAACTTTTAATGAGAAACTCAGAAACAAGAGGTGGTGCAGAAATCAAAATTGAATGGTCAAATAAAGATTTAAAAAATATTTAGTGAAGTTTTTTATTTTCAAATAGACCGCTCAATTGATCGATCATTACATCACCAAGTTCTTGTACATCTGAAATTTTGATAGCTTTTTTATAATATCTAGAAACATCATGGCCAATACCAATTGCTAATATTTCAATCTCACTATTGGTTTCAATAAATTTAACAATTTTTTTTAAGTTTTTTTCTAAAAAATCGCCTGAATTTACTGATAAAGTGGAATCATCCACAGGCGCTCCATCAGAAATAACCATCAGTATTTTTCTTTCCTCTCTTCTTTTTTTAAGTCTATTAAAGGCCCAAGTGATGGCTTCTCCATCTATATTTTCTTTTAACAATCCCTCTTTTAACATTAGTCCCAGATTCTTTTTTGATTGTCTCCAATGCGAGTCAGCGCTTTTGTAAATTATGTGTCTAAGATCATTTAGTCTTCCAGGATTTTTTGTTTTTCCTAATTTATTCCATTCTTGTCTACTTTTTCCACCTTTCCAATTTTTTGTTGTAAATCCAAGTATTTCTACTTTCACTGAACATCTCTCTAAAGTTCTAGATAAAATATCAGCACAAATAGCTGCTATAGTTATTGGTCTTCCTCTCATTGAACCAGAGTTATCAATTAATAATGTCACTATTGTATCTTTGAAGTCTAAATCTTTTTCTTTTTTAAATGATAAGGAATTGTATGGGTCAATAATAATTCTTGGCAACTTTGAACTATCTAATAATCCTTCTTCAAGATCAAAGTCCCAAGACCGATTTTGTTTTGCCATTAATTGTCTTTGTAATTTGTTCGCTAATTTTGTAATTAAATCTTGAAAGCTAGTTAGTTGCTGGTCTAAATTTTTTCTGAGTTTTTGAATTTCTTCAGCAGTTTCTAAACTTTCGGCTTTTGCAATTTCGTCAAACTCTTTAGTAAATATTTTATATTCTTTATCACTTATACCTAAATTCTTTTTTTGGATTACATTTTCTGAGTCCATATCATCGTTATTCTCATTGGCAAGTTGATCATCAAGTCTAAATTCATTAACATCATCTTCACTATCCATACCCTGTGTGATATTTTCATCTTCACTTGACTTACTAGACTGTTCATTATTTTCATCCTCATTGTTATTTGGATTATTTTGATCTTGGGAATCATCTTTTTCATCATTTTCTTTCTCGGTAGTATCATCATTATCAAATATATCCATACTTTCTAAAATTTCTGAAAATTTATTATTATAAACCTCTTGATTTTCTAAATTTTCTTTTAAAAATTTTATATTATTGCCTATGGACTTATTAAAATCATTCTCCCAAAATTGAAGAATTTCTTTATTGCCGTCACTTAATTCCAGATTAAAAAACTTCTTTGTCATATAAATTTCAAAAGCGTCAATTATGTTAGTATCTTCTTTTTTCGTTATTTTTTTTTGCTCAAGAGACTGAAGCCTATATTTATAATTCTTTTTAAAATTTTTTGAAATTCCTTTCAGCATTTCCGAACCTAGCAACTCATATCTAACTTTTTCTGAAAGCTTGTAAAGA
Organism: uncultured Pelagibacteraceae bacterium; assembly: GCA_902534465.1. Lineage (GTDB taxonomy): Bacteria > Pseudomonadota > Alphaproteobacteria > Pelagibacterales > Pelagibacteraceae > Pelagibacter. The sequence goes on from CACAPU010000002.1 coordinate 122,149, forward strand.
GTTCTACAAGATGGATTTTTTGGAGTATTTTTGGCTAGTAATTTTTTGTCTGAAAACCTTTTTTTTAATGCTTCAGAGTCTGTTTCGGCCCTTAATTTATTAAACTGATTTTTATCAGCAATATTATTTATTTCACCAACGCTATAGATTTTTTCATCCTTATTCTTATTTTTGTCAACTTTATAATCATCCGAGATAACTCTATAAGTTGATTGTAGCGCTTGTTTAAATTTTTCTTTTATACTATCATCTTTATTCATTAAACTTGAATATTAATCATTGACTCTGGCAGTTCTTCACCAAAACATCTTTGATAATATTCAGCAATAGTATTTTTTTCTGCATCGTCGCATTTGTTTAAAAATGTAACTCTAAATGCATATCCTATATCTTTGAAAATTTCTGAATTTTCAGCCCAATGCAAGACTGTTCTTGGACTCATTACTGTTGATATATCACCAGCCATAAATCCTTTTCTAGTAAGTGAAGCTACTTTTATCATATTTGATACTTGTTCTTTCCCTTTAGAGTTGTTTAAATTTTTATTTTTACCTAGTATTATTTCCATCTCTTTATCTAAACTAAGATAGTTTAATGTGGACACAATATTCCATCTGTCCATTTGACCTTGATTTATTTGTTGAGTTCCATGATACAAACCTGTTGTATCACCTAGGCCTACAGTATTAGTTGTTGCAAAAAGTCTAAAAAACTTATTTTGTTTAATGACTTTATTTTTATCTAATAAAGTAAAACTTCCCTCTGACTCTAGTACTCTTTGAATAACAAACATTACATCTGGTCTTCCAGCATCATATTCGTCAAAAACTAATGCTACTGGGTTTTGAATTGACCAAGGAAGAATGCCCTCCTTAAATTCAGTTACCTGTTTACCTTCTTTTATCACGATGGAGTCTTTTCCTATTAAATCAATTCTGCTTACATGACTATCAAGATTAATTCTTATACAGGGCCAGTTTAATCTAGCAGCTATCTGTTCAATGTGAGTTGATTTTCCCGTACCATGGTATCCTTGTATCAGAACTCTTTTATTAAAAGAGAAACCTGACAAAATAGCTAATGTTGTGTCTTTATCAAACTTATATGTTTTATCTATCTCTGGTACATACTCACTTGGTTTAGAAAATGCATCTACTTCCATATCACTATCAATACCAAAGGTTTGTTTTATTGATAACTTAATATCTGGCGTACTGTTAATATTTGGCGTCAATTTTTTCCTTATATGTGTTTTTTAATTGAGTATAAGCTAAAGTTATTACTTTTAGCTTGTCTTCAAATTTTTTATTTCCAGCATTCATATCAGGGTGAAATTTTTTGACAAGTTTTTTAAATTTTTCTTGCACTTTCTCCCATTTTAATCCGACACTTAATCCCAATATATTAAAGGCTTTTATATCATTGTTATTAAATTTAAACTTATTCATATTATTAAAATCATTATTGAATTTAAACTTATCCATTTCATCTTTTAAAGCGTTACTCCACAAAACTTTAAAAAAATTGTCAGAGGAACTAAAGCTTTGTGTTGGTTTATGCCAAGTCATATCAGAACGTAAAAATTCAACTATTTGTTGATCACTCATACCTCTGAAATAGTTCCAGTTTTTATTAAATTCTTTTATATGATCTAAACATAATAATCTGTAATTTTTACTATTATCTCTTTCTTTAGGTGCTTTATACAGGCCTTCGGCACTACAATTATTCCAATCACAAATATTTTTCATAGTATATAGTACTTTATACTATGAAAATTAGTGAACTTATAAAAATTATCGAAAAAAAAATTTTGTCGCAGGATTGCATAACAAGTGTAAAGATAGAAGATAAGTCATTTCTACACAAAAATCATAAATCGAATGAAAAAGGAAAATTTCATATTTTGCTCCTAATTGAATCTGTTGAATTAAAAGAAAAGAATAAATTGTATTCAACAAGATTTATCTACAAAATTTTAGATAACGAATTAAAAAATAATATTCACTCTTTACAAATAAAATTAATTTAAACTTTTTAAAATATATCTCTTTAAAATTAAAGGATTGATCTGAAAGTCTGTTTTTATTTTACCAAAATTTTTTATTAGTATTAAATTAATTTTTTCAGAATTATTTTTTTTATCACTTTTCATAAAATTTAAAATTTTATCAGTATCTTTTTTTTTAAAAAAATTATTTATTTTTGCTTTCATACCAATTCTATTTATATGGCTCATAATAATATTAAATTTATCTTTTGATAGAGTTCCACTCTGAAGACTAAATTCCGCTGCACTTATTATACCTAAAATAACAGCTTCTCCATGATTTAATTTTTTAGAAAAACCTAACGTTGACTCATAAGCATGTGCAAATGTGTGACCCAAATTTAATACTTTCCTAAAATTTTTCTCATTTACATCTTTTTCCACTACAATTTTCTTTAAATTACATGCTTTTAAAATTGAGTTTTCAATAAAAGGTGATTTTAATTTTAAAATTTTTTCTAAGTTTTTATCTATATATACAAAACTTTTATAACTATCTATGATGCTACTTTTTAATATTTCAGCATATCCACAAATAATTTCTCTTTTAGGTAAAGAATTTAAAATATTAATATCTGATACAACTAAGTCTGGTTGATAAAAACTACCAACTAAATTTTTTCCATATTTATTATTAATGCCAGTTTTACCACCTATTGATGAGTCTACTTGTGAAAGTAAAGTTGTTGGAATATTTATAAATTTTAAACCTCTTTTAAAAGTGCTTGATGCGAATCCTACAATATCTCCAACTATTCCTCCACCAAAAGAAATAACACAATCTGATCTGTTAAATGTTTTTTCAAATAAAATTTTATGAATCTTTTGAATCGTTATATTATTTTTAATTTTTTCCGATGGCACTAATTCAAATTTAAATATTTTTTTAGATTTGAGTTTTCCAAATAACTTTTTTTTAAACTCGCTTGGAATATTCTTATCTATAACAACCAGACACTTTTCAAAAGTTATATTACTATCTTTTAAAATTTTATCTATTTTGTTTATTAAGTTTTTTCCAATATGAATTGAGTAATTTTTTGTATTTGTTCTTATATTTATTTTATTTATTTTCATAAATATCTAATATCTTATTTATAATTTGAACTTTGTCTAATTTATCACAATTTATTTTATAGTCTGACAACTCGTAAATTTTTGATCTTTCTTTTATTAAACTAATTATCTTATCTTTAGTGAGGTTCATCACCACTGGCCTTTTTTTACTTTTGTATATTCTTTTTATAATTGTTTCATTTTTCCAATTAAGCCAAAAAGATAAGCACGTTTTTTGACAGAATTTTCTTATTGATGAATTAATAAATCCTCCACCTCCTAAGGAAATTACGTTATTTTCGGAATTGAGATATTTTAGAGAAATTTTTTCTTCAATTTTTCTAAAATAGTTTTCTCCGTTTTTTTTAAAAATATCTGAAATACTTAATGACTCGACCTCCTCGATCTTTCGATCAATATCTACAAAACTGATATTTAATTTTTTTGATAAAATTTTACCTATAGAGGATTTTCCAGATCCCATCATCCCAATTAATACAATATTTTTTTTTGATTTCATGAGTTTCTATATTGAAAAAACACAAATATGTCTTATTTTGAAATTATTAAATTATATGCAATTTACAAAAAACACAAGTAAAGGCAAATTCTTAAGTTTGGGCTTTGTTTTGAAAATTTTAATTGCCATTTTTATAATTATATTTGGCTTTATTTTAATTAATCAGATTAAATTGCCTGCACCAGTTAAACAAATTGAAAAAATCTTACCAAATGAAAATTTCAGAACAATTAAGTAAGATTTTAACTTTTATATTTTTTATTTTGTTAGTTCAATCTGCTAAGGCGGAGGAAGTAAGAGAGATTTGGTCTGAAATAGAAAAAAAAGATATCTCCAATAATGAAAAAAAAAATAATGATGATAGCACAAGTGTTGTAAATAAACTTGAAGGTGTCAAAGTAAATCTTTCTGATGAAAATATTCTAGTAGATCAAAATTTTGATAACTCTAATAGTTTGTTGTCTGGATTGTTTGACCCTGATGACAACGATTTGAAACTTGATATGTGGTCAAAAACAGATGGAATAGAAATTAAAAAGCAGCTTGAAAGAATACAGTCTAAAAATTTGTCAAGTTTTTCTGAGAGATTAATGGATGTAGCATTATTAACAAACTCTTATATTCCAAATCAAAATCTTTCAGTGGATGAATTCGAAAGTTATACTGTTGATCATCTAATTAAAAAAAAAGATTTTAATTTAGTCGAGCAGTTCATACAAAAAAATTCATTAATAAAAGAAAAAGAAAGACTTACAAAACATGTTGCTGATTACTACTTGTCTTTAAACAAAATAGAAAACTCGTGCTCAGCCATTGATAGTTTAGGTATGATAACAGATGAATATTTAACATATTTTAAAATTTACTGTTTAATTAGTCAGGATAAAAAAAATGAGGCTCAATTGTTGTTTGATCTTAACTCTGAGGTAGACACTATGAATAATTTTTTTGTTCAAAAGTTTGAAGCACTAATGGGATATCAGGATGGAAATTATATATTGTCTGATGAAAATGTTCTTTTTTTTCATCTATCTCACAAAACTGATGAAAAGTTAATATATTACCCAACAGAAGAGTCCAAAGAATTTATTTGGAAATATTTATCAAATTCGAATTTAATTAAAAATTTAAATGATTTTAATCTTAGTGACATTGAACAGGTAAAATTTTTAGAAAAAGCAACTAACGAAGATATTTTTGAAGAAAGGGATTTATTGAGTTTGTATAAAAAATTTCAATTTGAGATTGATGACTTAATTAATTATGAGAAAGCATCCAAAAATTTACCTGATTATGAGGAAAGAGCTCTATTGTATCAGAGGTTTTTACTTACAGATAATGTTGGAAAAAAACTTTTGTTGTTATCAAAATTGAACAGTTCTTTTGAAAAATCAAACCTCAAAAAATCATTTGATGATGAGTTATCTAAATTATTAAAGAAAATGGATAAAGATGAAATCCCCTCAAAATTTTCTTCTTTTTACCAAAATAATTTAATTACTAATGCAAACAAAAAAAATAAAATTAAGTTTAATGATGAAGTTTTTCATCAATCAAAAGTATTAAATTATTTTTTGAACAAGAATAGCTTAACTAAAACCCAAAAACTGACTGACAATTTATTGTTAAAAATGAAAAAAGATAAAGACTATTCTTTTGACTTTAAAGATATAGTTTTGTTACAATCACTTAGATCGGATGGAATTGAAATTGGTGAAATCGATGAACTCTCTCAATATAAACATGATTTAAATCCTGAATTAGATAAAATGATCGATAATAATGAGTCAGGTATGATATTATTAAAACTAGTTGAAATTATTGGTGAAAAAGAATTAAATGAATTAAATAGTCAATCATTGAATTTTGTAATTGAAATTATGAATAGAACAAAATTAATTAGTTTGAGAAACGAACTATTGTTGGAAATTCTTCCATTAAAAGTTTAAAATACTTTGTTTATCATGACAATAAGAACTATTATAACTGAACCAAACGAGATTTTAAGACAAGTTTCAAAACCAGTGCTTAAAGTTGGTAATGAAGAAAGAAAGCTGATGGATGACATGTTGCAAACAATGTATGCAGCTAATGGCATTGGCTTAGCAGCAATTCAAATAGGAATTCCAAAAAGAATAATAGTTATGGACATTTCAAAGGATGGTAAAAAAAATCCACAGTTTTTTGTCAATCCAATAATAAAAAATAAAGACAAAGAAAAAACAACATATGAAGAGGGGTGTTTGTCTGTACCTAATTATTTTGCTGAAGTTGATAGACCTAAATATTGTGAGGTAGAATATTTAGATTACAATGGGGAGAATAAAATTTTAAAAGCTGATGGGCTTCTAGCAACTTGTATACAACATGAAATGGATCATCTTGAAGGAGTACTCTTCATAGATTATTTATCTAAATTAAAAAAAACAATGATTGTCAAAAAATTATCAAAGAAAAAAAATAATCCTGATCGCATTATTGTTTAATGAGCAAAAAAATTGCTTTTATGGGCACACCCAGTATTTCGGGTCAAATATTAAAATCATTGTATCAAAATGGTTTTAATATTGAAATTGTGTATACCCAGCCACCTGTTGCTTCAAATAGGGGACATAAACTCAATAAATCTCCTGTTCATATCATGGCTGAAATATTAAATATTCCAGTTAGAACTCCAGTAAAATTAGATAATCTTGAGGAAAAAAAATTTATAAAAAGTAAAAATATTGATCTAGGTATAGTTGTTGCATATGGCCAAATTTTAAAAAAAGATATCTTATCATTGCCAAAATTTGGATGGATAAACATCCATTATTCACTTCTGCCAAAATTGCGAGGTGCAGCTCCAATCCAAAGGGCCATTATGAATAATGAGAATTTAACAGGAATTTCAATCATGAAAATGGATGAGGGTTTAGACACAGGTCCAGTTTGCAATCAATATCCAATAAACATATTAGATAATGAAAATAGTGAGGATTTGTCTAAAAGATTGAGTAATTTAGCTTCTGAAAAGATTTTAGAAAATATTGATAATATTTTTGAAAATAGAGCTTCGTTTAAAGATCAAGATCATAGTCAATCATCATATGCAAAAAAAATCAAAAAAGAAGAGGGAAAAATTATTTGGCAAGAAAATAATAAAAAGATTATAGGAAAAATAAATGGTTTATATCCCAATCCTGGCGGATGGTTTGAGTTTCAAGGAGAAAGATATAAAATCCATAAAGCTGTATTATCAATTAACACTGGAAAAGCAGGCTACGTTTTGTCGGATAATTTAGAAATTGGTTGTGGAGAAAATTCTATTAAAATTATCGAAATTCAAAGACAAGGAAAAAAAGTCCAAAAAACTGGGGAGTTTTTGTTAGGGAGTCAAATTAAGAAGGGAACCAATTTAAATTAGGTATGTTTCGTTATCAAATTTTAATTGAGTATGTCGGTAGCTCTTTTATAGGATGGCAAGTTCAAAAAAAAGGCAAAACCATTCAAGGATTAATTCAAAAAAAGATTTCAAAACTTCTAGATCAAAAAATAATTGTTACTGGTTCAGGAAGAACAGATGCTGGAGTTCATGCTATTGAACAATCTGCACATTTTGACTGTATGAATAAAATTAAAAATCTGAAAAAGTTTTTAAATTCTATTAATTATTTTCTAAATAAAAATCAAATAGCTATTTTGAAAATTAAAAAACAAAATTTAAATTTTCACGCACGTTTTTCAGCAAAAGAAAGAGTATATAAGTATGTTATTTATAATCAATCAACCAAGCCTATTATTCAAAATAATCGAGGATGGTTTGTTATAAAAAAACTTGATTTTGAAAGTATGAAGATGGGAGCAAAAAAATTAATTGGAACTCATGATTTTTCGTCATTTAGAGCTTCAGGTTGTAATGCAAAAAGTCCTATTAAATTAATGAAATTAGTAAAAATAAAAAAATTAAAAAGTAAAATTGAATTTGAATTTAGATCACAATCATTTTTAAAACAGCAAGTAAGGTCAATGGTAGGTTGTTTGAAATTAATTGGAGAAAAAAAATGGTCTATTAAAAAATTTGTGAATGTTATAAAGTCAAGGAATAGAAAATTATGTGCACCTCCAGCACCTGCTGAGGGATTGTATTTAGTAAAAGTTAAATACTAATTTTTATTATTACTCATTGCGAATTTTTTGTTAATTCTCCACCTAGACTCTGCTCTTACAATATAGCCACAACAATTTTTTGATTTACATTTACAAGGAAATTGCTTGAAATCTTTGTCGTAGCCAAAACCATAGTCACAAGTCAGTTCTTCACCTTTTTTTATATCTTTAATTGCTTTAACCCATATCTTAAGCCCTTTACCGTCATAATCGCAATTATTTTCACAAGAATGATTTATTAGTCCAGCTGTATTCCATGGAAAGTCTCCATCAAGATCATATTTTTTATTTACAGTAAATAAATATATTGGTTTACTATTATCGTATTTATCAGACTCTTCTGTTTGTTTCTTTGTAATTAATTTTCCAATATAATCTATTATCTTCTCACCTTCTTTTATATCCCGTGAAGCGTAAAGTCCTTTACCTTTTTTATCTATATCCGACTTTTTAATTTTGTATGGTTTCATATTTCTTTAATATTAATTAAAAAGAAATTATCAATTAAATTCTATTAATGCATCAACGTGTCGTTGAGTACTGCTTTGTAATGCTTTTAAATCGTAGCCACCTTCAAGAATTGAAACTACTCTCCCTTTACAAAAAGACTTAGAACACTCTAAGGTTCTTTTAGTAATTTTGTAAAAATCTTCTGAACTAAGCATAAGTTGCGCTAAAGGATCATCAATATGTGCGTCAAAACCCGCAGAAAACAATAAAAATTCTGGTTTGAATTTCTTTAATTTATTTAAAACGATTTCGTAGGCATTTAAATACTCTTCAGAGTTCGTTCCAGCTTTTAGTGGAATATTTAAAATATTATCAAAATTTCCTTTTTCTTTTTCTGACCCTGAACCTGGGTAGTATGGGTATTGATGAGTTGAAATATATAAAACTTTTTCGTTATCGTAGAAAATATCTTGTGTTCCATTACCATGGTGAACATCGAAATCTATTATAGCAATTTTATTGTATTTATATTTTTCAATTAAATAATTAGCACCAACAGCCACATTATTATAAATACAAAATCCCATAGCTTTATCTTTTTCAGCATGATGACCAGGTGGTCTGACAGCACAAAATGCATTATTAAATTCTTTATTTTCTACTCCATCAATTGCAGTAATTATTGAGCCTACTGCATCTTTTGTTGCATCTTTGCTTCCGGGAGAAATAATTGTATCTCCGTCTAAAAATACTAAACCTTTTTTAGGAAATGACTTTTCTACTTGATTAACATAATCCTCAGAATGAGTTTTATTGATAAGGGATAAATTAAATTTTGCTGGTTTTTTCCATATAAGATTTTTGTTATCTATTTTTTTAAAATTCTCGATTACCGCAGTAACCCTATCAATCTTTTCTGGATGACCATCTCCAGTATCATGATTTTTATAGCTATCTGATATTATAAGGCCAGTCTTCACTTAAAATAATGTTTTAAAATATTTAAATAAATTAAGCTTAATTTTTTCAAATCATTCAATGAAACTGCTTCATCAACTTTATGCATTGTTTTTCCAACTAAGCCAAATTCTAAACACGGAGCAATTTTTCTTATAAATCTAGCATCTGAGGTGCCCCCAGTTGTTGACAGTTTTGGTTTTATTTTGGTTATTTCTTTTATAATTTTTTGTATTATAAAAGTTGTATGATTTGGCTTTGTGAGAAAAGCCTCTCCTGAAACAGCATAATCAATTTTATATTTAGATTTAGTTTTATTGCAGACTTTTTTCAATATCTTTTCGATCTTACTTTTGATTGAATTTGAAGTATGCTTATTATTAAATCTTATATTAAATGTAGCATAAGCAATGCCAGGTATAACATTATCAGCCATATTATGTATATGAATCTTTGTAATTTCCAGGTTTGTAGGTTGAAAATCTTTTGTACCTTTATCAAATTTTATATTTTTAAGTTCATTTAGTATTTTTACAATGGTTGTAGAAGGGTTATTTGCTCTATGAGGATAGGCCACATGCCCTTGTATACCGGTAATTGTTAATCTACCAGTCATACTTCCTCTTCGCCCAATTTTTATCATTTCTCCTAATTTATTTGGATTTGTTGGTTCTCCAACTAAGCAAAAATCTATTTTTTCTTTTCTCTTTTTTAGGTAATCAACAACTTTTTTAGTCCCATTAATAGCAACACCTTCCTCGTCTCCAGTAATCAAAAGACTTACAGATCCATTAAATCCTCTATTTTTTTGAGTAAAAATACTAACAGCAGACACAAATGCAGCGATTGAGCTTTTCATATCATTTGCTCCTCTACCAATTAAATGACCTTTCTTAATTGACGGTTTAAATGGGTTCACCGTCCAATCATTTAAATTTCCAGCAGGTACAACATCTAAATGTCCTGCATAACAAAAATTAGGACCTTTATTTCCCAATCTTGCATATAGGTTTTTAACTGGTTCACTTCCTTTTTCTTTAAATTCAAGAATTTTAGTTTTAAACCCAAGTTTCTTTAACTTTCTTTCCAGAAATTTCATAACTCCTGCATCTTTAGGAGTTACGGTTGGAAATCTAATTAGCTCTTTTGCTAATTGCAATTCATTTATAATTGTCATTTAAATTATTCTCTCAAGAGATCGTTTATAGAAGTTTTTGATCTGGTTTTCTCATCAACTTGTTTAATTATTACTGCACAATACAGAGAGGGCGCAGATGAATTGTTTTTATCTGGAAGTGAACCTGGAACAACAACTGAATAAGGAGGAATTTTCCCGTAAGTAATTTCACCAGTTTTTCTATTAACAATTTTTGTAGATTGTCCAATGTACATTCCCATACTTAGTACCGATCCTTCTCCTACAATCACACCCTCGACAACTTCAGACATTGCACCCAAAAAAACATTATCTTCTATAATAGTTGGAAGTGCTTGCGCAGGCTCTAATACTCCACCCACACCTGATCCCGCAGAGATATGACAATTTTTTCCTATTTGGCTACAGCTTCCCGCTCTTGCAAATGTATCAATCATTGTACCTTCATCAATATAAGCACCGATATTAACGTAGCATGGCATTAAAACTGCATTTTTACCTACAAAACTTCCTTTCCTTACTGGGGAGTTAGGTACCATTCTAAAACCAGCTTTTTCATGATCCTCCTTTGTCCATCCTGCTGTTTTACCTTTAAGTAAATGTGATTTATCATACCAACTACTGTAAGGACCATTCAAATTTTCCATAGGATACAATCTGAAACTCAACATGATTGCTTTTTTTAAATGTTGATGAGTTACCCACTCACCATTTATTTTCTCAGCCACTCTCGATCTACCACTATCTAAATCATCGATAACTTGATTTATTGTATCTTTAAGAGACTGTTCAGATGACGGGTTTACTTGATCTCTATTTTCCCAAGCATCATTTATAATATTTTCTATACTCATAGTTTTACAAGTTTTTTAATAACCTTATTTCTTTTAAAAATAAAGAGAGATTTTCTATTTTGTAGTCAATATATTCTTTGTTAGATTCCTTTTTTCCCCAATACTCGTTATTGATTAGCCAAACTGTTGTAGTTCCTCTTTCTTTTCCAATTGACAAATTTTTTGCAATATCTTCAATATAAATCGTCTCTTTTGGATCAATATCAAATTTTTTAACCATTAAATCGAATGCTTTTGCGGCTGGTTTTGGATGATAATCAGCATCAACAATATCAAATATATCATCAAATAAGTCATCTATACCTAAGTGTGTAGTTATATTTTTAACATGTTCCTTGCTTCCATTAGTAAAAACAAATTTTCTTAGATCTAATTTTTTTATTTCCTCTCTTAAAATAATGTCTTTTTCCAAAAAAGATAAATCTATATCATGAACAAATTGTAAAAATTCTGTTGGGGGAATATCATGGTTTATCATTAATCCGTTCAGACTTGTATTGTATTTGTGAAAATAATTGGTTTGTAGCTCTTTTGCTTCTTTTAAATCAATCTTTAATTTTTTTGAAATATACTCTGTCATTCTTTTGCTTACTTGACCAAATACTGCCTCTAGATCTTGATAAAGAACACCGTCACAATCGAATAAGATATTTTTTATGTGTTTCATCTTCTTATTAATGTTCCTGCACCTTTATCTGAAAATAATTCGAACAAAATTGAATGTTTTTTTCTTCCATCTATGATTCCTACTCCTGTAACCCCGTTCATTACCGCATCAAGGCATGTATTAATTTTGGGTATCATACCCTCTGTGATTGTTTCATTATTTATCATTTCTAAAATTTCAGAAGAGTCTATCTCTTCGATAAGCTTTTTTTCTTTATTTAAAACTCCTTCCACGTTAGTCATTAATAATAATCTTCTACATTTTAAAGATTTTGCTATAGCTCCCGCAGCTGTATCTCCATTAATATTATATGTTTGATTATTTTTCCCCAGACCTAAAGGAGATATAATTGGTACTGCATTTATTTTGATTGTATCTTTTATTATGTCTACATTTATTTTATTTGGAATGCCAACAAATCCTAGTTCCTCTGCCTCTGGAATAACTTCTATAGCATTGTTTTTCTTTGTATTTAGAGAAACTGCATTTGCACCTTTTTTGACTAAAGAATTTACAATATCCTCATTAAATTCGATAAGGACATTTTCAACTATGTTAATAATTTTTTCATCTGTAACTCTTAATCCTCTTATAAATTTTGACTGAATATTTGATTTATCTAATTCTCTTTTAATTCTGGGTCCGCCTCCATGAACTATAATTATAGAAAGTCCTAATTTATTTAAAATACTAATATCTGAAATAAAATTATTAAAGATGTTTCTATCAATAAAAACATTTCCCCCATATTTAATTACAATTAACTGATCTTTATATTTATCTATGTATTTTTTAAATTCATCGATTGTAGGACCATCTTTAGGTACAATTTTCTCTATTTCCATTTTTAAACGGTTTTGACAGTCGTTCTCTTAATAATGATGTACTGTTGAGCCATTGTTAATATATTATTTATAGTCCAGTAAATGACTAGTCCAGCTGGGAAAGGAGCTAATATTACTGTCAAAAACAAAGGGAAAAACATAAATATTTTTGCTTGAACAGGATCAGGCGGTGTTGGATTTAGTTTTTGTTGCATCCACATTGAAACACCCATTAAACATGGCCAAACACCAATAAGTAAAAAAGATGGAGGGTCCCATGGAATTAAACCAAACAAATTAAATATAGAAGTAGGATCTCTTTCACTTAAATCTTTTATCCAACCAAAAAACGGCTGATGTCTCATTTCAATAGTCACAAATAAAACCTTATAGATGGCAAAGAAGAATGGAATTTGTATGAAAATTGGAAGGCACCCGCTGATTGGATTAACTTTCTCTCTTTTGTACAATGCCATCATTTCTTGTTGAAGTTTCATTTTATCCTCTTTATGTAACTCTTTTAGCCTTGTCATTTCTGGTTGGAGAACTTTCATTTTAGCCATTGATTTAAATGAGTAATTAGCAAGTGGAAAAAATACTAATCTAATACAAGCAGTAATCATAATAATTGCTATTCCAAAATTACCAGCAAGATTAAAGAAATATTGAATTGCAAAAAATAAAGGTTTCACGATAAAGTAGAACCATCCCCAATCTATAGCTAAATCAAACTTGCCAATATTTTCAGTTTCAGCATAGCCATCAATAACGTTTACTTCTTTTGCCGCCACTATTGCTCTGATAGAATTAGTTTTTATTTGATTAGCACCAATTTCAGTTGCATCTGTCTCTATAAAATTTGCTCTAAATTTATTTTTATAATCAAAATCAGACCTGAAACTCTTCCCATTTTCTGGGATAAGACTAGCAATCCAATATTTGTCAGTAATACCCAGCCATCCAGTATTTGCATTTATAGAGTATTTTTTTTCCTCTATATCATCATAATCCTCTTCAACTAATTGATCATCAAAAACACCAATAAGTCCCTCATGCAAAATATAAAAATTTGTTACTTCCGGCGCAATGTTTCGTATGATTTGACCGTAAGGATAGAAATTATAAGTTTTATCAGAATTATTTTCTATAGTTTGTTTAATGTCGAAAAGATATTGATTATCAATACTTATTTCTTTTATAAATTTGATATTCTGATTATTTTTCCAACTTAATTTTATAGACGAATTTGGTGTAAGTTTCCTATTTCCTTCAACCTTCCATAATGTTTTTGAATTTGGAAGATCAATATTTTTATTAGTTGTTACCCATCCAGTTTCTATGTAGTATCCATTTTCAGATTGTTTAGGATTTAATAAGACAACATTATCATCTCCATTTAGAGTTTTTGTGTAATTCTTAAAGGTCAAGTCGTCAATAGACGAACCGAGCAATGAAATTGAACCTTTAATTTTTTCATTTTCGAATAAAATTCTTTCATTCTCCTCCAAAGCCTGATCTCTTGAAATCTTAATTATTTTCTCATCTTGAGCTAGTGAAGGTGCTTCTGATGAAGAATTTTGACTTGAAGTGTTTTTATCATTTGAGATATTTTTTTGATCCACAACAGGAGGAGCAAAAAATAAACTGTAAAGTATTATGACAGCTGCACTTAAAGATATCGCTGCAATTACATTTTTTGTATCCATAAACTACTTTTTCTTTTTGATAGGATCAAATCCTTCGCCACCACCTAAAAATTTTATAGGGTGACAACTGAGAATTCTTTTGAATCCGTTAATACTTCCTTTAAAAATTCCGTACTCCTTTAGACTTTCTATAAAATAATCTGAACATGTCGGAAGATATCTACAGTTGTTTCCTAAAAATGGGGATATTACCATTTGGTATAATTTGATAGTTTTGATCATTAAATATTTTATAAGTTTATTCATTTAATCTTTTTAAAATCCTCAAGTGTTACCATTTTTATTTTCTCATAAGGATCATTGTTAACAGATATTCTTGCAATTAATAAATAGCAATAATTTAGATTAATATTAATTGTTTTTAAAGCATCATTCATTATATTTCTTAGTCTTCTTTTAATTCTATTTCTAATAACAGCATTTCCTAATTTTTTTTTAGCTACAAAGCTTATATTTAATCTGCTTGTATTTTTATCTGAAAGTTTTCTAAAGAAAATTGTTAAATACTTATTAGAAATTTTTTTTCCCCCAAGAATTGACTTAAAGTCCTCATTTTTAGAAAGGCTAACAATCTTTTTTTTCATTAAGCGTTTGTTAATTTTTTTCTTCCTTTAGCCCTTCTTCTTTTTAATACTTTTCTTCCACCCTTAGTTTTTCTTTTAGCTCTAAAGCCAACAGCTTTTTTTCTTTTTCTATTACTTGGTTGATATGTACGTTTCATTGTTGTTAAATTAATGTTAAATTTCGGTAGTTATACAAATATATGTATATAAGTACAGTGATTTTTAATAAGTTAAAAAATCAATGAATAGAGAAAAAAAAATTAAAGTATTTTTAGGCTCTGCTTACATTTTGATAGTATTTGTTTTTTTATTGTTTTTTTTTAATAAATTTTCATTTCAGGATTTTTCTAGTTATGAACTAATAAGAGAAAATAGAAATGCTTTGGAAGAAATTAAAAATGGTAATATTTTTATATCAAGTATTATTTTTTTATTAGGTACTATAGTATGGGTTCTTTTATTAGGTTTTGGTTCACCTGTATTTTTAGTTGGTGGTTTTATTTTTGGAAAGTGGTTAGGAACTTTGCTTATAGTATTTGGATTATCAATAGGTGCAACACTTTTATATGTATTTGCTAATTACTTTTTTAAAGATTTAATTGAGAGGAAATTTTCATCACGTTTTAGTAATTTGACAGAAAAATTTAAAAAGAATGAATTTATTTTTTTTCTAATTTATAGATTTATTGGTGGTATTCCTTTTTTTATTTCAAATATTTTACCAACAATTTTTAATGTTAAAGTTAGAAACTTTTTTTTAGGTTCAATAATTGGAATGACTCCACAATTATTTGTTGGAGCATCTCTTGGAGCTGGTTTGAGTAAGATATTAGAAGAAAATTCTGAGGTTCCAACTATTCTTGAACTAATTTTTACTCCAGATATTTATTTGCCAATTCTTGGTATTATAATTTTAGTTTCAATTGGATTTATATTTAAAAAAAAATTTTACACTAAATAAAACTGGTGCCCTCACCCAGAATTGAACTGGAAACTCATCCTTACCATGGATGTGTTATACCATTTAACTATAAGGGCAATATTTAACTCAAATTAGTGTATAAATTTAATTTTTTCAAATTATTGCCTTAATTTTTTTTTAAAATAAGTTATATCTAGTAAAGGAAAATGTTATGGGAATTCACTACACATATGGAGCTAATAAAAACGCAAAGCTCATGGAAAAAAAAGCAAAAAGAGAGAAAAAACTTGCAGAGAAAAGAGCTAAGAAGCAAATCAAAACTGGACCAGTAAAAATAGAAGATGATAAAACAATTCCTATTGATCAAGTTATCACTCTAGATCATCTTACAAATCCTGACAAAAAATAAATTATGACTTCAAAGAAAAATAATTTAAGCAAACTTGAACTTGCTTTAAGAAAAAATTTAAGAAAGAGAAAAGAATTCCAAAAAAAAACAAAGAAAAAAAATAAATAATGTCAGTTCAATCTGATAAGTGGATTATTCAAATGGCCAGAGATAATGATATGATTTCTCCATTTGAAGATAAACAAGTTCGAGGTGATAAAATATCATTTGGTGTATCATCATATGGTTACGATGCAAGGGTCTCTGACGAATTTAAAATTTTCACTAATGTCAATTCTGAAATTGTAGATCCAAAAAATTTTAAATCCTCTAATTTTATTACTAAAAACTCATCAGAATGTATAATACCACCTAATTCTTTCGTGTTAGCAAGAACAGTAGAGTATTTCAAAATTCCAAAAAATGTTTTGGTAATTTGTTTAGGAAAATCTACCTATGCAAGATGTGGAATAATAGTTAATGTTACGCCTCTTGAGCCAGGATGGGAGGGTCATGTAACTTTAGAATTTTCAAACACAACCCCATTACCAGCAAAAATTTATGCCAATGAAGGTGTTGCACAATTTGTATTTATCAAAGGAAATGAAGATCCATCAGTTTCATATGCAGATAGAAATGGCAAATATCAGGGCCAAAAGGGAGTTACACTTCCAAAAATATAATAATGGACAAATTTATTGTTAAAGGCCCTAGTAAATTAAAGGGAGAGATTGCAATTTCAGGTTCTAAAAATGCTGCTTTACCAATACTAGCATCAACAATTTTATTTGAAAAAGAAGTTGTAATTAAAAATTTACCAAGAGTGAAAGATATAGATACAATGATTAATCTTTTAAAATCCCTTGGGTCAATAATAAAATTTAGTAAAGATAAAAAAACTGTTAAAATAACAAAGAAAAAAGAACATAAATTTTTTGCCTCATATTCTCTTGTTAGAACAATGAGGGCTGGAATTTTAGTTTTAGGTGCCCTGGTTGCTAAGTATCAAAAATCTATTACCTCTTTACCTGGAGGCTGCTTAATTGGAGCAAGACCTATAAATTATCATTTAAATGCACTTAAAAAACTTGGAATGAATTATGAAATCAAAAAAGGTTACATACATGCAAATTCTAAAGGAAAACTAAAAGGCACAAAAATTAGATTTTCAAAAATCAGTGTTGGGGCAACTGAAAATACAATTATAGCAGCATGCTTAGCGAATGGAATTACAATACTTAGAAATTGTGCAATTGAACCAGAAATAATTGATTTAATAAATTTTTTAAAGTCTGGTGGTGCTAAAATAAAATTTATTGGTAAGCGGACAGTGAGGATTGAGGGAGTAAAAATTTTAAAAAGTACCATTTACTCAGTTATGTCAGATAGGATAGAAACTGGAACTTTTTGTGTCGCAGCATGTTTGACTGGTGGTAATTTAAAGATTAATAACTTTGATCCTAAAATTATAAAAGCAGAACTATCTTTACTGAAGAAGGTTGGGGCTAAAATTAAAACAAGTAAAAATCAAATACATATACTAGGTCCGAAAAAAATTAAAAATATCACCAATTTGGTCACAAAAGAGTACCCAAATTTTCCAACAGATTTGCAAGCACAATTCATGGTTCTTTTATGCAAGGCAAAAGGAAAAAGTTCAATAACAGAGAGTATTTTTGAAAATAGATTCATGCATGTTGCTGAATTAAGAAGATTAGGTGCTGAAATCATAATAAAAAAAAATAAGGCTTTAATTTTAGGCAACACAAATTTTAAAGCTGCAGAATTAATGTCTAGTGACTTAAGAGCATCAGTTGCATTAGTTCTAGCAGCACTTGTTTCCAAAGGGACATCTATTATTAATAGAATTTACCACTTGGATAGAGGATATGAAAATATAGAGAATAAACTCAGAAAAGTAGGTGTAAAAATAAGACGTATTAGTTGATGGAAAATCAATACTTAAAAAAGATAATTGCACAATCTCCCGAGGATCTTAATGTCATTTCAGCTTGCTGTTCTGAAGGGAGAGTAAATATAAAAGATGTTAAGTATTTAGCTTCAAATAAGATTTTCCTAATGTCTATATTAAGACTTAGCAAAGAGGAGGAAAATAAAAATAAGCAAATAAACAGTATTATTAAATTTGAATTTATAAATTCCTCTAAATCAAAGAATATAGACCAAAAAAACCCAAATCTTTCATTAGAACTCTTAACTATTGATATTTTTAAGAAAGAACAAAACTTTGAAATAATTATGTTATTTTCGAAAAATAGAATTATAACTCTCTCCGCTGAGGTAATTGAAGTAACACTAGAGGATCAAAAATTAGAAAATGATAAAACAAATTAATTGTAATAAAAAAAACTATTTAGATAATTTAACAAAATTCCTAGACCTAAGAAGGTCTTCAAAAAAACCTGAAAATAAAATTATATCCAAGATCCTTAGCGATATTAAGAAAAATAAAAATAAAGCACTTATAAAATATGAAAAAAAATTTAGTAAAAATATTCAAATTAAGCCGAGTATTAAAGAAATAAATAATGCAATTAAATTTCTGGATCCTAAGATTAAAAAAGCAATTGATTTTGCATTAAAGAGAATATTCAATTTTCACATTAAACAAAAAAAAAAGAATATTTTATATAAAGATAGTTTAAATAATAAAATAGAATATAAATATGTACCAATCCAATCAGTAGGAATCTATGTTCCAGCAAACTTGCCATCTACATTATTGATGAATGCAATTCCTGCAAAAATTGCGGGTGTAAAAAGAATCGTACTAGCAAATCCAAAAAATAATGGAAAACTAAATCCAGCAGTTTTATATGCAGCAAAAAAACTAGGTATAAATGAAATTTATTCTATGGGAGGAGCGCAAGCCATAGGTAGTTTAGCCTATATTCAAAAAGTAAATAAAATTGTTGGCCCTGGTAATATCTTTGTTGCTGGTGCTAAAAGGCAGGTTTTTGGAGATGTAGGAATTGAAGGAATGATAGCTGGTCCATCTGAAATAACAATATTAGCTGATGGCAAAACTAATTTGAATGAAGTTACAACATCAATGATTGGTCAAGCAGAGCATGATATAAATTCACAATCCATATTAATTACAAAAGACTCAAATTTAATTAAAAAATTCAAAAAGGATTTGAGCTCTAAATTAAAAGAAATACCACGGCAAAGTATTGCTACAAAAAGCATCAAAAATAATGGACTTATTCTAAAAGTAAATAATGATAAGCAGATTATAAATGTAATTAATGAAATAGCTCCTGAACATTTAGAGTTAAATGTAAGTAACTACAAAAAATATAAAGATAAAATTTTTAATGCAGGAAGTATTTGCATAGGTAAGTACTCTCCTATGGCGTTAAGTGATTATGCTGTTGGCACAAACCACGTATTACCCACAAATTCATCTGCTAAATTTTCTTCAGGATTAAGTCTTAGTGAATTTTATAAAAAAATCAGCCTGATAACACTCTCAAAAAAAGGTGTTGAGAAAATAGGAGAATACGCTAAACATCTCGCTGAGTATGAAGAATTAAAAGGTCATGCTTTGAGTATAAAATCTAGAATAAGGAGAAGGTAATATTGGCAAAACAAGACTTGTTAGAGTTCAAAGGAAAAGTAATCGATCTTCTTCCCAATGCAATGTTCAGAGTACAATTAGATGAAAATAAACAAATTGTTACTGCACATACTGCTGGGAAGTTAAGAAAAAATAGAATTAGAGTTTTGCAAGGCGATAATGTTACTGTTGAGATTAGTCCTTACGACCTATCTAAGGGACGAATTATTTTTAGATTTTAAATTTTGGCTTCGTAGCTCAGTTGGTAGAGCAGAGCCCTGAAAAGGCTTGTGTCGCTGGTTCGAGTCCCGCCGAAGCCACCAACAAACTGTAAAAAGTGCGCATGATTAAAGCTTGCATTCAATTTTAAAATCTAATAATTATCCCGCTAGCTGAAGTTTAGCTAAGTTTAATACAATAAAGAAAGAGTAAACAAAAAGTATGAGTACATTAAAAGGTAAAGTAAAGTGGTTCAACGGTAAGAAGGGCTACGGTTTTATAGAAAGAGAAGACGGAGAAAAAGATTGTTTCGTTCATGCAAGCGCAGTTCGTGAAGCAGGACTTCGTTTTTTGAATGAGAACGACGCTGTAGAATTTGAAATTCAGGATGGAGACAAAGGTCCTAGCGCTGTAAATTTAAAGAAAACATCTTAAAATTTATTTCATTTAAAATTTTGTGTAGGAATATAGTAGGCAAGCCTATGAATATTCCTATACAATACACACTTGCATTTTAAGTTTAAAATGCTATTTAACTCCCATGATTATAATTAGTTACATCCTTGTATCTTACAAAAGACATCATTTTCATGCTGGCTTGCAGCTAGCTATTTAACTATTTATAAATTTAAATTTAACTCTAATTAGTATAAAACAACAATAAGCCCTGGTGGTGAAATGGTTATCACGTCAGTTTGTGGAACTGAAATTTTTGGTTCGATCCCAAGCCAGGGTACCAAAAAATGAAGAAAGAAAATAAATTAATACCTGGGTTACCTTCAGGGTTTGAAGATCGTTGGGATAAAAAACTCCTTCTCAAAAAAAAGCTTTTATCAGCAATTGAGAATGTTTTTATCAAGTTTGGTGCTGAGCCATTAGAAACCCCATCGTTTGAGATCAGTGAAAATATTGGATCATTTTTGGCAGAGGATGAAACTAACCCTATGTCTGATATATTTTCTTTTAAAGATGGAGATAAAAATATTACTCTTAGATACGATTTATCAAGCCCCTTAGCAAGATTTGTTGCTCAAAATAATCAAGAGTTACCATCAATTTATAAAAGGTATGCCATCCAAAATGTTTTCCGTAACGAAAAGGCAGGTAATGGAAGATATAGAGAATTTCTACAAGCAGATTTTGATATTGTTGGAAATGTTAATTCATCACAGGCTAATGCAGAGCTTTGCAACTTAATTTCAGTAGCATTAATTGAATGCGGATTAAAGAAAGATCAATTTACAATAAATGTAAGTAATAGAAAAATAGTTCAGGGATTGTTAGATGATTTAAAAATATCTAATGAAAAGCAATTAAAAGTTATCAGAGCAATTGATAAACTTGATAAACCTGGTTTTGGGTTAAAAGGTGTAGAAGATCTCTTAAGAAAAGAAAGAAAAGATACTAGTGGAGCTATCACAAAAGGTGCAGATTTAAATGATGATCAGGTTAACCAAATATTAAAATATCTAAAAATAAAGGATTTAAAAGAGCTGAAACAAAGCTTAAAAAATCCATTGTCACAAGAAGGAATAAACGAGTTGGAAGAATTTTTTGTAGTTCTTGGGTATGGATCAAGTTTAGATCAAGTAAAAACTAATTTCACAATTGTGAGAGGTTTAGCTTATTATTCTGATTTTATTGTAGAAACAAATTTAAATTTTAAAGTTACAAATAACAAAGGCAAAGAAGTAGATATCGGTAGCATTTGCTCAGGAGGAGCTTACGCAAAGCTCATATCTAGATTTAAAGGCGTAGATATTCCTGGGACAGGCATTAGTTTTGGCGTAGACAGACTTTTGTTTGCATTAATGCAATTAGATCAAATTCAATTAGATGAACAAAAACCAGTTTTGGTATGTGTAATGGACCAAAAATATTTAAAAAATTACTACGAAATTTTAGATCTCTTAAGACAAAACAATATTAATGCTGAAATATTTTTAGATTCTAAAAAAAATCTTGGTAAACAGCTTACTTTTGCAAATAAACGCCAATTGCCAGTTGCCATTATCTGTGGAGAAAATGAGTTTAAAGATAAAACGGTGACAATTAAAAATTTAAAAGGTGTTAAGGGAGAGAATAATAAAACTTTTTCAAAGAAAGATTTAATTAATGAAGTCAAAAAACTTATCTGAGAATATTCTTAAATCTTTAAAATCAAGTGGATTTGATTACATCGATTTAGATACAGTCATACCTACCAATTTGATTCTTGAGAGATCTGGTGAGTCATTTAGAAGTTTAATTTTTTCATTTGTTGACCAGAATGGAAAAGAAATTTGTTTAAGACCAGATTTAACTGTTGCGTCTTGTATTAAGTATCTTAATCAAAAAAAAAAGAAATCTTCAAAAGTTTTTTACAGTGGACAAGCATTTAGAAAAGTTCAGAAAAAAACTGACAAAATTATTAGAGATCAAATAGGTTTTGAAATTTTAGGATCAAAAGATGAGAAAAGAGATGATAAAAAAATCATAAATACAAGTATTAAAGTTATAAACAAATTTAGATATAAAACTGGAAGTATTAAAGTTGGGAATGTTGAAATTTTTCACTTATTAATAAATAAATTAGATATACCAAAAAGATGGAGACTTCGATTACAAAGACATTTTTGGAGAGAAAATTATTTTAACGAATTATTGAAACGTTTAGAGACAAACTCAGATGTAGATGAAACAGTAGTTGAATTGGATAAAAAAAGATACTTAAAAATGTTTAAACAAAATCAAGACAGAAATATTGCGGGTCGTACTTTAAACGAAATTTTATTAAGGTTTGATAATAAAATTAAAGATCCTAGAAGGCAAATAAAAGGCCAAAATGTTGTAAAAATTATTAGAGATTATTTAAAAATTAGTTGCCCTATGAGCAAAGCTGCTGCTACTCTAAATACTTTTTTCAAACAAAATAAAATTAATCTTAGTGTTGGAAAGAATTATTTTCCAATAACAAAAAATAAAGTTTCAAAGTTAAATGTAAATTTTTCATCTTCATTTGGCAGACATTTGGAATATTACACAGGTATGGTTTTTAAAATTCAAACAAAGGTAAAATCAAGAAAAATTGAGGTAAATGGTGGCCGTTATGATAATCTTATCAGTGATTTAGGTTCTAAAACAAAGGTTCCAGCTGTTGGAGGCGCAATAAATTTAAATGATTAAAATTGGAATTCCTAGCAAAGGTAGACTTAGAAAAGACACTTTAAGTATCTTTAAAAATAAAAATCTTAAAATTTTATCAGAAAGAGGAGAAAGAGATCTTTTTGGATATATAAAAGGAAATAAAAAAATAAAAATAGTATATCTCCATGCAAGAGAAATTATAGAAAGATTAGGAGATGGATCATTAGATATAGGTTTTTCAGGTTATGATCTATTAAAAGAGTCTGAATTAAATATTCAAAATAAAGTTATTATTAATAAAAAACTCGATTATGGAAATGCAACTCTAGTTGTAGCTGTTCCTGACGAGTGGATAGATGTCCAAACACTTGCTGATTTAGAAGAAATATCTTTTGATTTTAAAGATGTAAAGAAAAGTAGATTAAGAGTTGCAACAAAATATCCAAATTTGACCAAAGAATTTTTATTTTCTAAAGGAGTGACTCAATTTAAATTAGTACCTTCCCTAGGAGCAACTGAGGTATATCCATTTACTGGTTCATCTGAGATTTTAACTGATATAACCAGTACAGGAGAGACTTTAAAAGCTAACAATTTAAGAATTTTAAAGGATGGAGAAATACTTTTATCACAAGCCTGTTTGATGTCTTCAAAAAAAATATCTAAAAAAAAAAATATTCAAAATATTATAAAATTATTAAGTAAATAAAATGCGTTGGAATAATAAATTTAATTATCCGAAGTCAACAAGATCTATTGAAGATGGATACAGAAAATACTCTTTGGGTGAGGCTAAACTTCCGTCGGTAACAAGTATACTTTCTCTAACTAAATCAGAAGAAGAAAAAGCAGCTTTAGCAAATTGGAAAGAAAGAGTCGGCTTAAAAGAAGCCAACAGAATTAAAACGGAGGCTTCTACTAGAGGAACGTTAATGCACTCATATATAGAGGATTTCCTTAGAGGTAGAGTAAATGAGAGTTTTTTTGAGACCAATGAGCAATATAAAATAATGGCAAAAGAAATTATTGATAAAGGACTAAATGGCAGGCTAGAGGAAATATATGGAATTGAGGAAACTATTTATTATCCAGATCAGTATGCGGGCACAGCAGATTTATTAGCTAAAATGAATGGTGTAGACGTTTGTATAGATTTTAAGCAAGCTAATAAGCCAAAGAAATCAGATTTTATACAAGATTACTTTTTGCAACTTGGCGCTTACACATTGGGTCATGATGTTGTTCATGGCACTAAGATGAAAGCCGGTATAATTCTTTTATGTACTCAAGATATATTGTTTCAAGAATTTAAAATAGAAGGGGCTGAACTTGAAATGTATCAAAATTTGTTTATGGGAAGAGTAAAAAAATTTTATGAACTAAATAATATTTCTTGACTAATCTCAATTAATAAATATAAAAAGAAACTACATTAAGCTACTTGTTTAGATGCGAAGTGTTTAGTTCCTGATAAAAATCAATTCTAAAACTCCATCAAAACAATTCTTAAGAAAGAAAATATGTTGGAGTATATTATATTAATTTTTATTGCTGTCTTAGTTGTGCTAATTCTTTTGGTAATTAAGAAGCTTGACCATGCTAAAAGTAGTCAAAGTAATGAAAATCTTTCTGAAAAAATAGAAAAATTAATTGAAAAAAATGCTGAGAATAATTCTGTTTTAACTGAAAAAATCACTGAAAAACAAAGTGATTTATCAGAAAAAATTACGCAAAAACAAAGTGATTTATCAGAAAAAATTACACAAAAACAAAATGAGTCAGATAAAGAAATTAGGTCGATAGTAAGCGGTTTAAATGAAAGATTGGCTAGGATTGATAAGGCGCAGGAAGAAATTAATGAGATAAAAACTAGTGTGATTGATTTTAAAAATCTTTTTAACAATCAAGGTACTAGAGGGAGGTTAGGAAATGATTCTTTAAAAACAATTGTCTCAGATGTTTTAAGCAAAAAGTATTTCGATATGGAATATACTTTATCAAATGGAAAAAGAGTTGACTGTTTTTTACATCTTGGAGAACCTCATGAATGTGTTCCAATAGACTCTAAATTTGCTTGGGAAAATTATACAAAATTAATTACCGAGAAAGATGAACAACAAAAGAAAAATTACGCAAAATTATTTTCTGATGATATAAAAAAACATATTAAGGATATTTCAGAAAAATATATCATAGAAAATGAGACAGCTCCATTTGCAATTATGTATGTTGCATCCGAAGGTGTTTATAATGCCATAATGGAGGCAAAAGGAAATTTTTCAGAAGAAGCAAGAACTAAAAATGTTATAATTGTATCGCCTAATACTATTTTTGGTTTTTTAAAGACATACAGACTATTTATTGACAACAAGGAAATGAGTGAAAAAGCCGATATTATTCAAAAAGAATTTAGTAAAATATTTGAAGACATCACTAGATTTTCTGAAAGATTTAGCAATATTGATAAGAGAAATACACAATTGACAGAAGATTTTAGAAAACTTCAAATATCGGTAGATGCAATTACTAATAGGGCTAAAAGAGTTAAAGATTTAGAATTTGATAAAAAAGACCTTATAGATCAATGAATTTAGCAATCTGGGATATAGAATCTTCAAGTGCTAGCACTGACTTTGGTAGCATTATAGAAATTGGTGGAATACTATTTGATGAGAATTTTAAAGAAAAAGATAGATTTAATCTTAGATGTAGACTTCATGAAACTGAGATTTTTCAAGCAGCAGCATTAATAGTTAATAAAACATCAATTAAACAACTTACTCAAACAAATCTAAGCCACTATCAAATGCTAGGACAGGTCGAAAAAATTTTTAAGAAATGGAGCCCTGCTATTTTTTTGGGATGGAGTTCGCTAAATTTCGACGAGGAGATGATAAGAAAAGAATTTTTCAAGAATATTAGATATCCTTATTTGACAAATTCTGCTCCTAATACTAGACACGATGGAATAAATATTGCAAGAGCTGCATATGCAGTAGATCCAACAGTCTTAGAAACTGAAATTAATGAAAAAAATAATCCTGTATTTAAACTAGCATCTCTAGCTCAAATGCAAGGTATAGATGCAAGTGATGCACACTCAGCTTTAGCTGATGCAGAACTTACTGCAAAGGTTTTGAAAATTGTTAAAGATAAACAAGAATATACTTGGGATTCTTTTTTAAGCACTGCAAATAAATCTAATATTGAAACTATTATTAAAAAAGGAGAAATTATAACTTTGAACGAATATTATTATGGTAAGTCCAGACTTCATTTAGTTGTACCGTTACATGCGAAACATTGTATGCATCCAATTTATCAAGGATGGTATTATACAATAGATCTTAGAACAGAAATTCAACCATTGATAAATAAATCTATAAATGAATTAAAAACCGAGATGAAAAAAACTCCTAAGTTTTTAAGAACTGTTAGATCAAACAAAGCACCAATAATAATTGATGCAAAATATGGTTTAAATATTGAGCCATATAATAAACTAGATAAAAACGTAATTCAAAAAAGAGCAGAATTTGTTCAAAATAACGAACAGTTTTCTCAAAATATTTTAACTGCTTTAAGGGAAGTTGCAGAAGAAAAAGAGCAATCAAAATCTCAAGAAGATATATATGCAGAGGAAAGCATTTATTCAAAATTTACATCAAATAAAGACACTGCTTTGTTTCCAAGTTGGCATGAAGCTCCATGGAAAGAAAAATTAAATTTATTAGATAAGTTTGATGATGATAGGTTGGTTAGTTTTGGTAAAAAAATTATATTCCAAGAAGCTCCAGAGATACTCCCAGAATATATGTATAAATCCATAAGGAGAGATATAGCCAAAAGAATATTGAGTGAAAAAAAAGAAAAATGGTGGACTATTCCAACTTTGTACAACGAAATTGATACTTTAAGAGAAAAATACACCAATGAAAATGATAATGAAAAATTAGCTCTTCTTGATGAGTTTAATAATTATGCAATGTCAATTCAAAAAAAGTATGAAAATGTTTAATGTATAAATCTAAATTTATTTTAATTTTATCTATTGAATATATGTCAAATTAATTTATATCAACTTTATGGCGACAATAAATGTAACTGATGAAAACTTTGACGAAAAAGTATTAAAAAGTGATAAACCAGTTTTAGTGGATTTTTGGGCAGAGTGGTGTGGTCCTTGTAAGATGGTTGGACCTATTTTGGAGGAGATATCTGATGAAATGGCTGAGGAAGTAGTGGTTGCAAAACACGATATAGACTCTCAACCTAATGTGCCAACGCGATATTCGATAAGAGGAATACCAACTATGCTTTTATTTTCAGGTGGAGAGTTAAAAGCTACTAAAGTTGGTGCTACACCTAAAAGTGATATTGTTTCTTTTATCAAAGAAAATATCTAATTTAATTTTAAAATTTCTCCAGCAAGATATAACGAGCCTACACATAAAGTAATTGTATTTTCATCTTTAGACAATGATCTAATGGCACTCTCTATACTTTCTGATCTTTTTATATTTAAATTTAACTTATTTAATTTATTTTTAAGATCTTCTTTTGATATTGCGCCATCCTGATTAGGGATATCAATTAAAGTAATTGAATTTACTATATCTTTAAAAGGTTTTATAAATTCAACGTGTTCTTTATCTTTCATCATACCTACGATTAAATTAACCTCTTCATTTTGATTTTTTATCCAATCAGCGATAGAAAAACTTGCGCTAATATTGTGACCACCATCAATTATAAGTTTATTATTGCCTGCAATATTTTTTAATTTACCAGATTTTATCTCTTCAAGTCTTGCTTTTAATGAAATATTTTTGACACCATTTATAATATATTCATCTTTAATACTAAAAATCTTTCTTGATGCAGCAATTGAGGTGCTAACATTGTAAAGCTGATGATCTCCAAGAATACTTGGTTCAGATAATATTATTTCTCCAAACTGATCTTGATATTGAATAAATCCGTTCTCAGACCTCGCAATATTAAAATCTTTACCAAAAAAATATTTATTTGATGTATTTTTTTCTAATGACTTTTCTATTTTATATTTTATTTCATTATTGAATTGTTTATTAATAAATATATTTGAGTTTAAAAGCTTTGCTGTTTTTTCATAGATCACGCCTTCAATTGATTTATTTTCAAGCCATTGAAAGTGGTCGTTATGAATTACACCAATAAGTGTCATTAAATTTTCTTTGAATACATTTGTACTATCAAATTGATGAAATAATCCTGCCTCTATAATATTAATATTATCTTTGTATTCCTCAGCGTACTTAAAAAAAGCGCAAGTTAAAATTTCAAATAATGTTGCATTATCATTTCCTAACGTTTTCTCAACATCAGTCAGTAATGTTATTAAATCTTCTTCATTAATTTCTTTATCATCAAAAATGTATCTTTCCGTGTAGGAGACTAGGTGTGGTGAAGTATAAAGATTTGTTTTGTAACCAGCTTGGTTTAGTATTGATTTAAGACTATAGCACATGCTTGCTTTAGCGTTAGTTCCAACAACTGTAATAACATTTTTTAATTTATCTTGAGGATTACCAAGCTTTTTTAAAAGATTAAAAGTTCTTCCTAGAGATAAATCTAGTTTTTTTTTATGATGCTTCTCTAGTTTGGATATTAGATTCTGAAGTTTCATTTAAATTTTCTAAATGTATATCAGAATTTTTTCTGAGTAATATCGATAGAAGTTTTCCCACTTCTTTTTTAATGTCTTTTCTTTTAACAACCCTATCAACAAAGCCATGTTTTTCAACAAATTCAGCTGTTTG
The DNA here is from genome assembly GCA_902534465.1 of uncultured Pelagibacteraceae bacterium. Classification (GTDB taxonomy): domain Bacteria; phylum Pseudomonadota; class Alphaproteobacteria; order Pelagibacterales; family Pelagibacteraceae; genus Pelagibacter. The sequence continues at coordinate 151,140 of CACAPU010000002.1, forward strand.
AAAATCCGATGGCAGCTCTTCTTTAACTGTAGACTCTATAACTCGACGGCCTGCAAAAATTATGTTTGCACCCGGTTCCGAAAGATGTATGTCACCTAACATTGCAAAAGAAGCTGTAATTCCACCTGCCGTTGGATCAGTAAAACATACGATATAAGGTAAATTATTATTTTTAAGTTCGTTTATTGCAAGTGTCGTTCTGGTCATATTTGCTAGTGCTATTGGTGACTCAAACATTCTTTGACCACCACCACAAGGAAAGAATAAATAAGGAGTTTGATTATCAATAGCATGTTGTACTCCATAAATTATTGCTTCACCCTCTGCAGCACCAACTGATCCACCTATAAATTCAAAATTAATAGCACCTGCAGTAACGTCAATTCCATTAATTTTACCTTTGGCAATCATAACTGCACAATTCTGATTTGTTTTCTTCCTAGCTATTTTAAGTCTTTCTTTATAAGATTTTGTATCAACCCAATTTAATGGATCTTCTGTGGGTATTGGAGACTCTAACACTTGATAAGAATTTTTCCCAAATATTATGTCAAATCTTTGCTTACAGCTTATTCTATGATGTTTTCCACAAAGATTACAAACCCATAAATTATTTTCTAATTCTTTTTTTAATATCGGCCCTTTGCAACAACTTGTCCAGTCAGAATTAGCAATATCCTCCTTTGAAGGTCTTTTACGAAGTACCTTTTTTATCTTTTCTTTTAAACTTATCGCTCTTGTAAGCCAATTCATGATATTTTTTTTTTTAATTTATTAACCATCTTACTTACATTTATGACAGGATTTTGTCTATTGTTTAAACTTCTAGTAATTTCCTTACAAATTTGACTACCAACTACTATTCCATCGGCACTTTTAAATTTTGATATAGTTTTTTCAGTTATCCCAAATCCAATTACACAATTTTTTTTTGGGTTGATATTTTTAATTTTATAATAATTTTGCAATATTTTTTTTGGGGAAACTTTAAGCTTTCCTCCTGTTGTAGATAACATACTAATATAATAAAGCATATCATGTGAATCTTTTGTGATATTCTTTAATCTTTTGTAGGATGTTGTTGGAGATAACAATTGGATAAAGTTAATTGAACTTTTTTTACACTTTTTTGAAAATATTTTATTTTCAGGCCAAGGTAAATCAACAACTATCAATCCATTCACTCCAGATTTTTTACATTCTTTTAAAAATTTATTTTCGCCAAATTGATAAATCATATTATAGTAACCCATAAGTATTATTGGCTTTGAATTTTCAATCTTTTTGAATTCTTTAATCATTTGAAATATATCATTCATTTTTATACCATTTTTTATTGCTCTATATGAACTTGTTTGTATTTGTCCACCATCTGCAACTGGTGTATTGTGAGGAACACCAACTTCTAAAATATCAGCATATTTTGAAATTGATTTTAATATTTCTAAGGATTGTTTTTTTGAGCTATCACCAGCTACTGTATAAGTAAGTAAAGCTGGCCTTTTCTCTTTTTTTGACTTTTTAAAAGCCAAGCTAATTTGATTTAACATATTTTTTTCCTAATTTTTTTTCAAGAATTTTCTTATCCTTGTAAGCATCTCCACAACTATTTATGACTACAATTGTATCTTTGCTCAACTTTTTTGCTTCTTTTATAGCAACTGAAAAAGCATGACTTGGCTCAAGTGATGGTCTTAAATTTTCGTATTTTGTTACAATCTGATAAGCTTTCAAAGCTTCTTCATCGCTAGCAGCTGTGTATCTTGCTCTCTTAGTATCTTTTAAAAAACAGTGCAAAGGAGAAATTCCAGGGTAATCAAGACCAGCTGAAATTGACTCAGTTTCCTCAATCTGTCCGTCACTATTTTGATTAACATATTGAGCTGCACCATGAAGTATGCCAATTTTAGAACCGTATGTTAAAGGAGCAGCATGCTTCTTACTTTTAGCTGGCCCTCCAGCTTCAACTCCAATAAACTCAACTTGTTTCTTATTGTAATCCATAAATTCATTCCAAAAACCGAAACTTGAGGAACCACCTCCTACACAATTGTATAATTTGAGTTTTTTTGGAACAGAACCAAACTGCTCAATGAGTTGAACTTTAAGTTCTCTTGAAATTTGACTCGTACTCCATCCACATATCCTTACAAAGATTGCAGGTCCTACAGTGCTACCTACACACATTGCGGTTGTGTCACAATTAGCAACCCAATATCTCATACATTCAGATACGGCATCTACAAGTGTTTTACTTCCTGTGTGCACTGGAATGACGTCAGCTCCATTTTTTTTCATTGCTCTAACATTTGGCTGTTGACGCTCGATATCTTTTGCCCCCATAAAAATTTTACATTTTAATCCAAATTTCTTAGCTGCCATACTTAACATTTTACCTGCGTATCCAGCTCCAGTATCACCTATTATTACTTTTTTTCCTGATCTTCTTGCTAATAAACAATGCACAGTTGCATTATATATCTTATGAGCCCCTCCATTTGCATCAGATACAACTTTTGACCAAATCTGTGCACCTCCAATCTGTTTTGTTAAATTACTTAATTTAATAAACCTTGTGGGTGTACCAATCCAATTTTTAAAATATTTATCTCTTTCTTTAATAAAGTTTTTGTCATTTTTTAATTTATTAAATTGTAACTCTAAATCCTCTATAGGTTTTTTAAGAGTTTCGGGTACAAAATTACCACCAAATTTACCACCCCAGAAGCCAAGTTTATCTCCTTGATCTATAACAGGTATCCTTTTTTTTAATCTCATAGAGTCGACAAATTTAATAAATTATTTATTTTTCTAATATCTTTCTTACCCTCTTTATTTTCTAAAGCTCCACTTAGGTCTATAAAATAATCTTTATTTTTAAAATTTGGAATATCTTCTATTTTTATATTTCCAGCAATCATTTTATTCACTGATTTAGGCACCGAATTTAATAATTGGTGGTCAAAACTGATTGATTTTTCATAACCCTTTCCATCGAAAAGAATTAAGTCTGAAATTTCATCATATTTTTTATACATATTCACATCATCTAGGTTATTAACAGTTATAGCTGTAATAATTTTAATATTATACTTTTTCTTTATTATTTTTGTTCTTTCAGGACTTACATCGTACAATTGATAAAAATCAAAATTTAGTTCTTTGATTTTTTCCAACATATAGTTATCTGGATTAACAAGAACCGAAACAAAATTTATATTATTTTTTTTAATATTAACTAGCTTTTTTAAATTATTATACTCGACAAACCTTTTACTTTTTTTATAATTAGTAATAAAACCTACAAACTTTGGAGGGAATTTATGGTTCAAAATAAATGTTAGGGTTTTAAGATCAGAGACCCCACAAATTTTTATACCTTTGATCATTAAATTAAATGGTCAATTAAGTTTTCTAGATTTTTTGTAATATTTCCTTTTGTTATTGGTCTTCCTATTACTAGCCAATCACTTCCATTTTTATAAGCCTGTTTTGGTTTTAAAGTTCTTTTTTGGTCATCTCTTTTAGTGCTAAACCTTATACCCGGCGTTATTATTTCCTTATTAAATACTTTTTTGACAATTTTTACCTCCATTGGACTACATACGATCGCATCTAATTTTGCTTTTTTAGCTAATTTAGCTTGTTCCAGCACAATTTTTTCTAATTTTTTGGTATATCCGATTTCTATTAACGACTTTTTATCTAATGATGTTAGAATTGTTACTCCAATCAATTTTGTTTTTCCACAAACTTTTTTAGCAGCTTTTAATGAATTCAAACCTGAACTTATGTGTATGGTTAAATAATCAAATTTTAAATCTCTTACCGCTTTAATTGTAGCAGCACAAGTATTAGGTATATCAGAAAGTTTAAAATCACCGAAGGTAATTTTATTTTTTAACTTTGATATAAAATCTCTTCCACCTTTTGAATTTAAAAACTCTAACCCAAATTTATAACCAATTTGTAATTTTTTATTATCTGTTTTTTTTATAATTTTTTTAACAAAATTTATATTTTTACTATCACAAGCAATAAATATTTTATATTTTTTCATTAATATTTTTGGCCCATTCTTTAGACATTTTAAATGAAATAGCTTTCTTTTCTGGAGTATCAACTTTTTCATTTGTTCTTGGGTTTCTGGATATTCTTGCTTTTTGGACTCTTGCCTCTATTGTAAACACATCTCTCAATTCAACTCTTTCACCCCTTTTCAGGGCTTCTTGCATTTCATAAATTGCAATTTCAAATAGTTTAGTCAAATCACGCTTTAAAAAGCTTGGATAATTATTTGCTAATTCTCTGATTAAGTCTGATTTTACAACTGACAATTTTATTCTTTATCTTTATCTTTATTCTTTTTTTTATCGTCTAATTGTTCAGAAAGCGAGGAGAAAGGAAGATTTTTCCCGCTTAATGGACTTGAATGCTCTTTTATTGCTTTAGCATTCATTATTTCCTCTAACAATTTAATACTTAAGGACAACTTTCTTTTTTCAAAATTTAATTCAGATATTGCAGCATCTATTCTTTCTCCTCCTACAAATCTTGATGGTCTTGAATCAGATGCATTCATGGCAATCTGTGATTTTTTTATCAAAAAATCCATATCACAGCCCTCGGGTTTCACTATTAGACCTTTATTATCAGAAGAAATTACTTTAACTGTGATTGCATCATTTACTTTCTTTTCTTTAAACCAATCAAATGGATCCTTACCCATTTGTTTCAAGCCTACTCTTACTTTTTGATCAGCTTTTTTAATTTCAAGTACTCTAACGTTTAATTTGTCACCTTTTTTAAATTTTTTAAGTTCTTCCTCAGGGTTTCCAGTATACGAAAGATCATTTGAGTGCAAAAAACCATCAATATCAAAGTCTTTTAATTTCAGATAAAGGGCATACTCATTGGAATTATTTACTACACCTTCTATATCAGACCCAACTGGGTATTCATTTTCTAATTTAGAATATGGATTTTCTTTTGTTAATCTGTGTGAAATTGCAACTCTTCTCTTTTCTTTATCAATTTCTGTAATTACACAATCAATTTGATCTCCTACATTAAAAATTTTCTTCGGAGAAATATTTTTTTTTGTCCAGCTTATTTCACTACTATGAAGAAGAGTACTCAGCCCGGCCTCCAGCTCGCAAAAACATCCGTAGTCTGTAATCTTTACAACTTTTACTTTATATTGACTTCCAATTTGATAATTTGAAATATGTTCAAAGGGGTCGGGTGAAAGTTGTTTAATAGAACAGCCAACTTGTAACTTTTCTAAGTCAATCGATATTATTTTTAAGTCGTGTTTTTCACCAATATTAAAGATTTCATCAGGATGATTTACTCTGCTATAACTTATTTCTTGCAAGTGACAAAGAGTATCAATAGTACCTTCAGGTGTTGTGACTTCAAAAAAACATCCAAATGAGGAATAACCTTTAACAACGGCATCCTTAATAATATCCCCGACTTTGAAATTTTCAATAATTTTAGCTTTATCCTCTTTTTTATTTGATGATACAACTTGCCTTCTCGAAACAACACTATTTCCTCTTACCATATCGAGTTTAATTAGAGCAAATTTTTGCTCAACTCCAATTAAATGGTCAATATTTTTTATTGGCTTATCTGAAATTTGAGAACCAGGACAAAACATCAGAGACCCAGTTTCTACGTGTTCAACAATAACTCCACCTTTAGTTTTCTGAGTAATTTTTCCGTTAATTAGTTCATTATTTTCATAACATTTTACAAGCTCATTCCATCCTTTTATTTTTTGAGCTTTTTGAGCAGATACAATCACATCTCCATTTTTATCCTCTATCTTTTCAAGTAATACTGATATTTTTGAGCCTTCTTTTATTTCATCGACCATACCCATCATTTTAATTTCATTAACATCAATAACAGGTTCGCTTTTTAATCCAGGAATAAATAAGAAAATGTATTTGTTAGTAATTTTTGTTACTTTTCCCTCTATAATTTTACCTTCTTCAATCTTATTTTTTGATAATTGACTGTTTAGTAATTTCTCAAATTGCTGATTTGCTGTAGATGAAAGATCTTTGTAAATTTCCATTAATTGTATATTTTTTTATCCATAATCGATTTTATCTTTTTAAAGCACGCTTTCTTACTTAATTTGGTGGTATTAATCAAGATAGAATCTTTTGTTTTTTTCAGTGGACCATATTTTCTATTTTTGTCAGATTTGTCCCTTTTTCTCAAGCTTTTTAGCACTTCTGAATAAGTCATTTTTTTATTTAAAGCCTTATACTCATTATATCTTCTTCTTGCTCTAATATTCAAATTAGCCGTAATAAAAAATTTAAACATCGCATCTTTTACTTGTACCGTAATTATGTCTCTTCCATCTAGTATTGAACCATTAAATTTCATTGGTGGTTGATATGCACACTTTTGTTGAAAATCATGAACTATATTTCTAATTTTTTTATCTTTTGCCACTTGTGAAGCTGAAATTGCAACTTCATTTGTTAATAAAGATTTACTTTTCAAATAATTTAATTTTAATAATTTAATTTTTTCACTCACTAATTTATATGAAAATTTTTTTTTATTTTTTATTTTTAAATTTCCAATATATCTATAAATCTTTCCAGTATCTAAATAGTATAAATTATAATGTTGTGCGATCAGTTTAGCCTGTGTACCTGCTCCTGCAGCAGCGGGTGAGTCTATTGCTACAGTGATTATATTTTTTCTTTTTTTCAATTAATTTTAGCTCCCATATTTTTTAAAATTTTCAAAAAATTTGGAAAAGAAGTATTAGCACTATTTTTGTCATTGATTTTCCAATTCCCACCTAAGGTTAATGCTGTAATGCACGAAAGAAAAAAAATTCTATGATCTTTTAAAAAATTTTTAATCTCATAGTTTTTTGAAAGATTTATCTTCGGATTACCGTAGATTTTTATGTCATTTTTAATTCTTTCTACTTTAATACCAATAAGTCTTAAAAATTTAATCCCTAGATCTAATCTTTTAGATTCTTTTTTGTTCATTTCTCCCAAGTCTTTGAATTTTGATATACCTTTTGCTTTTGCTGCAACTAAAAAAATAATTAAAAACTCATCTATGGCAGAGCTATTAAGCTTAGCTGGACAATTAATACCTTTTAATTTTTTTTTACTTTTAACAAAAATATCAGCAATTTCTTCTCCATTATAAACTTTTTTATTTTTTAGAATTATACCTGCTCCCATTTTATTTAGTATTGTCACTATTCCAATTCTTGTTTTATTAACATTGACATTTTGAATTATTATTTGCGATCTTTCTGTCAAAAGTGTTAAAACTATGAAAAAAGCAGCTGAACTTATATCACCCGGGATTTTATATTTAAAAGCTTCAAATTGTTTTTGACCTCGAATTAATATCTTATCAATTTTTTTTGAACTTCTTATCTCAATTGGATATTTTAAAAACTTTAACATTAATTCTGTATGGTTTCTTGATTTTTTAGAATCTATAATAGTTAAACCTGGTGTATTTAAAGCGCTTAACATAATACAAGATTTGACCTGCGCACTTCCTATATTCTCATCATATTTTATTGGTCTTAAAAAATCTGTACCTGTAATTTTGATTGGAAGTAAATTGTTATTGGATTCTATATTTGCCCCAAGAAGTTTAAGAGGTTTTATAACTCTATAAAAGTCTCTTTTTGACAAACTTTTATCTCCAATTAACTTTATTTTATGCTTTGATCTAACAAGTAAACCTAAAATAAGTCTTGCAAGTGTTCCGGAGTTGCCAGCATCAATGGTTATATTTTTTTTTAAATTGAAACTATTTAGTCCGAAACCTTGAATTTTATACTTATCTCCTTGTTTGATATAATTTATACCAAGTTTCTTAATCATTTTTAGTGCATTTATGACATCTTCCGACTCAAGCAAATTTGATATTTCAGATATTCCAACGGCTTGAGATGCTAAAAGTACTGATCTAATTGAAATACTTTTATCAGAGCTGACTCTGATCTTTTTTTTAAAATTTTTTATCTTTTCTCTAATAAATATATGATTTGGCATAAATGAATGAATTAATTTATTTTAAATTCATCACCAAAGTATGCTGATCTTGCACTTGAGTCTTTTATAATTTCATTAGGACTTCCAGATGCTATAATTTTCCCATTTGAAAGTACAATTGCTCTGTCAACACAGCTTAGCAAATCTCTGGCCTGATGATCACAAACTACGACTGTAATTTTTTCAATAGACTGTAAATTAACAATTATTTCTTGAAGCATCTTTATAGTCAAAATATCTAATGCTGCAAATGGCTCATCCAAAAGAAGAATACTTGGGTCATTTATTAATGCCATTGAAATAACTAATTTCTTTTTTTGGCCTCCAGACAAATGTTTTGCTTTAATTGTAAGTAAAGGATCAAACTCAAATTGTGAAATAATTTTGTCAATTTTTGATTTTCTTAATTCTTTCTCTTTTATATGAATTTCACCAACTAGTTTTAAATTTTCAATTAAAGATAAATCTTGTATAAACCCCCCGTGTTGCGGGACATATCCAAGTTTAAATTTTGTTGCTCTTTCATAGATTGGTATATTAGTACAATCAATCCCTTTTATTAAAACTTTCCCATAACTTGGATCTTTCAATCCAGTGATTATATGGAATATTGTTGATTTACCAACTCCATTTGGTCCAAGCATGCCCAATACCTCTTGTTTGTTTATATTTAAATTTAGATTATTTAAAATTTGCCTTTTGTTATAAAACATAGAAATCTTTTCTAACTTTAATAAAGTTTGTTGCTCTTTGAAACTCTTAATTCTAAATTTTTTTATTAAAGCCATTAGTTAGTTATAACTTGTATTTCAGTAATTGCACTTTCTGGATTAATTTCAATATTTTTTGTTTTAAGATCAAACTCAACTATCCCTGCTTTCATCTCAGACTTGGGATCTGTAATTATAACATTATTATATGCAATAGCCTTATTTGTTTCCATATTTATATCGAAATTTATACATGTAATTTCTTTGTCCTGATAATTTATTATTACATTTTCGTAAAATTTTGAATTTAAATTTAATGAATTATATTGTGCAAAATCCGATACAATATATATAGTATCTCTTACTTCTGATGTAATTTTTCCTCTAACATTTTCCAGATCTAAAATATCTTTATTATAAATATTTGATTTTCCTGAGTTAGCTAGCAAATAAAATCTATTTCCCTTTTCATCAACAGAGGTATATTCTACATCTTTGACAAGATTTTTTATCTCTTTTTTTTTAACCTCAGCTCTTTTTTTATTTATTTCCTTTTTACTTTTTTCTATATTTTTAGAAACAACTTCACTATTTCCACTATCTAAATCTTTTAAAACTGTTACATCAGTAATTTTTTTAGAATTATCTATTTTATTATTCAATTTATTATTTTCTAATTCCAAATCAGATATTTTTTTTTCTAGTTCTGCAATTTCAAATGATTTATCTGTCTCTGTTGTGTTTATTTCCTCAACAATATTTTTATCAAAACTAAAATATTTTAAGTATATTGCTCCAATAATCAAAGCGATCAGAATTAGAATCAAAATTTGAATAAAAGACTTTGTTGACATTTAGGTGATGTTTGCGTCTAAAATATTATGAATGTGAAGAAAACCAATAGTTTTATTTTTCTTATTATTCTGATGTACACATAAGCTAGTAATTTTTTTTGTATTCATAATTGAAAGTGCTTGAGCTGCAAGCATATTTTTTTCGACACTTATTGGATTTTTTTTCATAACTTTTTTAATTTTGTAATTTTGAAAATTATGATCGATATTTGATAACCTTTTTAAATCTCCATCAGTTAAAATTCCAGTAGTCAAATTTTTGATATTTTTAACTACTAGTACTCCAAGACCTTTTTTTGTTATATTTTTTAGGGCAGTTTTCATGCTTACACTTTCTTTTACGAAAGGTATTTTATTACCTACCAACATAATATCTTCAACAGTTTTTAGTTTTATGGAAAGTGATCCACTTGGATGAAATTTTTTAAAATCCAATTTACCGAATTTTTTGTGTTTCATGCACGTTATTGCAATTGCATCCCCTAAAGCAATTTGTACGGTTGTTGAAGATGTTGGAACAATATTACCAGGACCAGCTTCTTTTACATTTGGCAATAAAAATTTTAAATCAGCATTTTTAAATAAAAGTGAGTCTTTCCTTGAGGTAATACCTATCAATTTGATATTTTTATTTCTTGATACAAATTGAATTATATTTTTTAGCTCTTCGCTTTGTCCACTTAGACTAATTAATATAACAATATCATTAGAAGTGATTTGACCCAAATCACCATGACTTGCATTTGAAGCATCAAGAAAAAAAGATGGTGTTCCAGTGGAGGACAAAGTCGCTGACCATTTTTTTGCAATAATTCCACTTTTTCCAACTCCAGAAATAATAATTTTACCTTTCTTACAATTTAAAATTGTTCTAACTATTTTTTCAAATGAAGATCCTATATTAGAATTTAGTTTTTTAAGAGAATTTAACTCTAGTTTGATCACTTCTTTTCCAATACTAATAATATTATCCCTCATCTTAGTGTGACCAGATATCTTCTTTAAAAGAAGCATAATCAAGTTTAACTCTTGTGTTAATAAATTTTATTGTTTCATCATAAAGATTTATTCTTTTTTCTCTAACAAGTATTCTTTTTAATGACTCATAAATTTTATGTAAATACAAAACGTCTTGAGCGCAATATCTAAGTTGTCTATCAGATAATTCACCACCAAAATCTGAAGACTGCAATTGTTTACTAACATCTATACCAATAAATTCTTTTATTAAATCTTTTAGACCATGTTTGTCCGTGTAACTTCTTGCAATCTTACTCATTATCTTTGTACAATTAACATTCTCTATATCCAAATTTAAATATTTTTTAATGAATAAAAGATCAGCTCTTGCAAAATGGAACAATTTATTTATATCTTTGTTACCAAGCACTTGTTTTAAATTTGGAGCCTCATAATTATCTTTATCTAATTGAATAATATGAGCGTCGTTATTTCCTGTCGAAATCTGCACTAAACATAGTCTATCTCTTTCAATATTTAGCCCTGTAAATTCGCAATCAACTGCTATCTTGTCACTTAACTCTATTTTTTCTGGCAAATCTTTTTTATGTAATTTAATATCTAAATTCATTAGTAGATATATATATATGAAAAATCAGGATTCAATTTTAATATTTGGTTCTTCAGGTCAAATTGGGAAATCATTAATAAGAAAATTTACAAAAAATAACTATAAAGTAATAGCAGTTACAAGAAGTGTTCATAGAAAAGGATATCAAATTAAAACTCAATCAAATTATGGTTATTTGGAAATTGAGGAAATTAGTTTATTTGAGGAGGAAAAAATATCAAATTTAATGAGAAGATGTTCAATTTGTATAAATTTAATTGGAATTTTATACGAAAAAAAAAAGGACCATTTTAAATTAATACATTCGGATCTACCTGCATTACTCTCAAAAATAGCTTCAAAAAAATCTATTGATCAATTTATTCACTTATCTGCCTTAGGAATTGAAAATGCAACAGATAGTTTATATGCTTTAAGTAAATTAGATGGAGAAAAAAAAGTAAGGGAAAACTTTCCAAAATCTATTATTTTAAAACCCTCAATAGTTTATTCTGTAAATGATAATTTTACTACAAATTTTATGAGTTTGCTAAGTATTCTTCCCATAATGCCTTTATACTACTCAGGGACTACAAAATTCACTCCAATACATGTTTCTGATCTTGCGGATATAATTTTTCAGATTGTTGAAAGAAAAATTTCTGGAGAAACTATTGAATGTATTGGACCAGAAGTATTTACTTTTAAAGAAATATTATCTAAAATTTTAAAATCAATTAATAAGAAAAGAATATTATTACCAATTCCTTTACTTTTGGCAAAAATTAATGCAAAAATATTTGAATTATTTCCTAAACCATTACTTACAATGGATCAGCTTAAACTACTTAAATATGATAATATAATTTCAAAAAAGTATAAAACAAATTATGATTTTAAAATGAATTCAAACAGAAAATTTGATGATGAAATCGCTCAGTATAGTTATAATTGGACTAGCGGGGGTCAATTTTCAAAAAAAAGAATAAATAAATTAAATTAATGTTGACAAATATAATATATTTAACAGTATTTTTAATTTTAGCGTTCGTCTTATCTATCGCAGTCAAAGCTATTACTAGGGGTGTTGAGGCAAAACAAATAATAAAAGACGAAAAAAATTTAGATTTAAATAAGAAGAATGAAAACAAAAATTTAGAAGTAATAAATCAAATAAAAGAATTAAAAGAATTACACGACAAAGGTGTTCTGAACGAAGATGAATTTATAAAAGCAAAAGAGAAAATTTTAAAATAGACTATGCAGATTTAACTTTCTTTTCAATAAATTTTGGAACATCCTCATCCTTATCAATTATATCTTCTTTTTTATTTTTAGGTTGAAACACTACCATTAGATGTAAAGGACAGTAGGAAAATTTTTCAATAGTTTTTCTTCCACAAAATGAAGAGTCCTTTTCGTCTGGATGTCCTTCCATATATTTGCAGGTATTTTCATTAAGATCTTCTAATTGAAGGTTTTTAGCAGGTTCAAAGTTTTGATCTAATAACAATGATCTAAATCTATGTTTTCTACTACCTTTTTTTAAATTATTTTCATTTGTTGATGAAGTGCTAACATTACTAGAGGATATTTTTGATCGTGTTTTAATTTTTGCTGATAAATTTAGTCTATGAGCTTTTCCAATAACTGCATTTCTGCTTACTCCTCCAATTATTTCAGCAATTTGACTTGCAGTTTGGCCTTTGCCCCATAGTTCTTTTAATTTATTAACCTTTTCATCTGTCCAACTCATATTACTATATTTAGTATACTTTATTTTTACTATAACACTATCTTGAAATCATAATTACATCAGTATAACAAGCTTTTTTTTTTGTTTTTTAACAATTTTAAAAAAAAAAGTTTATTAATAATTACTTATGGTTGAATTACAAAAAAAATACAAAATTGGTTCAAGAAGATTTGGACTTTTTAATTGGATTGGTACTTATTCACTTTTTAAAAAGGAGGTTTTAAGATTTTTAACAGTTTCTGGTCAAACATTATTTGGTCCTATATTAACTAGCATATTGTTCTTAACTGTTATCTCTCTAGCTATCGGGGATCAAAGAAATGACGTATTGGGTGTCCCATACACACAATTTTTAGCTTGTGGTTTAATCATGATGCAAGTAATTCAACAAAGTTTTGCTCATTCAAGCTCATCTTTAATGATGGGAAAGATGATGGGGACAATTACAGATGTAGTACATAGTCCGTTGTCTTCATTTGAGGTTGTATTTGCCATTACATTTGCTTCTGCTGCAAGAGGTTTGTTGATAGCTACAGTTTCAACAATAATATTTGTTTTATTTTTAGATCTACCATTACAGAATTTATTTCTATGGTTTATTTATTTGTTTTTAGGTGGATTGTTAATGGGGTCGTTAGGATTGATTGTTGGACTATATGCAGATAAATTTGACCAAATGAGTACAGTAACTAATTTTATAATTGTACCTTTGAGTTTTTTAAGTGGAACATTTTATAGCATTGATAAGCTGCCAGATTTTTTAAGAATGGTAAGTAAATACAATCCTTTTTTTCATATGATAGATGGTTTCAGATATTCATTTATTGGCCAATTAGATGGTTCTTTATCATTTGGTATCTTGCTGTTAACTTTTCTAAGTTTGCTTATTACATATTTTGCATACATTTTAGTTCACAAAGGTTATAAAATTAAATCATAATTCAATATGAGTTCTTTAGCTAAAAATTATAAAAGAAGAAATCTTTCCTTTAGTAAAGGCAGAGGTTCTTTCTTATATACAAAAGGTGGAGCAAAATTTTTAGATTTTGTTCAAGGTATTGCAGTAAATTCACTTGGGCATACTAATCCATCTCTAGTTCAAGCTATTAATAAACAATCAAACAAACTTTGGCATGTATCAAACTCTTTTAAAATTCCTGAGGGAGAAGAGTTAGCCAGAAAGTTAACAAGTAAAACTTTTGCTAGCGCAGTCATTTTCCAAAATAGTGGTGCTGAGGCTACAGAAGCAGCAATAAAAGTTGCTAGAAGATATTTCTATTCGTTAGGTCAGTCGAAAAAGAATAGGATTTTGTGTATAAAAAATTCCTTTCATGGGAGAACTATTGCAGCAATAAATGCAAGTGGGTCAAAAAAAATGACTGAAGGATTTGGTCCTAAAGTAGGAGGTTTTGATCATTTTGAATTTGGAAATCATGTTGAACTAAAAAAAAAGATTACTAATAAAACCGCAGCTATAATGATTGAACCAATAATGGGCGAAGGGGGTATAAAAGTAATACCTACTTGGTGTTTAAAAGAAATTAGAAAGATTTGTGATAAGAAAAAAATTCTTCTAATTTTAGATGAAGTTCAATGTGGAATAGGCAGATCTGGTAAGTTTTTTTCTTACGAATATGCAAACATTAAGCCAGATATTGTCCCAATAGCCAAAGGTATAGGAGGTGGTTTTCCAATAGGCGCTGTTTTGATGACAAAAAAAGTTTCTAAGGCTATGGTTCCTGGTACTCATGGATCTACTTTCGGTGGTAACCCACTTGCAATGTCAGTTGGTAATGCTGTTATGGATGAAATTTTTAAAAAGGGTTTTCTTTCAAGAGTTAAAAGTAATTCAAGGTATTTTATTTCAGAACTAAATAAAATAAAAAATAAATTTCCAAAAATTATTAAAGAAATTAGAGGTGTAGGACTAATTTTAGGAATACAACTTCATCACGACCAGACTAAATTTATTGATGATTTACTTAAAAATAAATTGTTAACTATTAGAGCGGGTGAAAATGTAATTAGAATTTTACCCCCATTAAATGTAAATAAAAAAGAGATTAATTTGGGTTTAAAAATTATAAATAAAGTTTGTACTGAATATAAAAATTAATGAAACATTTTCTTCACATAAAAGATATTCCAACTAAAGATTTAAAAAAAATCATCTATGATGCAAAAATTAGAAAACAAAAAAGGAAAAAACTTAATACTCTCGATCCTGATAAGGATGTACCTTTAAAAGGACAAATTCTTCTACAAATGTTTCAAAAAGCAAGCTCGAGAACAAGAGTAAGTTTTTATTTAGCAATCAAGCAGCTTGGAGGAGGGTCTTTGACGTTAAGACCAGAAGAATTACATTTAGGGACTGGTGGGGAAAGTATTGCTGATACTTCTAAGATTTTGTCAACTTATGGTAATGCTTTCATGTTGAGAACTGACTCTGATAAAAAGTTAGATGAATTCAAAAAACATTCAAATATACCAATAATAAATGGATTAAGTCCATCCTCACATCCTACTCAAGTATTGTCAGATATTTTTACTATCGAAGAAATTAAAAAGAAAAGTATTTCAAAATTAAAACTATGTTGGATAGGTGATGCTAATAACAATATGATGAATAGTTTAATAGAAGCTTGTATCAAATTCTCTGTATCCTTAAATATTGCATGTCCTAAAAGCTATCAGCCAAATAAAGCGTTAATTTCATCGATAAAAAAACAAAAAGGAAAAATAAAAATTTTTCATAAAAAGGAACTAGCTGTTAAAAATTCTGATGTAGTTATGACAGATAAGATTATTTCACTGAATGATAAGGTAAATAAGAGAAAGAAAATTAAATCATTTAAAAATTTTAAAGTTGATACTAAAACAATGAGATTTGCGAAGAAAGATGCAATATTTTTACATTGTCTTCCAAGAGGTAATGAGGTGACGGAGGAAGTTTTCTTAGGAAGGCATTCAAAAGTATGGCAACAAGCTCTAAACAGAGTTCATGTTCAGAAAAGTATATTATTGTATTGTTTTGGTAAATTAAGGTAAGGATAAAGGATTGTCTGCATTTGCATTCATGTATAGTATAACTGATGCTCTATCTTTTTCTTTTTTTAATCCAGCAAAAGCCATTTTTGTTCCTTTAATGTAAGAGGCTGGTTTAATTAAAAAACTATTCATTTCTTCAAAAGTCCAATCTTTCCCAAATGCTATTAATGCTTTAGAATATTTATAATCTTCCAGTGCACCCATGTTACGACCTAATACATTGTAGAGCGCTGGTCCAATATTATTTCTTCCACCTTTTTTGATGGAATGACATGCACTACACTTTTTAAAAACTGTTTTACCATGCTCAACACTTCCCATTGCTAATAAACTAGCTATGTCAACTTCTTGTGCGGAAGTAGATTTTTTTGTGTCTGTTTCAGAAAATTCAACTTTGTATGCAGATTGAGCTGGCTTCTCAACGTAATAGATGTAATCAGAAATTTTAGTAATTCCAAATATAACTATAAAAATAACTAATACTGCAGCTATGATTTTATTAATTTCAAATGAATCCATGATTTTTAATTATTAAAACTCGTATAACATGTTAAACAAAAAAAATACTAAATTTAATTTTAATTATTGCGTCTGAAAGACGCATAATACTTAATTTATGAAAAATACAGTAATTTTAATTCCTTCAAGATTAGCCGCAACAAGGCTTCCCAACAAACCATTATTAAAAATAAATAACATATCAATTATTAATCATGTTTATAAGATCGCAAAATCATCATTGGTTGGTCAGTGTTACGTTGCTACTGGTGACAAAGAAATATTTCAAGAGGTAACCAAAAATGGAGGAAAATGTATTTTAACTCAAAGTGATCATATAACAGGAACTGATAGAATTTTTGAGGCTTTTCAAAAACTAGAAAATGATAATATTGAGTATGTGGTAAATCTTCAAGGAGACGAACCTATGCTTGATATAAAAGATATCAATAACCTTTTAACAAAAACGATAGAAAAAAAATCAAAAGTTTCAACTTTAGCCTGCGAGATTGAGAATGTGGGATTATTATCAAAAAAAAATATTGTAAAGGTTATCACAAATGAGAAACTTGAAGAAAATAAATTATCAACTGCAATTTCATTCTCTAGAGAAGTAAGTAAAACTATGCAAAATATTTACCATCATATTGGTATTTATATTTATAATGTAGCTTATTTAAAAAAATTTGTTCAATTAAGGCAAACGCAAAATGAAAAAATACAAAAGTTAGAACAATTAAGATTAATAGATAATAAAATTGATATAGATGTTGGTTTAGCTAAAACCAGACCAATTGGCGTTGATACACATGAAGATTATCTGGAATTAAAAAAAATAATGGAATATAAAAATTAAATTATGAAAATTGCTTATCAAGGAGTTGCAGGAAGCTATAGCGAAAGCTGTGCCAAGAAAATGTATCCAGATTGCGAAACATTGCCTTGTAAAACTTTTGACGAATGTTTTGAAAGATCTAGTGAAGATAGTTCGATTAAGTCTTTAATTCCTGAGTCAAACAAAACAACTGGAAATATTGGTGTTGAATATTTAATTTTTAAATACAGATTAAATATTTATGCAGAACACTTTTTTCCAATTAACCATAATCTTTTGGGAATAAGAGGAGCTAACATGAGTGATATAAAAAATGTTTACTCTCATGCTCAAGCATTAAGTCAATCTTCAAGTTTTATTAAGAAAAAAAAATTTATTGAAAATGTAAGGGCTGATACTGCTGGTTCAGCAAAATTTGTTTCAGAGACTAAAGACAAGTCTAAGGCAGCAATAGCTTCAAGTCTAAGCGCTGAAATATATGGCCTTAAAATTTTACAAGAAAATGTGCAGGACGATAAAGACAACGTTACTAGATTCTTGTTATTAGGAAAAGATATCTTTCAACCAGACTTTAGTGATGAAAGTCACATAACATCAATATTATTTAAGTTAAAAAGCAAACCAGCAGCTTTGTATTCTGCGTTGTCAGGTTTTGCAATTAATGGAGTTAATATGAGTAAATTACAAAGTTTTCCTGAAAAGAACTCTTTTTCCTCATATTTTTTTCTATGTGATATTGATGGACACATAGAATCTCCAAAAATAAAAAACTCACTTGAGGAATTAGGTCTGCATTGTCAAGATATGCACGTTCTAGGTGTTTATAAATCTGATAAATTTAGAGAAAAATAAATTTATAACTTTCTTGTAGAATAGAAATTTTTATTGATATAATAAAGTTGGAGGCCAATCAGGTGGTGTTACCACAAATCCCCTAGGATCGAAAGATAGCAAGGGTAGTGAGTATTTTCCAGGTTGTTTGGTCTCCTTAGAAATGACAGAAAATTCAAAAGTACTAGCTTTAAAATATAGACCTCAAGTATTTGAGGACTTGATTGGTCAAGAAGTTATTGCTGAAACAATTAAAAATTCAATAATCTCAGACAAGTCACCCAACGCATTCTTGTTTACAGGTATCAGGGGAGTAGGAAAAACAACTTTTGCAAGAATTGTTGCGAAGGCATTAAATTGTGAGCATGGAATTGAAAACATGTGTAAGAAAAAATGTAGTAACTGTGATGCAATTACAAACTCAAATCATATTGATGTTTTGGAAATGGATGCAGCAAGCAAAACAGGTGTTGACGATGTAAGGGAGCTTATTGAATTTTCAAGGTATGGACCGACAACTGCTAAATATAAAATATTTATTATTGATGAAGTTCATATGTTAAGCAAACAAGCATTTAATGCACTTTTAAAAACTCTTGAGGAACCGCCAAAATATTTAAAATTTATTTTTGCAACGACCGAAATTAAAAAAATTCCTGTAACAGTAATATCGAGATGCCAACGTTTTGATCTCTCTAGAGTGAAATCTGAAGAGATTTTTAATTATATAAAAATGATTAAAGATAAAGAAGGAGGTAAAGTTTCTGATGAAGCTTTAAAATTAATTGTTAAAATTTCAGAAGGTTCTGTTAGAGATGCATTATCTTTGTTAGATCGTGGACTTGTAGCCAATCAAAATAATGAGGAATTAAATCTAGATAAAGCACAAAGTATTTATGGATATTTTGATAAAAGTTCTCTGATAGAATTAATTAAAAATCTGTTTAGTGGTGACGAAAAAAAAGTATTTGAGCTGTATAGAAAAATTTATGATTCTGGTGTAGATCCAAAAATTTTTTTGAATGATTTTCTTGAGGTTTTATACTACCTAAAAAATATTAATTTTATAAAATTAGATGGAAATAATTTTTCTTTAAATGATCAAGATTTTAGTAATCTTTCCACAATATCTGAAAATTTAGATTCAAAGGACATAATCCTTTTTTGGCAATTTACACTTGATACAATTGAGGAAATTAACATTGTTTCAAATCCAAATTTATCAGTTGAAATGTTCCTTTTCAGATTAATGAGAATAAAAGGTTTTAAGGAGAAAGATGTTGAGGAAAGCTTTACTGGAAAAAATCCTGATACCTTAATTGAAGAACCTAAAAAAAAAATTACAAGTAAAACAATAGATCAAATCAAAAATATTTCACAACAAGAAAAAATTGAACCAAATTTAAATAAAGATGAAGTAATAAATGAACTTAAAATAGGTTCATTTGAAAGTTTGATAAATCTATGTACGGAAAGGAAAGAAGCTAAGCTTAAATATGAGCTTGAAACTAATACAAATTTAGTTTCATTCTCTGAGGGTTTAATAGAAATATCTTTTAATGAAAACTTAGACAAAGACTTTATTAAAAATCTATCTAACAAACTGTTCGAATGGACATCTAAGAGATGGATTATCTCTTTGTCAAAAAACCAAGGACAAATTTCAAAAAAAGAAAAAAATAAAATTGATGAGAAAAAAATATTTGATGATGTTAAAAAGTCTGAAGCCTATAAAAAAGTGATCGAAGCATTTCCTGATGCAGAATTAATAAATGTTGAGTTGAAAGAGGATTAGAATGACTGATTTTTCAAAATTAATGGAAAAAGCCAAAGAAATTGAGAGCAAAATGAAAGAAAGCCAAGAAAATATTAAAAAGATTGAGGTTGAAGGTGTCTCAGGAGCTAATGATGTAAAGGTTACTTTAAATGGAGAGGGCACTATGATTTCAATTAAACTTAGTGAAAATGTTTTGAAAGAGGAAAAAGTAATATTAGAAGATCTTATTACCGCTGCTCATAATAACGCAAAATCACAACTTAAATCAAAAACTGCAGAGGAAATTTCTAAGGCTTCAGGAAATTTTGGAATACCTGGATTTAAGTGGCCTTTATAATTTAAATGCAAAATATTCCTGAAATAGAAAATTTAATCAAACTTATATCTAAGTTACCAGGGTTAGGACCTAAGTCTGCAAAAAGAATAATTTTAAAAATGATTAATAACCGACAAGAATTACTAAAGCCTATGGCTCAAAATTTGAGCGAAGTTTTTAAAAATGTTGTTAGATGTAAAATTTGTGGAACATTAAAGCCTAATACAATTGACTGTAGTTATAATAATTGTGAAATAGTAGAAAAAAAATATAATAAAATTTGTGTTGTAGAAAATATTTCAGATCAGTGGGCAATAGAAAGTTCGTCAATTTTTCAAGGTTATTTCCATATTTTAGGGGGGACCCTCTCAAATAATAATAATAGTAATAGAGAGGACTTGCTTATCAACTCTCTTATAGAAAGAATAAATAAAGATGATATTGAAGAAGTAATTTTAGCAACTAGTGCAACTGTAGAAGGTCAAACTACTGCATTTTATATTCAAGATAGTCTAAAAAAAACTGACGTCAAAGTTTCAAAACTAGCCCAGGGTTTACCTGTAGGTGGAGAAATCGAAAATTTAGATGATGGAACTCTAATATCTGCATTTAAAAACAGAAAAAAACTTGAGGCTTAATTAGCTTTTTTTAATTAATCTGTTTAAATGTAAGAGAGGTTCTGTATAGCCTGAAGGCTGAGATTTTCCATGAAAGATTAATTCACATGCTGCTTTAAAAGCAATAGATTTATCATACTCTGGTGACATACTTTCGTAGTTAGAGTCATCTTCATTCTGTTTATCTACAACTTTTGCCATTTTTTTTAAAATTTCAAGAACCTGTCTATTCGAGCATAAGCCATGATGAAGCCAATTTGCAATATGTTGAGATGAAATTCTTAAGGTTGCTCTATCTTCCATTAATCCAATATCATTTATATCCGGAACTTTGGAACAACCTATACCTTGATCAATCCATCTGACTACATAACCTAAAATAGTTTGAGCAGAATTTGAAATTTCAGTATTAATTTCATCGATAGACCAATTAGGGCGATCTGCTATTGGAATAGTAAGAAGATCAGATAATTTTGATGGCTCTCTTTTTAATATTGCTTTTTGTTTTTCAAAAACATTTACTTCATGATAGTGCATAACATGCAATGCAGCAGCAGTTGGGGAAGGAACCCAAGCACAATTTGCGCCAGCATTCACATGTCCAATTTTTTGTTTCATCATTTCGTTCATTTTGTCAGGCATCGCCCACATTCCTTTACCTATTTGAGCAACTCCTGAAAAACCACATTTTAAGCCTATATCTACGTTGTTGTCCTCATAGGTTTTAATCCACTTAGACTCTTTCATATCTCCTTTTTTTATCATTGGTCCAGCTTCCATTGAGGTGTGCATCTCATCACCAGTTCTATCTAAAAATCCAGTGTTTATAAAAAATACTCTATCTTTAAGTGTTCTAATACATTCTTTAAGGTTTGCAGATGTTCTTCTTTCTTCATCCATAATTCCACACTTAATTGTATTTTTTTCTAATTTTAAAACTTCTTCAACTTTAGTAAAAATTAAATTAGTAAATTCTGTTTCTTCTGGACCATGCATTTTTGGTTTAACGATATAAATTGATCCTTCTCTCGAATTACCTTTTCTTTTTAAATCATGAATACAAGCTGCTGAGGTTATGAAAGCATCCATTATTCCTTCAGGAACTTCTGATCCATCATTTAAAGTGATTGCAGGGTTTGTCATTAAGTGTCCAACGTTTCTCACAAGTAAAAGACTTCTTCCGTGAAGTTTTAACTTTTCACCATTCAATGAAGTGTAACTCCTATCAGGATTAAGTTTTCTTTCTAATTCTTTACCATTTTTCTCAAATATTGATTTTAAATTTCCTTTCATCAATCCTAGCCAATTTCTATAACAAGTTACTTTATCTTCAGCATCTACTGCGGCTACACTATCTTCATGGTCACAAATTGTTGATACAGCAGACTCAATTATAATATCGCTTATCCCGGCAGCATCTCTTGCAGCACTAAATGCTCTAGGATTAATAATTATTTCAAGATGAAGATTATTATTTTTTAAGATTATAGCATTTGGTTTGGCTGCATCCCCTCTGTGACCAATAAACTTCTCTAAATCTGATAAATTATATTCTTTATTTTCCTTATAAATTGAAAGTTTTTTATTATTTACTGCTAAACCAGTAATATCTTTCCAGTCAAGATCATTTATTGGAAAATATTTGTTCAAAAAGTTTCTAGTGTATTTGATCACTTCTTGTCCTCTTAAAGGATCATATTTTTCACTTCCACTCTCTTCAGACTCTATTATATTTGATCCATAAAGACTGTCATATAAGCTTACCCATCTTGCATTAGCAGCATTCAAGCTATATCTAGAGTTCATTATTGGAACAACTAATTGTGGTCCTGCTATATTAGATATTTCTTCATCTAAATTTTTAGTTGTTATTTTAAAATCTTCACCTTCTTTTTTTAAATAACCTATTTCTTCCAAAAAATTTTTATATTTATTATAGTCAATCTCGTGGTCTCTATTTTTTTTATGCCACAGATCTATTTCTTGTTGTAATGTCTCTCTGATTTCGAGTAATTTTTTATTTTTTGGCGCTAATTCATGCACCACTTTGTCAAAACCTTTCCAAAACTCTTCAGGATCAACATTAGTATCTAGTAAAAGCTCATTTTTGACAAAATCAGCTAGTTCTTTTGCTACAGATAAGTTGTGGATTTTGATGTATTGCTCTCTCATAAATTGAAAATCTTATAATAAATTGTCATTTTTGCGCAATCAAAATTACTTATTTTAACAATTTATCGCCTTTTTTGTTTATAATACATACCTTAAATGAAAAATTACCTAAATTTTGAG
Organism: uncultured Pelagibacteraceae bacterium; assembly: GCA_902534465.1. GTDB lineage: Bacteria > Pseudomonadota > Alphaproteobacteria > Pelagibacterales > Pelagibacteraceae > Pelagibacter. Next base: position 174,310 of record CACAPU010000002.1, read on the forward strand.
ACAGATATCAAAAATCTTGAAGAGGAATTAGATAAACTAAAAGACCCCTATAATCAGGAAGGTTTATCTGAAGTCGACACTTCAAGAATAAGCAAAGTTGAAGAAGAAATAAATGAAAAGTTAGAGAAAATTTATTCTAACTTAGATCCATGGCAGACAGCATTAGTTGCCCGTCATGAAGATAGACCTAAAGCAAAATTTTTTGTTGAAAATCTGTTTGATGACTTTATCCAACTTTCTGGAGATAGATATTATGGTGAGGACAAAGCTGTTATAGCTGGTTTTGCAAAGTTCGATGGTAAATCTGTTTTAGTAATTGGTCAAGAAAAGGGATCAGATCTTAATAAAAGAATAGATCACAATTTTGGAATGATGAGACCAGAGGGTTACAGAAAAACAATTAGACTTATGGAGTTAGCTAACAAGTTTAAAATTCCAATAATTTCTATTGTAGATACTCCAGGAGCATACCCAGGAGTTGGCGCAGAGGAAAGAGGTCAAGCCGAAGCAATAGCAAAATCTATTGAATGCTCTATGAAGTTAACGGTACCCACAATAGCAATTATAATTGGTGAAGGTGGGTCTGGCGGAGCAATAGCTTTAGCATCATCTAATAAAGTAATTATGCTTCAAAATGCAATATACTCTGTCATTTCTCCAGAAGGATGTGCCACCATTTTATGGAGAGACCCAAAAAAAACTTTAGAGGCTGCAACTGCAATGAAAATGTCATCTAGCGACCTTTTAAAGTTAAATATAATTGACGAAATAATTCCAGAACCAGTTGGTGGTGCTCATCGAGATAAAGATCTAATATTGGATAATGTAAGAGATTCATTAAAGAAAAATTTAGATTTTTTTCAGACAATGGATAAAGATGAAATTCTTGCTCATAGAAAAAATAAATTTTTATCAATTGGAAGAAATAAAGGATTTTCAACACAATCAGATGATAGAAATGATTTATCTATGAAGGCAAGTTCATTAGAAAATATTTATCAAAACTTTAAAAAGAATTCTAAAATTTATTATGGCGTATCTGCTGCAGTTTTATTAATATTATTCTTAAGCATTCTTTTATAAAGCACCACAACAATGCTTGAACTTTTTCCCTGTTGCCTCACATCTTTCGTTTCTAGAAATTTTTCCTTCTCTATTTGTTACAAGTAAACATTTTGGATTATTATTTGTATTTATACTTTTTTCATTTTGAACGTCATTTTGATCATCATTTTTTTCTATAAGTTTTAAATTAAATAAAATTGTAATTAAATCATACTTAAGTTTACTTAATAAATTTTCAAAAAGTGTAAATGCCTCTTTCTTATATTCTACCAAAGGATCTCTTTGTCCATAAGATCTTAAACCAATGACTTGTCTTAATTGTTCTAAATATTGAATATGTAATTTCCAATTTTGATCAATAAGTTGTAAAAAAATTCTTTTTTCTATTTCGTTATATTGCTCTTCATTTAACATTTTTATTCTCTCTTCTCTTGAACTTTTAAATTTATTTTTTATTTTTTCTTCAAATGCCTTATTTTCAAGATTAACTAATTCATTAATTTCACTTTCTTCAAATGATTTTCCAAATAAAGATTTTAATTGCATATTGATTTCATTTGATCCTGCATTGGCTAACTTTTTGGTTTTCTTAATTTTCAAATCATCAATAATTTCATCTAGAAAATTTTCAGAATATTGCTTAGAATCTTTATTTTCTATTACTTCATTTCTTTGTGAAAATATTACTTGTCTTTGATCGTTTAAAACATTGTCAAACTTCAAAAGAGTTTTTCTAATATCAAAATTTCTTGCTTCAACTTTTTGTTGTGCTCTTTCTAATGCTTTATTTATCCAAGGATGGTCTATACTTTCTCCATCTTTAAGCCCAAGTTTTTCAAGTATATTATTCATTGACTCAGACCCAAATATTCTCATTAAATCGTCTTCTAAGCTTACATAGAATATAGAGCTACCTTCATCACCTTGTCTACCTGATCTCCCTCTTGCCTGATTATCTACTCTTCTACTTTCCATCCTTTCTGTACCAATAACAAACAATCCTCCCAATTTTTTTATTTCAGCTTTATCACTCTCATCCTGACCTCCTAATTTGATGTCAACGCCTCTTCCTGAAATACTTGTCGTAATAATTATCGAGCTTCTTTTTCCTGCATCTGCAATAATTTCAGCTTCTCTTTGGTGATTCTTCGCATTTAAAACTGTGTGTTTTATATTTTTTTTAGTTAATAGACTCGAGTAGTGTTCAGATTTATTTATACTTGAAGTGAAAACTAATAATGGTTGTCCTTTTGCGTTACATTCAACAATCTTACTAATTATTGCTTCATCTTTTTCTTTACTAGTTCTAAATATTTGATCGTTCGAATCTTTTCTGATCATCTGCTTATTAGTAGGAATTGATACTACTGGTAGATTATAAATTTCAAAAAATTCTTCTGACTCTGTTAATGCGGTACCAGTACATCCAGCTATTTTTTTATAAAGCTTGAAGAAATTTTGGTAGGTAATTGATGCTAAAGTTTGATTTTCAGCATTAATTGTTAAATTTTCTTTTGCCTCTAGACTTTGATGAAGACCATCACCAAACCTTCTTCCAGGTAATTGTCTACCTGTTTGTTCATCAATTATTATTATTTGCCCATCTTTTACAATGTAATCTCTACCACTCTGAAAAAGATGGATTGCACGTAATGATTGATTAACTAAATGAACAATATGTAGGTTTTCTGGATCATAAAAATTTTTATTTTTAAGTATTCCAGCATTTGAAAATATACTTTCAACATTATCCACACCTTTATTAGTTAATAAAATATTTCTATCTTTTTCATCTATTTCAAAATCCTCTTTTTTTAAATTTTTTACAAGTTTATCAACAGCTATATATTGATTTGTTTTATCTTCTGTTGCTCCTGAAATTATTAGAGGTGTTCTAGCCTCATCAATTAAACAAGAGTCAATTTCATCAACAATCGCATAATTATGTTCTCTTTGAACCATGGATCCTTTTGAAAATTTCATATTATCTCTTAAATAATCGAAGCCCAATTCACTATTAGTAGAATAAGTTATATCTTTTGAATAATTTTCTTTTCTCTCCAAATCATCTTGCCCCGTATTAATATATCCACAGGTTAAACCTAAAAACTCATAAATCTTACCCATATTCTCACTATCTCTCTTAGCCAAATAATCATTTACAGTTACTATATGGACACCTTTTTTTTCTAGAGCATTAAGGAAAGCTGCAAGAGCTATGGTTAATGTTTTACCTTCTCCAGTTTTCATTTCTGCAATTTTATTCTCATGGATTACAACACCACCAATTAGCTGAACATCAAAGTGTCTTTCATTTCTAATTCTTTTAGAAGCTTCTCTAACCATTGAGAAAGCTTCAGGCAACACGTCGTTTAAACTTTTACCATTTTTAATTTCTTCAATTAGTTTCTCGGTTTTTTTTGGGAACATTTCGTCTGATAAATTTTCTAAATCTTTTTCTAAAAGATTAACTTTATTGACTAATTGTTGAATTCGGCCTAGTTCCTTTTCATTTCCGCTTTTAATAAGCTTTGAAAATATTTTAAGTGGGTTAAACATTTTGATATAAAATTAAATATTAGAAATATATAGTAATTAATTAATTATTTTAAATATCATGAAATTTAACATAAACAATTTTATAAATACTGGCAGTCAAAGGTCTAAAATTGTTGATTTTCAGGATTTAGATCATATTGATGGAGTTTCAATTTCTGCAGTCAGTGCTGGCTTATATAAATTTAAGAGAGATGAATTAGTTTTGTTTTATTTCAGAGATGGTGCAAATTATGCCTCTGTATATACTCAATCAAAGTTAATATCAGAAAATCTAAAATGGAATAAAAAAATCAAAGCAAAAAAAATATTTGCATTATTAGTTAATACCAGAAATGCCAATGCCTTGACAGGTCCAGAAGGCTATGAAGCTTTAAAAAACATTTCCTTAGACTTATCCTCAAAATTAACAGAGATACAGAAAAGGGATGAAGATGATCCAAAACAAATTTCCTCGAAAGAAATACTTTTTGGTTGCACAGGTACTATAGGAGAGAAATTTCCATTAGAAAAAATTAAAAATTCATTACCAGAACTAGTCGAGAAAATAAAATATACACAAAATAAATTAATCTGGATGAAAGCTGCAATGGGTATAATCACAACAGATTTAAAACCCAAATTATCAATGGCTGAAACAAAAATTGGTTCATCAACAATTAAAATTTACGGAATCGCAAAAGGATCAGGTATGATTTATCCAAATATGGCAACTACATTGGGTTATATATTTACTGATGCAACATTATCCTCATCAGTTTTAAATGATGTTTTAAAAAATAATATAAAGACAACATTCAATGCAATTTCATGTGATGGTGACACAAGTACAAATGATATGGTTACTATATTTTCAACTAGCAAAGTTAATCACTCAGAAATTAAAAAATATAGTGATAGTAGACTTAAAAATTTTAACAAGGCAGTTCATGACGTTTTATTAAATTTAGCTAAGCAAGTTGTTTCTGATGGAGAAGGAGCCTCTAAATTTATTTCTATTAATTGTATTAATTGCAGAACTGAAAAAGATGCAAAAAATATATCTTTTAAAATCGCAAACTCATTATTAGTTAAGACAGCAATTGCGGGAGAAGACTCAAACTGGGGTAGAGTAGCTATGGCAATTGGAAACAGCGACTCTAAAATTAGTGAACATAAATTATCTATATCTTTTGGACCATATAAAATTTATCACAAAGGATCTTTATACAAATCTTATGACCAAGAAAAAGTTATGGAATACATGAAAGGCAAATCAATTGAAATTGAAGTTGATATTGGTCAAGGAATTAAAAAATTTAAATCTTACACTATGGATTTAACAAAAAAATACATTGAAATTAATGCTGATTATAGGACTTAATATATTGAAATTTCATAGATCAATATTTAAGTATTATATATGATTAAGTATTTATTAAAATGTAAAGATTGTAAGCAAGAATTTGAAAGCTGGTTTAGTACCTCTAATGAATACGATAGGTTGCTAAAATTAAAACTTTTAAATTGTCAATCCTGCGAATCAATAAATGTTGAAAAGTCCTTGATGTCTCCTAATTTATTGAACACTAAGAAAAAAGAAAATTTAACAGAATCAAAAAAATACAAAGAGGTTCGAAAAAAACTTTCAGATTACAAAAAATTTGTAAAAAATAATTTTGAGTATGTGGGAGAAAATTTTACCTATAAAGCAAGATCAATTCATTATGACAAAAATAAACAAAAAAAAGGTATTTATGGTACTGCTTCACTTAAAGATGTTAAAGAATTAAGAGAAGAAGGAATAGATACAGACATTATACCTTGGATTGACGACGACAAAAATTAAACTTTTTTGAATTCTGAAATATAATTTACAGATTTGTCAGAACTAACAGACCATTTATTCAAAATAGGATTAAAAGTCATTCCATCAATTTTTTTTAATTTTAATGAATTTTTTTCACAAATATCTGTTAAATACTCTGGTTTAATAAATTTCTCCCAATCGTGAGTACCTATTGGAAGCCACTTTAAAATATATTCTGCTCCCACAATCGCAAATAAATATGATTTAAGTGTTTTGTTTAAGGTGGCAATGAACATCACACCTGATTTTTTCAAAAACTTTGAACTTTCTTTAATGAAAAAATTAACATCTTCAACATGTTCAACAATTTCCATATTTAAAATAATATCAAATCTTGTCTTAATTTTTAAATTCTCTGGAGAGGAATTATAATATTTAATTTTAAGTTTACTTTTTTTTAAATGATACTTAGCCACTTGTATATTTTTTAAAGAAGCGTCTATACCAACAACATCTGCTCCAAGTCTAGCCATGGGTTCTGAAAGTAATCCACCACCACATCCGATATCTAAAATACTTATGCCTTTAAATGGCTGGTGCTCTTTTTTAATTTTAAACTCAGATAAAATTGTATCTCTTATATATTTTATTCTGATGGGGTTAAATTTATGTAATGGCTTAAATTTTCCATTAGGATCCCACCATTCCTCGGCTATTTTTGAAAATTTTTCTATTTCTTTTTTATTTATTGTGTTATTTTTCATTGTTTATTGACATTACAATCAAGATGTATTTTATCAATATATTTTAATTTATATTAAAAAAAATTATCAATGAAAATAATTGTATTAAAATTTGGAGGTACTTCAGTTGGTACAACTGATAGAATTAAAAAAGTTGCAAAAATTATTGCTAAATATAAAAAAAAATACAATGTGATTGTACTTTCTTCCGCAATGAGTGGTGTGACAAATAATTTAATCAATTTATCCAAAAAAATTAGCAAAAATTTTTCAGATTCCGAATACGATGTTTTAGTTTCATCAGGAGAACAAATGTCCTGTGCGCTAATTTCAGGAGAATTGATTAATAAAGGTTTCAATTCAAGATCTTGGATGTCATGGCAAATACCTATTAACACAGAGGGAAAATATAAATTTTCAAGAATTAATAAAATTAACAAAAGTCAAATTGTGAGTTATTTAAAAAAAGGAGGGATACCCATAATCACAGGATTTCAAGGTATTAATAATAAAAACAGAATAACTACTATTGGCAGGGGTGGCACAGATGCAAGTGCAATTATGTTTGCAAAGTTTTTCAATGCTGAAAAATGTATAATATATACAGATGTGGATGGTGTTTATTCTACAGATCCAAATAAACTTAAGTCAGCTAAAAAAATAAAAGTTATTTCTTATGAGGAAATGCTAGAAATGGCCTCTCTTGGAGCAAAAGTTATGCAACCTCACTCAATTCAAGATGCAAGATTGAATAGGGTAGATATTGAGGTGAGATCTTCATTTACAGATAAAGAGGGAACTCTAATTACAAAAAGAAAAAATATAATAAATAATAAAATTATAACTGGTATTTCAAATACAACTAATGATGCTAAAGTTACTCTTTTAGGTGTAAGAGATAAACCAGGTATTGCAGCATCGATTTTTAAACCTTTGTCTGAAAATTCTATAAATGTAGATATGGTAGTGCAAAATATTTCTGCTGATGGAAAAGAAACTGACTTAACTTTCACAATAAAATCAGATGATCTAAACAAAACAAAAAAAATTATTTTGCAAAATAAAAAAATAAATTTCAGAGATTTGATATTTGATAAGAATGTTTCAAAAGTTTCAATAATAGGAGTTGGAATGGTTACTACTCCTGGAGTTACTTATAGAATGTTTCAATCTCTTGCTAATCAAAAAATCAATATTCAAGTAATATCTACTTCAGAAATTAAAATTTCTGTCTTGATAGATAAAAAGAATGTACGAAAAGCTATATCTTCACTACACAAAGAATTTAAATTAAATAAATAATTTATGAACATTAGACCCTTTAGGGAAATAAAAAGAAGAAAAACAAAAGAAATTAATGTTGGCAAAGTAAAAGTTGGAGGAGACAATCCAATTTCTGTTCAATCAATGACCAATACTTTAACAAAAGATGTTAAAGAAACTATAAATCAAATCAAGCAAATTGAGGAAGTGGGAGCTGATATCGTAAGGGTATCATGTCCAGACGAAGACTCAACTAAAGCACTGAGAGATATTATTAAAAATACTACTATACCTATAGTTGCTGATATACATTTTCACTATAAAAGAGCAATAGAAGCAGCAGAGAGTGGGGCTGCTTGCCTTAGAATTAACCCCGGAAATATTGGAGATAAAAAAAAAATTAAAGAAGTAATTTCTGCTGCAAAAAATAATAATTGTTCAATTAGAATTGGTGTTAATGCTGGATCTTTAGAAAAAGACTTATTAGAAAAATATAAAGAACCTTGTCCAGAAGCTCTAGTGGAGAGCGCATTAAGAAATATTAGTATTGTTGAAGACTTTGACTTTTATGAATTTAAAGTGAGCGTCAAATCCTCTGATGTATTTTTATCTATTGAAGCTTATAGACAACTTTCTAAGGTAACTGATTATCCACTACATCTAGGTATCACTGAGGCAGGCACATTTTTACCTGGTAGTATAAAATCCTCTATTGGTTTTGGATCACTTCTTATGAGTGGTATTGGAGACACTATAAGAGTTTCTTTATCGGACGACCCCGTAGAAGAAATAAAAGTTGGAAATGAAATACTTAAATCACTTAATTTACGAAATAGAGGGGTAAAAATTATTTCCTGCCCATCTTGTGCTAGGCAAGCTTTTAATGTAATTGAAACTGTTAAAGAGCTAGAAGATAGATTGTCCCATATAAAAACTCCTATTTCTTTGTCTATAATTGGATGCGTAGTTAATGGACCAGGGGAAGCAGCTCAAACGGATATTGGTATTACTGGCGGAGGAAAGGGCAATAACATGCTTTATTTAAATGGAGTTGAAAGTGAAAAAATATCAAGTGAAGAGATGATTTCTAAAGTTGTACGATTGGTAGAAGAAAAAGCAGAAGAAATCGAAAAAGCCAAATAATGGTACCTTTATCAAAAGTTCAAGATTTAATAACAAAACATTCCAAATTGGAAAAAGAGCTATCCTCTCAAGAAATTGATAAAAAATCGTTTGCAGAGAAGTCAAAAGAATATTCTGATTTAAGTGACATTATAAAAGAAGCAGTTTCTTACTTTAATTTTCAGAAAAATAAAGACGAATTGGAAAATTTAATTAATGATAATGACACAGACAAAGAGATGAAAGATTTAGCAATAAGTGAACTTAATGAGCTTGAAAGAAATAATGAATATAATGAAAAAAAAATCAAATTGTTCTTATTGCCCAAAGATGAAGCTGATACCAAAAATGCAATTATTGAAATTAGAGCTGGAACAGGAGGTTTGGAGGCAAGTTTATTTGCATCTGACTTATTTAAAATGTATGAAAAAGTGAGTCAAAAAAAAAAATGGTTGATTGAAGTTATATCTATTTCAAAAAGTGATGCAGGTGGATTGAAAGAAGTAATTGCATCCATTAAGGGTAAAAATATTTACTCCTCATTAAAATATGAAAGCGGTGTTCATAGGGTTCAAAGAGTTCCGGATACAGAAACTCAGGGGAGAGTTCATACATCTGCTGCCACAGTAGCTGTAATGCCTGAAGCTGAGGATGTGGATGTGAAAATAGAGGATAAGGATTTGAGAATTGATGTATTTAGAAGTAGTGGTCCAGGTGGCCAAAGTGTAAATACAACTGACTCTGCTGTCAGAATTACTCATATACCCACTGGTATAGTTGTAAGCCAGCAAGATGAAAAATCACAAATAAGGAACAAAGAAAAAGGTTTAAAAATTCTGAGGTCAAGAATTTATGAAGTTGAGCGCCAAAAGAGGGATGAAGAAAGATCAATAGATAGAAAAAGTAAAATTGGTACAGGAGATAGATCAGAAAGAATAAGAACATATAATTTCCCTCAAGGCAGAGTTACGGATCATAGAATTAATTTAACTTTACACAAATTATCTGAGTTTATGGAAGGAGAGATATTTGATGAGATGATAGAAAATTTGGTTATTCAAGCGCAGGAAAATGAACTAAGCAATATATAAAAATGAATTACAATGAAATTTTAAAAAATGGCGAAAATTTTTTAAGAAAAAATAATATTAAAAACTCTTATTTGGACGCTGAGTTGATTTTAACAAAAGTTGTAAATAGAAAAAGAGAGGAAATACTGTTAAATACTCATAAAAAATTAGAAAATAGAGATATACAAAAGTTTAAAAACTACTTGTTAAGAAGAAAATATAAAGAACCAATTGCTTATATTCTTGGTTTTAAATATTTTTGGAAACATAAGTTTTTAACTAACAAATCTGTTTTAATTCCTAGACCAGATACTGAATTAATTATTGAAGAATCTCTTAATTGTTTGCCATATAATAACTCTAAGAAAATTTTAGATATTGGAACTGGATCGGGTTGTATAATAATTTCTTTAATGAAAGAAAGGCCAAAATGTAAAGCAACAGGGATAGATATATCTTTAAAAGCATTAAATGTTGCGAAAAGTAATGCAAAATTACATCAATTAGAAAATAAAATTAATTTTATAAATATCGATATTGACAAATATAATTCTTATAACTATGATTTAATTATATCTAATCCTCCATACATTAATAATATTGATTTTAAGAGATTAGATGATGATATAAAAATCCATGAACCCAAAGTTGCCTTATCTGGAGGTTGTGATGGATTTAGAGATATTAGAAAAGTAATTAAAAAAAGTAGTAAATTGTTAAAAATAAATGGAAAATTAATACTTGAGATTGGACATAAACAAAAGTTTAAATCTATAAAAATTCTAAATGAAAACGGTTTCTATATTAACAAAATATCAAGAGATTTATCTGGAAAAGATAGATGTATTATAAGCACTAAAACTTAAAAATGAATAATTTCAAAAATAATAACAGAAGAGGAAGATTTAAATCTAATGGAGATAGAAGTTTCAGAAGAAACGGGAATGGACATAAAACTGGCGGAGATTTTAACAATGGATCTTCTTTTAAAAGAAGACATCCAGGAAAAAATAATCAAAACGCTGCAAAGTTAGTTGAAAAATATAATGATCTCGCAAGGGAGGCTCTTTCAAATGGAGACAAAATTCTATCAGAAAATTATTTACAGCACTCAGAACATTTTTCAAGAATTCTGATTTCACAAGAAAATTATAGAAATCAAAATGAAAATTTAAGTGAAAATAATTCTAATAATCAAATAAAAGTTGAAAAAGAAAGCCAAGATGCTGAAGAGCAGACAACAAAATAACTTACATCTTGGATATTAGTTCAGATTTTAAAACTTCTATTTTAATCTTATTAACCTCAAAAGTTTTACGCTGATCTCCTTTTAATATCTTTCCAGACGGTAGCTTAAGTTTTTGTGAATTTATTTTTCTTCCGTTTTCAATTACTTCGTAATGTAAATGAGGGCCAGTTGAAAGGCCTGTAGAGCCAACATAACCAATTATTTGACCCTGTTTAACTCTTGCTCCTTTTTTAATACCTCTTCCAAATTTTGACATGTGAGCATAAACAGTTTGGTAAACCCTGTTGTGTTTTATCTTTACACAATTTCCCCCACCACCACACCACTTAGCTCTTGTAACAATTCCATCTCCGGACGCTAATATAGGAGTACCCATTGGTGCTGCAAAATCTGTGCCAGTATGCATTTTTGTGAAACCTAAAATAGGATGTTTTCTTTTACCAAATGAAGAAGATAACCTTGCACCATTTATTGGAGTCTTCATTAAAGTTTTTCTCATACTTTTTCCATTTTCATCAAAGTAATCAATTTTGTTTTTATCGTATTCGTGTCTGTAAAGTTTTAAATCCTCATTTTTCAAACTTAAGTTAGCAAAGATTATATTTCCACTTTCAATTATTTCCCCATCTTTGTTTAAAAATATTTCATATATCATTTGAAAACTGTCGTTTTTCCAAATATCTCTCTGAAAATCAACTTGAAAACCATAAAGTCTTGCAAATTCTATAATAACATTAGGTTCTATATTTAAATCTAAAGCAGT
>CACAPU010000003.1 GCA_902534465.1 uncultured Pelagibacteraceae bacterium
GTAGAGATACTCCCAGCTTATTGTAATTGGACACTAATTCAAGCTATGAAATTTGATAAAAAAAACCAAACTTTTGTTGAACCATATTTACCAAATCATGAGATAGGCATTATTCACTTAGCTGGTAAACATAATGATAATATTAGAAACAATAAAAAGTTTTTATCTAAAATAAAAAGTTTGGATGGAGATATAATTGAAAAATCATTAAGGTTTGAGAATTAATTGAAAAAAACAAAATTATTTATGAACATAGATTAATTGATGATATGGTTGCCTGTGCAATGAAATGGCACGGTAAATATATTTGGGCTTGTAAAAATTATGATGGGGATGTTCAATCAGATACTGTTGCTCAAGGGTATGGATCCTTGGGTTTAATGACAAGTGTACTTCTTGCTCCAGACGGAAAAACAATGGAAGCAGAGGCTGCTCATGGTACAGTGACCAGACATTTTAGAATGCATCAACAAGGAAAAGAAACATCCACAAATCCTATTGCTTCTATTTTTGCCTGGACAAGAGGTTTGTCTCATAGAGGAAAACTAGATGGAAACGAAGAATTGATAAAATTTGCAGAAACTCTTGAAAGAGTTTGTGTTAATTGCGTTGAAGAGGGTTCGATGACAAAAGACTTGGCTATTTTAATAGGTCCTTCAACCAAGTATCTTACTACTAATCAATTCTTAGATACAATTGATGGTAAGTTGAGACAAAAATTAAATTAGAGTAACGATTTTTTCAAAGGCTTCATCAATTTTGTCATTAAACTGTCCACCAGCTTGTGCAAAATCTTTTCTTCCACCAACACCTTTACCACCTATTACTTCAGAACCTGTTTTTGCAAATTTAACAGCATCATATTTATCAACCAATTCGTTTAATAGATTGAAATAATTTGAGTCTGCTAAGGAAATTATTGTATTTTGCTTCATTTATAACACGTCTTCATGATGATCTATATCATCCATGATATTTTTATGATTTTTTTTAATCATGAAATAATGCATCGAACTTATTGGCACCATTAGCAAATATATTAATCCTGAAACAACAATTGTATTAAATGTATAAACTAATATTAAACCAAAATATAAAATGATACCAAATAGTAAAAATATTGAAGTACTTCTTGGAACAGCTATTCTTTTAAAAGAATAAGTAGGTATTTTACTTATTAGTAATATTGAAACAATTATAAACATAATAGGTACAATAATTTGATAATTTAAATTTAAAAATTCAAATTCACTAATACTTAAAATTAGAGGCATTAAAACTAAAACTCCACCTGCCGGTGAAGGTATCCCCTCAAAAAAATTATCCTTCCATGAACTCTCTTCATTTGATGAAACATTAAATCTTGCAAGTCTTAACGCAACACAAACAACATAGATTAATGAAATTAACCAACCAATTCTGCCTATTTCAGATAATGCCCAAAAATACATTATAAAAGCTGGAGCAACACCAAAACTAATTACATCGGTAAGTGAGTCTAGCTCTTTACCAACTTTAGAAGTTCCTTTTATTAATCTTGCAATTCTACCATCCAGTCCATCAATAATGGCAGCAATTATTACTGCAATAATTGATAGTTCAAATTTTCCGTCGAATGCAAATTTGATTGATGTTAATCCAATACAAACTCCAAAAAGTGTCAAAATATTTGGCAGAATAACTCTAGTCTTTTTATTTGAAACCAATTTAATATCTTTATTCTGAGACTGCATAAAATTATCTTTTTGCAATTAGAGTTTCACCCGCTATTGTTTTTTGGTCAACTTTTACCAAAGGTGTATAGTCTTCAAAATACATATCTGCCCTACTTCCAAATCTGATCATTCCAATTCTTGAACCTTGATCTACGAGCTCATCTTTGGAGACCTCAGTCACAATTCTTCTTGCAACAAGTCCTGCTATTTGTACAACAATTATATCTTTTCCATCAGAGTTTCTTATTCTGTAATAGTTTCTTTCATTATCCTCACTTGCTTTATCTAATGATGCATTAAAAAATTTTCCTGGTTTGTATAGTATCTCAGATATTGCTCCGGAACATGGCGATCTATTAACATGGCAATCAAATACATCCATAAAAATACTTACTTTTTTCATTTGTCTATTTTCTAAACCAAGTTCTTTTGGGCCATTGGTATCTTTTACTTGCAGAACAACACCATCAGCTGGACTAGTTAGATAGTTATCATCTCCAATCGATGTTCTTTCAGGATCACGAAAAAAATAGTAACACCAAATTGTTAGTAGCAAGCCGATAAAGCCAAGAAAACCATTTATGAAATAAAGAATTATAGTTGCGATTGCAAAAATAATAATAAATTTGTATCCTTCATTGTGTAGTTTTGGAAAAATTTTATTCATGACAATCCTATAATTGATAATTTTGAATTAATATGTATACAAAAAAGATAAATTCAACTATTAAGATACATCAAATAAATGAGTAAAATAAAGGTTAAAAATCCCATTGTCGAGCTTGATGGTGATGAAATGACTAGAGTCATATGGGACTTCATAAAAAATAAGCTAATCCTTACTTACCTTGATCTAAAAATTGAATATTACGATTTAGGGATGGAAAGTAGAGATAAGACTGAAGATAAAATCACGATAGAATGTGCTAATGCAATAAAAAAAAATGGTGTTGGCATCAAATGTGCAACTATCACACCAGATGAAGCTAGAGTAAAAGAATTTAATCTAAAAAAAATGTGGAGATCACCAAATGGAACAATAAGAAATATTATTGGAGGGACTGTTTTTAGAGAACCTATCATTTGTAAAAATATACCAAAACTTGTGCCATCTTGGACTGATCCGTTAATTATTGGAAGACATGCTTTTGGTGATCAATACAGAGCAACAGATTTCACCGTTCCAGGTAAAGGCAAATTAGAAATTAAATGGACTGCAGAGGATGGAACAGATGAAAGAAAGTATGAGGTATTTAATTTTCCTGGTCCAGGAATTGCTTTATCTATGTATAACTTAGATAAATCAATAGAAGATTTTGCAAGATCTTGCTTTAACTATGGTTTAATAAAAAAATGGCCCGTGTATCTATCCACAAAGAATACGATTTTAAAAAAATATGATGGAAGATTTAAAGATATCTTCCAAGAAGTTTTTGATAAAGAATTTAGAGATAAGTTTGAAAAAAACAAAATTATTTATGAACATAGATTAATTGATGATATGGTTGCCTGTGCAATGAAATGGCACGGTAAATATATTTGGGCTTGTAAAAATTATGATGGGGATGTTCAATCAGATACTGTTGCTCAAGGGTATGGATCCTTGGGTTTAATGACAAGTGTACTTCTTGCTCCAGACGGAAAAACAATGGAAGCAGAGGCTGCTCATGGTACAGTGACCAGACATTTTAGAATGCATCAACAAGGAAAAGAAACATCCACAAATCCTATTGCTTCTATTTTTGCCTGGACAAGAGGTTTGTCTCATAGAGGAAAACTAGATGGAAACGAAGAATTGATAAAATTTGCAGAAACTCTTGAAAGAGTTTGTGTTAATTGCGTTGAAGAGGGTTCGATGACAAAAGACTTGGCTATTTTAATAGGTCCTTCAACCAAGTATCTTACTACTAATCAATTCTTAGATACAATTGATGGTAAGTTGAGACAAAAATTAAATTAGAGTAACGATTTTTTCAAAGGCTTCATCAATTTTGTCATTAAACTGTCCACCAGCTTGTGCAAAATCTTTTCTTCCACCACCACCTTTACCACCTATTACTTCAGAACCTGTTTTTGCAAATTTAACAGCATCATATTTATCAACCAATTCCTCTGTTACACCAACTGCAAGGCCCACTTTTCCATCAAGACTGGCAAATACAACAATTATCCCATTTTTTAATTCCTTTTTTCCTATATCAACTAATTTTCTAAGTTCTTTTGGTGGAAGACCCTCAACTTTTTGAAATCTAATATTAATATCTTTAATTTTCTTATTTTGAATTTTATTTAAAGAATTATCATTTAAAATTGAGCTAAATTGTAATTGCTCTAATTGTTTTGATAAATCCTTAATTAAGTTTTTATTATCCTCATTCTCTAAATTTGGTTTACCACCTAAGTTAATAATTCGTTTTGATAAATCTTTTATTAATTCCTCATCTTTTTGTGCGGATAGATCAGATAATTTTTCTTTATTTTGAAGAAAGTTATTTAGTTGATTATCTCTAAGGGCTTCAACTCTTCTAACACCAGCAGCTATTGATGACTGGCTTATAATTTTGAATTTTCCAATGTCACCAGTATTTCTCACATGTGTTCCTCCACATAATTCTGTAGAAAAATATTTTTCATTTTCATCACCCATGGATAAAACTCTTACTTCTTCTCCGTATTTTTCTCCAAAAAGTGCAAGTGCTCCATTATCAACTGCTTCTTTAGGGGTCATGATTCTCGTTTTGACTTCTGATTTTCTCTCTACCATAGAATTCACATGACTTTCAATATTTTCAATCTCTTGTTCAGAAATTGGTTTCATGTGACTAAAATCAAATCTTAGTCTGTCTGGTGCAACCAGTGATCCCTTTTGAGTAACGTGTGTCCCTAATACTCTTCTAAGGGACTCATGAAGAAGGTGTGTTGCTGAATGGTATGCCCTTATATTATTTCGTCTCTCAACGTCAATTTTCATTTCAACATTATCTTTAATTTTAATGTTTCCAGATTTTACTTTTCCGTAATGTACAAATAAATCTCCTAATTTCTTTTGCACATCAGATATTTCAAATATGAAATCACCAGAAGTTATTTCTCCAGTATCCCCAACTTGTCCACCAGACTCACCATAAAAAGGGGTTTGGTTGACAATAATTATTCCCTCATCATTTTCTTTAAGCTCGTCTACCTCTTTATTATCTTTTAATAATGAAAGTATAATTCCCTCGGCCTGGTCTGTCTCATATCCCAAGAACTCTGAGGGTCCTAGTCTATCTTTAATTGAAAACCATATATCATCAACAGCACTATCTCCTGATCCTTTCCAATTTTTTTTGGCTAGCTCTTTACTTTCTTTCATTAAACTCTGAAATTTTTCGATATCTATTGTTAAAGATTTGTTTTTTAAGATGTCTTGAGTTAGGTCTAGTGGAAAACCATAAGTGTCATATAATTTAAAGGCTACTTCTCCAGGCAATATTTTATCAATTTTTTCTATTTCATCATTTAAAATTTTAATACCTCTGTCTAACAATACTAAAAATTTCTCTTCCTCCATCTTTAATGTTTCTTTAATTAAAGACTCTGCTCTTTCTATTTCAGAATAATTTCCTTTCATTTCATCTTTGAGCGTTTTAAATATGTTATAAAAAATAGGTTCTTTTGAACCTAGTAAATGAGAGTGTCTCATTCCTCTTCTCATTATTCTTCTCAGAACATAACCTCTACCTTCATTTGATGGCAAAACCCCCTCAGCAATTAAAAAAGAGCTTGCTCGCAAATGATCAGCAATTACTCTAAAGCTCGCTAAATTGTCATCATTTGGTTTTACTTTCAAAATTTCTGCTGCTGAGTTTATTATTTTTTTGAAATGATCAGTTTCGTAATTATCATGAGTTCCTTGAAGTAGTGCAGCAATCCTTTCAAGGCCCATGCCTGTATCTACTGAAGGTTTTGGTAGATTTATTCTTTTATCTTTTGAAATCTGTTCAAATTGCATAAAGACCAAATTCCAAATTTCTATGTATCTATCACCATCCTCATTTTTTGTTCCAGGCAAACCACCTTCAAGGTGATCTCCATGGTCATAAAAAATTTCAGAACATGGTCCACATGGCCCTGTTTCGCCCATAGACCAAAAATTGTCTGAAGTTGCTATTCTAATAATTCTATCATCACTTAAACCAGCAATTTTTTTCCAATAATTAAATGCTTCATCATCTTCATGGAACACAGTTACATACAGTCTATTTTTGTCTAAACCAAAGTCCTTAGTTATTAAATTCCAGGCAAGCTCAATAGCTCTTTCTTTGAAGTAATCTCCAAAAGAAAAGTTACCTAGCATTTCAAAAAAAGTATGGTGTCTTGGGGTGTAACCTACATTTTCTAAGTCGTTATGTTTTCCACCTGCTCTCACACATTTTTGTGAAGTTGTAGCTCTTAGATAATCTCTCTTTTCTAGCCCAGTAAAAACATTTTTAAATTGAACCATCCCCGAATTCGCAAACATCAATGTTGGATCGTTATTTGGAACTAAATTGCTAGACTCTACAATTTTATGGTCATTTTTTTCAAAATATCCTAAGAAAGCGGATCTTATTTCATTTAATGTTTTAGCCATATTTAATCAAAATACAGCATTTTATTATGATGTCTACACTTCTGAAGGGAAAAAAGGCGCCCAATTGAGCGCCTTTTCTTAATAACTAAAAGTTATCTGCTAATTTTTTTTAGTTGGAACTTCTTCCTCTTTTTTCTGAGCCTCAACCTTTTCCTCGCTTAAAGGGTTTCCCTCTATCTTTTTTGAAATAACACCTGCTTTTTCTCTAATAGCCATTTCAATCTCAGCTGCAGCTTTTGGGTTTTGTTCAAGGTAAAGTTTAGCGTTCTCTCTACCTTGACCAATTTTTTCTCCTTTATAAGCGTACCAAGCTCCTGATTTTTCTACAATCTCGGCTTTAGCACCAAGGTCGATTAGTTCCCCTACTTTACTAATTCCTTTTCCATACATTAAGTCAAATTCGACTACTTTAAATGGTGGAGCAACTTTATTTTTAACAACTTTAACTCTTGTTGTATTTCCAATAATTTGTTCTTTATCTTTGATTGCACCAATTCTTCTAATATCCATTCTAACTGAAGAATAAAATTTTAGAGAGTTTCCTCCAGATGTTGTTTCTGGACTTCCAAACATAACACCAATTTTCATTCTAATTTGGTTAATGAAAATAACCATTGTATTAGTTCTTGATATTGATCCTGTTAATTTTCTTAGTGCTTGTGACATTAGTCTTGCCTGAAGACCAACATGGTGATCTCCCATGTCTCCTTCAATTTCAGCTCTTGGGGTTAATGCAGCAACTGAATCAACAACAAGTACTGACATTGAGCCAGACTTGATTAAAGTATCAGTAATTTCTAAAGCTTGTTCACCTGTATCTGGCTGTGAAATAAGTAGTTCTTCAGTATTAACGCCCAATTTTTTTGCATAAACTGGATCTAATGCATGTTCTGCATCAACAAATCCACAAATTCCACCAGCTTTTTGCGCTTCAGCGACTACTTGTAAAGCTAAAGTAGTTTTTCCAGATGACTCTGGTCCATAAATTTCAATAATTCTACCTTTTGGTAGTCCTCCTATCCCGAGCGCTAGATCAAGACTTAAAGATCCAGTTGAAACAGACTCAACATCCATAGCCTTTTGCTCTCCAAGTTTCATTACAGAGCCTTTTCCAAAGCTATCTGTGATTTGGCTAATTGCTGCGTCTAATGCTTTATTTTTCTCTTTATTTTCCAATTCTTTATCTTTAGCGGTTTTAACCACTTTTAAGTTATTTTTTGTCATTTTTTGCCTCTTTTTTTGCGTTTTTTAACAATCGAATCATGCAAATAAATGTACACATTTTGTTCTCATTAGCAATATCTTTTTAGAATTAAGTGAAAAAGACTTTATTTATCTAAGTTTTAGGTATTCGCTGTTTAACAAGCCAGCTGACTTCAATAATCTATATTGCGCTAATAAGTAATTTCTCTCAGCTTCTGCAAGATTTATTTTTGCATT
Organism: uncultured Pelagibacteraceae bacterium; assembly: GCA_902534465.1. GTDB lineage: Bacteria > Pseudomonadota > Alphaproteobacteria > Pelagibacterales > Pelagibacteraceae > Pelagibacter. Next base: position 7,771 of record CACAPU010000003.1, read on the forward strand.
AATTAAATTTGATCTAGATTGAAGCACATCAAAGGTAGATCTGTTTAAACCACTCTCATATTCAAAACTAATTCCCTCATTTGCAATTTCAGCAGCCTTAACTTGAGATTGAACAGCTCTTAAAAGGCTTTTAGATGACTCTAAAGTAGACCAGGCTGCTGTGACACCCTGAGTATTATTTCTAAAAGCATTTTCAAGTAACAATTTTTTCATTCCTTTTACTTGAAGATTTTTATTTATATTAGACTTATTTTTTCCACCAAATTGAAAAGGCCAACTGACTGTTGCTTGAAGAACATCTTTTTCTCTTTCATCATATGTTGCACTCAGATCATCTGTATACGATCTCTCGAGTGAAAGTTTAGCCGTTGGTGATAAATCTGATCTTGCTATTTTTACATCTAATTCAGACTGTCCATACTCTATTTCTGCAATTATAAGATCCGGACTTTTTTGTTCAGATATTTTTTTTGCTTCAATCAAACTTGACGGAATTAGAACTTCTGAATTATATATTTTTTTTAATTTTTCGTTAGTATTGATTGGCCCAATAATATTTTCATAAGCTAATTTACTTGTTATAATATTATTTTGTGCTCCGATGTAGCCAGCTTGTGCTCCTGATAAGGAAGATTGAGACTGTGCTAAGTCAGTTGCAGTTATTTGAGCTCTTGATAATCTAGCATTATCTATTTCAAACTGTCTTTGAAGCAAATTTACATTTTCTTCATTAATACTTAGTTTTTCATAAGCAAGGATTAAACCTGTATAAGCTTCGATTGCTTTCATAAAAACATCTTGTTCTTTCTTAATAAGTTTTGCTTCGGAAAGGTTAAGTCCCAATTTACTTTTTTCATACTTGTTACTTCTAGCACTACCATCAATTAAAGTTTGTTCTAATTTAACAGATGAAGTCGTTGTATCTGTATCTGTAATCGATGCATCAGATCCATCTTGATTTGTTAGTTCATTTGTATTTTCGAAATTTTTAGTACCGGACAAAGTTAATGTTGGAAAAAAATCACTTTTTGAAATATTTAAGACTTCTATTTGAACTTCTAAATTTTTTCGCTCAGCTTTTAGCTCTAAATTATTTTGAAAAGTAATTTTTAGTGCATCAGTCAAAGATGCTGCACTTGCTGAAAATGTAAAAGCAAATAGAGAGAGTGTTGTTAATAATATTTTTTTCATTTATTATATTTTATTGATTTAATTTCATGATTTCTATTTAAATTTAATACAATTGAAGAATATTTTGGAGCAAATTTAAACATATTTTGAGTAATCCTCTGATATGTCTGCATAAATGTTAATACTTCATTTTTACTCATTACTTTATTATTAGCCTTATTTTTCGAATTTAATTTTAACAAGGACTCCTGTTTAAGCCGCCAACTCTGCAATAATTTAAAACTACCAGCTTTTAAGAATAGCATGCAGTCTAATTTTGAAAACAATTTTTTATATTTGTTCTCTAATTGGCCATTTACAAATTTTCTCCATTTTAAATTTTTATCCTCTTTTTTTTCTAGAGGGTTAATAGATTTTTTTAAAGTATTTTTTTTTTCAGCTCTAGCTCCTACACACCAACCCTCAAAAATTATTACATCTGGTATTCTTTTAATCAAATACCAGGACTTTCTTTTAAGTCTATCGTCTATAGCTTTATTAAATTTAGGAATTCTATGATATTTAAATCTTTTTTTTTTAATTTTTTTTAGAAAATCAAACATAAAATTTACATCATGTGTTCCTGGAACACCTCTGGTCTTTAACAAGGGATGTATTTTTTTAGATAAGCTTATTCTATCTTTTCTAGTTTTATATAAATCATCAATTGAGATTTTAAAAACGTCTAATCTAAAATATTTAGTTAGAATAATTTTTAAAATAGAGCTTATAGTTGTTTTGCCAGTTCCTTGTCCCCCTGATAAACCTATCAAATAAGGTTTTGATTTTTTTGCTCTATTTGCAATCCAAAAACTGATTGGAATTAAAAAAGATTTTATCATCTTCTCTTTATTTTTAAATTTTTCTTTAGATGTTTCTTGAGATCTAATAAATTTAATACAGTTTTTTCTTACTTTTCTATAACAATCGGCAATTGGTTGCATAAAAAATTCTATTATTTTTGATCAAGAGGATGGTTTTTTCCATCATTCACCGGAACATCCTCGATTTCAAATGGCTCTACACCCTCTATACATGCTATATTTACACCATATATTTTTGGATTACTTCTAGGTCTATTATGAGTATGAATTCCACAGATAGAACAAAAGTAATGTTTAGCGGTATTAGTATAAAACTGATAAAGTGTTAATTTATCTTCTCCTTTTGTAAGTTTAAAATCATCAGGTCCAAGTACTCCTATAATGTAACCTTTTTTTTTGCAGATTGAACAATTACAACGCATAATCTTTTCAACACCACCTATAGGAATTTTAACTTCGGCTTCAATTGCCCCACAGTGACAAGTCAATTTTTTCATATTTTAATCTCCTAATAAAATTATTTGTTAATAACTTTTAAATATTCTCCGTATCTTTTTAAACTTTCCTCTGGCCATGTTTTTTTTGGATCATACATCTTTTCAAAACAAATTACATCATCTGTAAGTTTTAGCCATGGATCTTTATCTTTTGTAAAAATATGCACTTGTGGTGGAAAACTTTCTGAATTATCTAAAGTTTTAGTTCTAACTGTTAATCTACCAACAGCTGAGGCATAATCAGTATAAATATAAGTTCCACATTTGGTACAAAAATGTGCATTGGAAGTGGCGCCGCTTCCTGCTTTAAGTTCTGTCGATGCAACTTCTCCTTCTATAATTAAAGTGTTATCTAAGACGCTTGTATTAATAACGTATGAAGACCCAGTTATAATTTTACAATCTTTACAATGACAAGCTTGGGTGAATAGAGGCTTTTCTGTAATTTTATATTTAACCTGACCGCAAATACATCTTCCAGTTAAGCTTTCGTTTTTTTCCATTTATTATCTTCAAACTACTTATGGTTAAAGTTATCCACATGTATACAACATGTGGTTTCGATGTTCACGTTTTGATTCACTTTTGATTCAGTTACAGACTCAAAATACAACCTGATTGACACTATTGAATAACTTAGATATTAATTAGAACAAAATAAGAACATTTATGAAGCTAACTATACCTTACTATTTACATAAAGCTGGCGCGGGTTTTCCGTCCCCTGCCACAGACTATATTGAGGAAGATATTGATTTAAATGTTCATTTAATCAAAAACGTTCCGGCAACTTTCATCATAAGAGTCCAGGGGAAATCAATGGTGGATGTGGGAATTAATGATGGTGATCTATTAGTTGTTGATAAGAGTTTAACACCAAAAAATTTCTCAACAGTTATTGCAAATGTTCATGATGAACTAGTTGTTAAAAGTTTAGTTCAAGAAAGAGATAAAAAATTTTTAACATCAGGTTCTAAAGAATTTACAGATCGAATTTTAATTAATGAAGATGAAGATATATTTATTTGGGGAGTTGTAACTTATGTCATCCATTCAGTATACTAAAAAAATAGCACTTATTGATTGTAACTCTTTTTATGTTTCTTGCGAAAGATTATTTAATCCTAAAATAAGAAAAAAACCTGTTGTAGTTTTATCTAATAATGATGGTTGTATAATTTCAAGATCAACAGAAGCAAAGGCCTTAGGTATTAAAATGGGAGAGCCTTACTTCAAAGCAAAAGATATTATTATTAAAAATAAAGTTAACGTTTTTTCATCTAATTATTCTTTATATGGAGATTTATCCAGAAGAGTAATGAGAACATTAAAAAGATTTAACTCTGCTATCGAAGTATATTCTATCGATGAAGCATTTCTAGATTTATCAAATTTTTCAGATGATGAAGTTGAAAATGTCGGAAGAGAAATCAGAGAAACAGTTTTAAAATGGACAGGTATTCCAACTAGTATTGGTATTGCTAAGACAAAAACTTTAAGCAAAGTTGCAAATCATATTGCAAAGAAAAAAAAGTCAGGTGTAACAAGTTTGATAGGAATTGAAAATATTGATCCAATACTAGAAAAAGTTGAAATTAATGATGTATGGGGTGTGGGAAGACAGTTAACAAAATTTTATCACAAAAACGGAATTTATAACGCAAAACAATTAAAAAATAAGTCAAACACATGGATAAAGAAAAACTCTAATGTTTTGGGTTCAAGAACTGCAATGGAGTTAAGAGGAGTTCCTTGTATTGATTTAGAGACAACACAAACAAAAAGAAAAAGTTGCGTAGTATCTCGTTCTTTTGGTCAAAGAATTGAAAAATACCAAGAATTAAAAGAAGCAGTTGCAAATTATTGTTTGAATGCGTCTGAAAAAATTAGATCTGAGTCTTTAATTGCAAAATCAATTACAGTTTTTGTTAGAACGAGTCCTTTTCAAAGTAGATTTGGATATTATTCAAACTCAAAAACAATAGATTTTGCAATTTCAACAAATAATAGTATTGAAATAGTTAAAACTGCTTTAGTTGCTTTAGACTCTATCTTTAAAAATGGTTACCGTTATCAAAAAGCAGGTGTGATGCTTACAGGTTTATCCAATGAAGATGGTAGTAAGAACCTATTTTCTTGTGAAAAAGACGAGAAAATAAAAGGTTTAATGAGGTCTATTGATAATACCAACTATCGATACGGAAGATCTACGCTAAGTCTTGCTAGTGCTGGTGTTCAAAAAAGATGGAACATGAGAAGAGAGCATTCTTCTAAAATAGATACAGCTGATTTTTACTTACTCCCAACGATTAGAGCCTAATTAAAAAGGTCTAGGATTATTTGGATAGCCAAGATTTTCACAAGTACCATCGTTATCTGCATCAGCTGGTTTGCAAAGTACAACTGCTGAAGCACCATGTACTTGGGATTGATTTTTAAGCTGGCCTGTTATTTCATCACATCCACTCCATAGTTCATCACAGGAATTTGCTTTACCCACATTAGAATAACGAATAATTGCGTCTTTTATTGTTAAACCTGCATCAGTAGCATATGTCATATAATTTCTATAAGGTCCAAATTTAAATCTCACACTAGTAGCACCACCTAAAACATCTCCGAAGTAACTAGATCTGAGCTTACCATCTATCCAAAAATGTAAAAATCCATCTTTAGACCATTTAGCATTAATCAAAATATTTACCCATTTACCTTTCAACGGAGAAAATTTTTGATCCAAATTAACTACATAATGATCAAAGAAAAATTGTTCATCAACTTCATTTTTTGAAACTCTATAATTTGGCCCATTGAACAACCAAGCAAAACTATTGTTATTTAAGTTATAAGAAGGGCCAACTGTTTTTTCACCTTTTCCATAAAGCATTTTAAAATCAAATAATGAGATATTATGTTTCTCGGTATCTACTTCATTTGGAATAAAATAACCAACTCTATACCACTTTGTTTTTCCTTTTTTTGTAGTTTGCTTATATGGCTCCATAATTTGAAATCTCTGAGCAAAACCTGGGCTTCCCCACCTACTCCAGTCCATTTCATCCCCTACATCTGAATAACTTAAATTAAATTCAATTCCTTTTTCCGCAACACCCATTCTATCTTCTAATTTATCAAAAAATTTTATTAGACCTGGACGATTTGGAACATTTCTAAGATTAAAAACCATTTTATTTTTAGATTGATTTCTAAGAACATAATTTGCAAAATCTTTCCTCTCTTGCTTTTTCATATTTGTATGCCATTTACCAGCGTACGAATATGATGGAATTAACAAGAGAGATAGAAGAATGATTAAAATTTTTTTCATAAATTATTTTGGTAAATTATTACAATCATGAAATAAGGCTGTTTTCTTACATTTTTTTCCACTTCTAAAAGAATCATAATAAGCAACTTGTGTTTTTACAGGAATTTTTCTTTTTCCATTGTAAATTCCAAAACGAAAACTAGGTCCCATTTTTTTTCCATCTTTTTTTCTTTTGAGCAACTTACCAAATGTTTTGCCTTTTGATTGATAAACTAATTTATCATTAATCCATAAATCAATGAAACCATCCTCTTTATCAGTCCAATTTACGTTCATTAAAAAATCATGCCATTTGTTGTGCAAAGCCTTTGTAGGTATAATTAATTCTCTTCCATACCCTTCGCATTGGAGCACTCCATCTTTTTCAATTGTAACTCCTTCTCTTTCTAATTTGAACACTATTGGTATTTCGGGACAATCTTCATCAAAACCAGAAGAATTAACTCTATTCAATTGCTTAGTATAGTCACTTGGCATTTTAAATTGTCCTAAGATTGTATAGGCAGGTCTAATATGATTTGTACCTTCGGGGATATACATAGACCATGCATACCAAACATTTCCTATATGCCCTTTTGCACTAGATGGATAATTTCCTTCAAAAATAACTTCACTCCGTCCAGCTTTATTAGATCTATCACAATCTCGTCGATGGCAATCACCATCTCTCATTTCAAAACGTAATGAATATTTTCCATCTCTAACAATTTTTGTCTCATATCTTAAATTCCAAGGATTTGGCGCAATACGTCCATGTGTTTCAATTTTACCCCATGATCCTGTTTTCTCTGGCCATTTTATAAATTTCGAGTGTTTAAAAACATAATTTTCATCTAAATATTTTTTAGGCGGATCTTTTGCTTGAGCAAAAGATGATAAAATTAAAATAAAAAAGATAATTAAAAGTTTTTTCATTTTATACAATTAGCATTAAATCCAATTAGATTGTCTATGCCATACTTTGGTCTTTTGGCTAAATAAGTAATATCTTTTTCATGTTTTATTCCAGTTACCATTTCCATTAAGGTATCAATAGCTAAAGCCTCTTGATGTGTGTGCTTTCTAGCATTATGTTTTTTATATTGATTATTTTTTTGCTTACCATCGTATTTTCTTGAGGAGAAACTTTCATAATCAGTGATCCCTAAATTTAATACTTCTGCTGCTTTAGTAATTCTATTCATAACTAAGTCTGGAACTTTAGCCCCCCAATTTTTAGCTAAATAGATGTAACCTAAAGCTGAATTTAAACCATAAGAGTGATACCATAAGGCTCGAAACCCTCTAAAAGAATTATTATTGATATAGCCATCATCATAAAACACTTCCTCTATATTTTTAAATCTAAAATTGAATTCTTTTGCTGCTAGTTTTTTATTGTTTGTCCAATGAGCATAAGCTAAGTTTGGAATTCCTCCGTTTCCCATTGCATAAAATCCTTTTTCTTTCTCTAAAAATTCTTCAGGCTTAATAAATTTTTTATGCATTTTTTTAATATACTTGTTAACAATTTTAATTTCTTTATCACTTAAGTAATCTTTAAGATAAATTGCTATCAGCAAATAATTTGTAAAAGCATCCCTTGCAAATTCATATGCATGATACCAGCAAGGTGCCTCGGGATTTCCATCTTTCCAACATTTTGGTTTCTTTTTTAACTCTTCTTTACCGATTGTATCTAGTAAAACATTTGCTTTAGCTATTTTAATCAATATTCCTTTAGCGGCATCAATGTCAGTTTTATCATTATTACCAATTGCATTATGGGTAGCAACAGCATATGAGCTCATTGGACCAGTTAGATTTAGGTGATTTACACTTCTAGAATTACCCAGCGCCCATTCACTCATCCAATCTAAACGTATTAAGCTTTCAATTCTAGCTTTTTTATACTTAGATTTAAAAGTCTCACCACCCACATATGAGCATGATTTAATCTTATCTATATAAAAATGTTTAGGAAAAGATATATCTTTAGATTTAACTTTTGCTTCAGCAGATAAACATAAAAATATACTAAATAAAATTAAGAAAATTTTTTTCATTAAATTTTAAATAATTTGTCAGATAAATCTTGGAGTTTATCTCCCCAGAAAACTTCTTTTTGGACTCTTTTAAAATCTGTATCAAAAACTGTAGACATAGCTGATGCATAGACAGATCTAGCATCAATTGTTGAATTTAAATCTCTTCCTTCAAATAATTCCTTTCGCTTAAGTCCTGGCCAGTCTGTATAAACTTGAGATTTTTTTAAAAGACCACCTGCCATAAAAATTGCAGATCCATAACCATGCTCTGTTCCACGTCCTCCATTTTGTTCGATTGTTCTGCCAAATTCTGTTAGGGTTAAGACTAAAGTATTTTCAATTTCTGGTCCTAGACCTTTCTCTAAACTTTTAAAAATTGAGTCCATTTCAATTAAGCTATCTGAATGAGAACCATTTACTCCGCCTTGTGCAGCATGTGTATCGAAACCATCAACTTCAAAAACAGCAACTCTTGGACCATTAATTTTTTTTAATTCTAAACCTGCTTTATAAGCTAAAGACGAATTTTTACGAGACATCGAAGTACCACCGCTACTCATCATAGATCTATTAGCAATTATTTCCATCATGTTAGCTAAATCATGTTCGGATTTATCTGCATAAACTGATTTCAAAAGTTGCAAAAGTTCTGTTCTTGGAAGTCTTTTTTTTGAAGGGTAAAAATTATCGTTACTAGGAATTCCTCTAAGAAGTAAAGGCATTGGTAAAGCTAATGCTAGACCATCACCTTTTAATTCTGCTAATTTCATTCCTCTTCCCAACCAACCAGATTTTATGGAGTAAGGTATATGACCTCCTGTTTCCATTAAATTTTGACCGTCAAAATGTGATCTTTTTGTATATGGAATATTGGTTGCATGAACTATTGCTCCCAGATTATTTTGCCACAAATTATGAAAATTCTTTAGTTTGGGATGAAGTGCGAAATCAGAATTTAACTTTATTGTTTCATCTAAAATCAAATCTTTTCTTCTTTTCTCAAAATTCTTATCTCCTATTATCGGAACAGCACATAAACCATCCATTCCACCTCTTAACATTATAACTACAAGATTTTTTTTCTTGTCTGTATTTGCTAAAACTGGAAAATTAAAACCAGCCAAAAATAACGTAGTGGCTGATCCTTTTAAAAAATTTCTTCTTGATATCTTCATGATTTAAGCGTCTCCGGTAAATTAAATAAAATAACATGTTTATGAACAAGCTCTTTATGCTGATTTATAATTTGTAAAATTTCACTTGGATTATCATAATTTTTTTCAATCATTTCTTCATAAAATTCAGTTGTCTGTGACTTGCCTGACTTTTTGTAATAAGCTTCTCTTGCATAAACCAGTCTTCTAATTAGTAATTCTGGTGACATCCAATCCTCTGAAATATCTGACCATCCATTTGGTTGTTTTGCTAAATAAGGATGTTGTCCAAGCTCATCCATCAATCTTTCTAAGGCTCTTTGATCTTTAATCGGTTTATTTCCAAGTTGATAAAGATCCATAAATGAAGGAGATGGGATTAAATCAACATCAGCCATTTTGCTCATTTGCAATAACCAGTTTTCTGGATTCTGAAATTTATTATATTTATCAGAATAATTAAAAGCAACTTCTATAGCAGCTTTGTGAACCTCTGGTAAAAAACCATCTGATTTTTCCCAAGCTTTTATAATTGGTTCCATCATTTCTTGAGTTGGGTTATCTGTAATTAAATATCTACATAACTTCATTGCAATAAATTTTCTACAAGAAGGGTGATTAACAAGATCTGTAATTGCAACTGATAAACTTTTTCTACCTCTTTTATATTTTTTACCTAAAACTATTTTAGTACCTGGCTCATGGGCGTCAGGGTTGAAATGGACATCGCCAGTCTCTAATCTTCTCTTTCCCCACTTAGGTCTCCAACCACTCATTATATATGCCATTTGGATTACATCTTCTTGTGTATATCCACAATCTGGGGAAACAGTGTGAAGTTCAAGAAGTTCCCTTGCATGATTTTCATTTACACCTTTCGTCTTCCCCTTCTCTCTGGCCCATTGAGCCTCTTGGCTCTTGGGTCCTATGTTCTGTTCATTGTCTAAATGATGTATCATAGACCAACCAATGGTTGCCTCTTGAGCCATTTTTTCAAAATTTTGATTCATGTTGGCTCTAATTATCTCTCTCTGATATGCACCTGTAGTATATTGTGCTAAAAAATCTTTTTCACTGATTGCGAAATGATTACCCCAAAAATACCAAAGTTTTGCTAAAACTGGTGATGTACTTTTTAATGCTTCAGAATATCTAATACAAAGTTCAAGGTTCCACCAAAATTTTTGTCCAGTTGCATGCCTTAACTTATTTTTTTCTCTTTTGTAGCCATCTTTATCATTTTTAAATTTTTTTCTTAAAACTTTTCTATCTCCATAAACGTAATCTCGATAATAATTTCTAAGTTCTTTCTCTGGTAAAATTTTTCCCTTCCAAGAAAATTCCGGAATATCGTTCAATTGGTTCTTGGCCCATTCTAATGGATCAGAGGGTACTTTTTCATCAGGTCCTAAACCAAAAGCAACTTTACGATAAAAATTTTTCATTATTTGTCTTTTTTTTCTATCAATTTAAAAAGTTTTTCTTTTGTTTTTGCAATAGCAACTGCATCAGCCCAAACGGTTGAATCTTGGGAAGTATTTTTATCAATTGCCGTTTGAGCACCATTTATATAAAGTCCAGAGGCAATAAAACAATTTAACCTTTTTTTTGTAGCTGTTCGCCCTGTATAATCAACTATTGGTTTCTCATTACCGTCAATCCAAACTCTAAATCTTCCTTTTTCACTTTTTGTAGAGTTTATCAAATGTATTGTGACACTTGTCCATTCATCTGCACCGTTATATTCATTAACTTTAAATCTTTTTAGTAACCAATGTTTTTCATATGGTTCTGAAAATTGTAAATTTGCTTTTAGTTGACCTTTTTTATAGGTAATCATAAAAGTTATAGTGTCACCTTTGGGATGACATTGCATTATATGGAAATTTCTTGATTTGTTGAATGGGAATAAAATATTTCTTACTGGTTTAGTTGCAAAATGTATCCAGGCTTCTCCACCTTCTTTTGATAAAAGCTTAGTCCATTTTCGTTTATCTCTAGATTCATTATGTATTGAACCCATATGATGATCACACTCTCTAAATTCCCAGTATTGTGGATTACAATTTTCATATGAACCTGTAATTTGATAAAATTCTTCTCCATGCCACGCATGATTTTTTGATTTTATCAATCCCATTTCACCATTCTCTATAATATCTCCTCCAATTACAGAAAAGGCAGCCTGGTTAAGTTTTTTCTTACCACTTTTCCAATTCCAATTTCCACCTACTTTAATTCCAAGAATTGGCATTTGCTTTTTTTTTATTCTTAAACCATCAATTCCTGTATGGAATGCAGCTATATTGTGATAAAAATTTTTCTTGTCTTTGATCCAATATTTTTTATCAATCCAATCTTTCCCGCTAACTCCAACTTTTTTCATTTGTTTAATTTCTTTATATTGCTTTTGCTCTTCTTTAGAATAATCACTTAAATTTATTGCCAGGGATTTGTTAAATTGAAATAAACAAAAAAAGAAAATTAAAAAAAACGAATATACTGGTTTCATTAAATTAAATTAATTTCAGAATTATTATAAAATAGCCTACTTTAAAATGTCAATATCTGAAATATTTGTTAAAGAATTATTAAACTCAGCCATATTTTCTCTTCCTGATATTTTTAAAATAACTAGACCAAAAATAATGATTAGCGCTAAAGGTATAGCTGTAATTACACTTAAATATTCAGCAATTATTACCAAATATATTGCATAAAATGCTATTGATCTAAAAATCACTGAAGATTTAAATACTGCAATAATTGCTAGGGAATGTTTTATTAAATTAATGAAACTCATTTTTGAGGGACCAAAATATCTAGAACCTCTTATTGATGGAGAATTAATTAAATTATTTTCTATTTTTGCTAATGATCCAGAAAAACTACTCCAAGTTGCTTTCTCGTCAATTAATTTCTTAACAGTTTCTTTTGTAAGACATGTGAAATTTCCAAATTTTATAAATTTTCCTGTAAATGTATATGTAATTATTTTGTGTAAAAAATAACAAATTTTAAAAATTAAACCCTCTGATCTTTTAACTCTTTCTCCAACAATACTTTTGTGAGGATTATCCTTAATCTTTTCTACAAAGTTTTTTATCTCTTCTGGCCTGTCTTCTCCATCACCATCCATAGGTATTACATAATCAAAATCCTCATTTTCTGAAATATGTTTTAGTCCAGCAGCAATGCATCTTGCGTGACCCTTGTTATTTCTCATATTTATTAACTTTATTGACTTAATCTTATTTAAATTTTTATTTTCTAAATTTTTTTCTTCAGTTGATGCATCATTAATTAAAATAATTGAAAATGAAGCATTTAAATCAGAAATATTGCTATTAATTTCTTCAAGTAATATTGATGTAGATCTAAAGTCATTAAATACTGGAATTAATATTATAATATTCATCAACTTACTGAGCCTATTAATCTAAACAAAGAGGCAAAAAAACCATATCCTGAAAGTTCTATTAAAGCAATTATTCCAATAATGAATAAAAGTTTTTTATTTTTTTCGTTTAATTGAAATTTCATTTATATTTTATGCACTCCATATCACTATTACACATGTAAAGATCCTTTGAGCTATAAATCCACTTTGGTCTTTCTGGAAGATGATAAGATATATTTCCTGCAATCCACTCATTACCCTTTACATATTCCATTTTTCCAAGGTCATTTGCCTCTGTTTGATAAAAATTTTTAGCCTGTATAGCTAAATTTTTTCCATTAAAATCAGTCCTTTTGTCAGTTTTTGAAATAGAAACATATGCATATAATATTGGTGAAATAAAAAATAAGACTAAAAAGACAGAAGTAAAAGCTTTCATTTTTTCAAATTTAATTTCAGACTTAAAAATATAAATAAAAAGCAAACCAAAACTTATATAGAATGGAGTCATCCACATAGTTCTTATTTTAACACCCATAGTAAAAGATGTTAAAAAAATAAATAAAATAGGAATTAAGTTTATCGATAACAAAAATAATAGTTTATCATCATTTAAGTTAATATTTATTTTAAATTTATTAATTAAAATAAAAATCATTAATAAGAATGGAATCAATATTCCAATTTGTTTAAGTAAAAATATAAATGGATTTTTTAAATGACCCAAAATACTTGCTTCTTCTGACCCAGTTCTCATTAGCCCATATGTTATAGTTACATACTCATTCTCAGATAGCCAAATAATATGGGGAGACAAAATTAAAAAAAAAGGAATTAAGGATATCAGACACTTAAAATTTATTTTTTTGTTAATAATTAAGTAAATTAAAAGGACAGCTATTGCTAAACCTAAGTAAACAAATAAATATTTTGAAAGGAAACCAAAACCAGCAAATAATCCAAGTAATATCCAATCTTTGATTTTGTTATTTGTAATTCCTTTCCATAAATAAAAGATAGAAAGTGACCAAAAAGGAATAAGACATACGTTTACATTAAATTCAGGCGTTGTGAAGTTATAGAAATAAATACCCTCTAATAATAAAACAGATAGAAAACAATAAATCTTATTTTCAAAAAAATCCTCTGCTAACTTAAAAATAATAAAGAATGAAACTAAAATACAAATTTGACTTAATAGATAATACGCCCAATCTTGTGGCCCAAAAATAAAATAAATTATTTCTGGTAAAAAAGCACTCATTGGAGGATGTTTATTAAATCCCCAATCTAAGTTGCTTCCCCACGCCAGGGCTTCAATAGTATCTAATGGCAAATTATGATTTGTAAGAGTTGGAATCAATGTCCAGATCAACAGATGTGATGTAATGAAAATATAAAATATATTGTTTATATTCTTTTTATAAATGGCCATTTTTATTAATTTATACAATTAATGCATTCTTGACACTCTATAAATGATGAATATATTCACCAGATTTGAAAAATTGAGTATGGTTAAGATCTCTAAAAAATATATTCCAAAAGAAACTGAAAAATACATGTGCGCAAAACATCTTGCATATTTTAAACAAAAATTAATGGATTGGAAAAAAGATCTTAAGAGAACAAATAATGAAGCAATATTCAATGCTTCAATGGATGATAACAGTGCTTCAGCAGATATTGTAGATCAAGCAAGTTCATATACGGAAAAAAATGTTGAAATGAGAGCGATCAACAGACAAATAAAATTAATTTCAAAAATTGATGGTGCTTTGAAAAAAATTCAGGATGGAACGTATGGTTTTTGTGAGGAAACTGCTGAGCCAATTGGTCTTAAAAGATTAATGGCGAGACCAGTTGCAACCCTGTGTATATCAGCTCAAGAGAAACACGAAAAAGAAGAAAAAGTTTACGCTGATATTTAAGGATAGTCTATTTCAGCATCTTTATTTAATACTTTAAATCCTTTGATAACGGCTGGACGTTTTGCAATATCAACGAACCATCTAGATAATCCTTTAAAGTTTTCTAATCCAATGTCATGTCTTTTGTGACGTGCTATCCAAGACCATGTAGCGATATCAGCAATAGAGTATTCTTTTCCAGCTAAATAATCACTTGTTGATAGTCTTGCTTCTAAATCTTCGTATAACTTTCTAGTTATTTTAAAATATCTTTCCTCTCCCCACTCACTTTTTCCTTGATGATAATAATGAAACTGATGATGTTGGCCTATCATTGGACCAATCAAACCCATCTGGGCCATCAACCATTGATTTATCTCTAATCTATTATTTTCTGGATAAAACATTTTACTTTTTTCACCTAAGTACATCAATATTGCTCCTGACTCGAATATTGATTTTTTATTTTCGTGATCTGTAATCACAGGTATCTTATTAAACGGACTAATTTTTTTAAATTCAAGTTCGTGTTGTTCACCTTCGTTTAAGTTTACTTTGGTAATTTTATAATCAAAGTTTATCTCTTCTAACATAATACTAATTTTCCAACCATTAGGAGTATCGGCTGTAAATAACTCGATCATTATTTCACACCTAATCTGTCTTTTATAGTGTTTGATGCTGTAGTAAATTCAAACCTATATTTCTC
Source organism: uncultured Pelagibacteraceae bacterium (assembly GCA_902534465.1). Taxonomy (GTDB): domain Bacteria; phylum Pseudomonadota; class Alphaproteobacteria; order Pelagibacterales; family Pelagibacteraceae; genus Pelagibacter. The sequence continues at coordinate 22,790 of CACAPU010000003.1, forward strand.
ATTAGGTCTTGCATGTTTAAAGCAACCTCTTGCAGCTAGAGCTCCTTCATGGAAACCAGAAAGAATTAATTTGAGTTTCCCTGGATATGTACAAATATCGCCGATAGCAAAAATACCCTTTTTATTAGTTTCAAAATTTTCTGTATTAACTGGTATTGTTTTTTTATCTAAATTTAGTCCCCATTCAGCTATTGGTCCAAGTTGCATTATTAAACCGAAAAATCCCAAAACATAATCAGTCTTTAAAGTTTTGCTTTCACCATCTTCGCTTTTAATCTCGACTTCCTCTAGAGAGCCATTACCTTTTACATCTTTAATTGAGTACTTTGTAAATAAATCAATTTTTTTATTTTCACTTAGTTCTTTTATTTTTTGAACACTTGCTGGCGCACCTCTAAACTCATCTCTTCTATGTATAAGAGAAACTTTTGAAGTACTTGATAGTTCAATTGCCCAGTCAAGCGCACTATCTCCACCTCCAAAAATGGCTACTGACTTATCTTTAAAAATACTTTTGTCTTTAATTGAGTATAAAACTGTTTTGCCATCAAACTTTTCTGCACTCTTTGTTGGAAATTTTCGTGGTTCAAAAGATCCCACTCCCCCAGCTATTACTACATTTGGTGTATTAAACTCTTTACCATTACTTGTTTTTACTATCCAACTTTCATTTTCTTTGCTTAGTTCTTGAACTCTATCATTTAAATGAAAGTTAAAATTAAAAGGTTTTATTTGTTTAATTAAATTGTTAGTAAGCTCTTCCCCGGTGCATTCAGGAACTGCGGGTATATCATAAATTGGTTTATCTGGATAAAGTTCTATACACTGGCCACCAATTTTATCTAGGTTGTCAACTATTTCACATTTCAAACCAATGATTCCTAATTGATGGGCACAAAACAATCCTGTTGGGCCTGCACCAATTATTACAACATCTGTTTTAATCATTAAACCTGTTTCTCCGGCATATATACACTTAGACCATCTAGATCATCAGAGACCATAATTTGACAACTAAGCCTACTGCTTGAATTTGGTTCATAGGCTTGATCTAACATATCATCCTCACCCATTTCTTTTTTTGGTAATTTATCGTACCAATCTTCTTTGACATAAACATGGCATGTAGCACAAGACATGCTGCCACCACAATCTGCATCAATTCCTGGGATATCGTTTTGAACAGCTCCCTCCATGACAGTTAGACCATTTTGGACTTCAACTATATGTTCTTTGCCGTTATGTTCGATGTATTTGATTTTTGCCATTCAATTTATATAAGCACAAAAAAAAATAGGGCAAGTAATTAAACTTGCCCTATTTTATATCGTAACTAACTGTTACTATGCTCTTCTTGTAGAGTTAGAAACTGCGCAAGACCAGATAATTAAACCAAATGCGATTTTATTAACAAAGTCTGCTAAGTTATAGATAACGTTCAGTGCGTTAGCATCAATTCCACCTGTTAGGTAACCAAAAATGTAACCTAATGGGTAAATTGCCCAACCTACAGTAACAATCATTCTTAAAGCTCCAAATGCAGTTACTAAAGCTTTATTTCCAGATTTAGCAGCAACTTTTCCTGCTTCTCCTGAAAAGATTTCATAAAGAATGTAAATCCATCCAGCCATACCGATTATGAAACCTAGTGTAGCATTGATGAATCCAGCTTCTCCAAGATATCCACCTATTAACATAACTAGTGAACCAATTAAGATTCTCCAGAATATGTTTGTGTCAACTTTTCTTACTGCTGAAAGAATTAAGTAAAATTCTACTAGCTGTAGCGGTACAGTAATTAACCAGTCAATGTATCTGTATACAGTTGGAGTATCACCTGTTTCAACCCATACTGCTCTCATATACATATAGTGAATAAATGCTATACCAGTTACTAATCCAGCTACGTTTACTGATTTTCTCCATTGAGAACCGACATTAGCCTGTTCCATAAAGAAAAACGCTGTAGCTGCTAACATACCCATTGAAATTAACCAAAACGAAATACCTACGAAATCGTCTGTAGCTAAAAAGGCTGTTGCTGCGTTAGCTGCCGTAGTTGCTCCGAAAAGCACTGCCGCTAAAGCTAACATTTTCATTGTCTTCATAAAAAACTCCCTCATAGTTAGTTTTTTTTATTAGTTTAAATTTAAACTACAGACTAACCTAATGATTAGCCTAAAGTTAGGGTTAGATAGCAAAAAAAATTACTTTATTGAAGAGTTTTTGACCTCTAAAAAGTATTGATTTTACTTACTTTTTAAAATTAAATACAACCTGTTACATAAAATCATAATAAAAGTGGGTCAAAAAACAAATCACTATGACAGTTAAATTTAACAAAATTTATCAAGAATCAATACAAAATCCTGAGAAGTTTTGGCAAAATGTGTCTGAGGATATTTTTTGGTTTAAAAAACCAAAAAAAATTTTAAATAAATCTAAACCTCCATTTTATAAATGGTTCGAAGATGGAGTAACGAACACCTGTTACAACGCAATTGATACTCATATTGATCAAGGCAAGGGTGATAGGACAGCCTTAATTTATGATAGTCCAATTACAAACAACAAATCAAAGTTCACTTATAATGAATTGAGAGATAGAGTTTCGAAATTTGCGGGTGCACTTGATAATCAAGGAGTCAAAAAAGGTGATAGAGTAATTATTTACATGCCAATGATACCAGAAGCAGTTATTGCTATGCTTGCATGTGGAAGAATTGGGGCAATACACTCAGTTGTCTTTGGTGGTTTTGCATCAAATGAGTTGGCAAGTAGGATTGATGATAGCAAAGCAAAGATTTTGATTACTGCCTCTTGTGGATTTGAGCCAGGCAGAACAGTTGAGTACAGACCATTAGTTGATGGAGCTCTTAAACTTGCGAAACATAAAGTTGAAAAAGTAATCTTCTTTCAAAGGAAGGGAAATGAAGTGAAACTTAATTCTCCTCTTGAGATTAGTTGGGAAGAGTTTATCGTAAATGCAAAAGATAAAGACTGTGTTGAGATAGGAGCAAATGAATTTGCATACATTTTATACACATCAGGAACTACTGGAATACCAAAAGGTATAGTAAGAGATGTTGGTGGTCACATTGTTGCTCTCAAGTGGACAATGAAAAATATTTACAATGTAGATGAAAATGATGTTTGGTGGTCTGCAAGTGATATTGGATGGATAGTAGGGCACTCATATATTGTTTATGCTCCTTTGTTCAAAGGATGTACAACAGTATTGTTTGAGGGTAAACCAGTTGGGACACCTGATGCGGGTGTTTTTTGGAGAATAATTTCTGAATACAAAATAAAGTCTTTGTTCACTGCCCCAACAGCTTTCAGAGCTATTAAAAAAGAAGATCCGGATGGAAAATTTTTTTCTAAATATGACTTAAGTTCGTTTGAGTCATTGTTTTTAGCTGGAGAAAGAGCTGATCCTGATACTTTAAAGTGGGCAGAAAATCTTTTGAATGTTCCTGTCATTGATCACTGGTGGCAAACTGAAACAAGTTGGGCCATAAGTTCAAATTGTACTGGAATAGAAATGCAAAAAACTAAATATGGATCAGCATGTAAAGCAGTTCCTGGTTATGATGTAAAAATAATTAAACCAGATCACTCAATCGCAAAACCAAATGAAATGGGAGACATAGTTGTAAAATTACCTTTACCTCCAGGAACATTTCCTACTCTTTGGAATGCAGATAAAAGATATCAAGAAAATTACATGTCTAATTATAAAGGTTATTATCAAACATATGATGCAGGACACATTGATGAAGATGGTTACATTTGGATTATGTCTAGAACAGATGACATCATTAATGTTGCTGGACATAGATTATCTACTGGAGCAATAGAAGAGGTTTTATCTGAACATCAATCGGTTGCAGAGTGTGCCGTTCTTGGAATTGCAGATAAATTAAAAGGACAGTTACCAATAGGTCTAGTTGTTCTAAAAACTGGAGTTGAAAAGGATAATGATACTGTCTCAAAGGAATGTATTAAAATGGTTAGAGATAAAATTGGACCAGTAGCAGCTTTTAAAGTTGTAATCGTAATAAAAAGATTACCCAAAACAAGATCTGGTAAAATTTTAAGGGGAACAATTAGAAAAATAGCTGATGGGGAAGATTATAAAATGCCAGCGACAATTGATGATCCAGCAATTCTAGGTGAGATTACTCAAAGTTTAATTGATAATAAAATTCTTACCAAATAAGATTAACTAATCCTCAAATCTAATTGGTTTTCCAGAAGGTTCTCCAATGATCTCGCCATCTTTCATTTTAATCTCTCCGTTTATAATTGTATAAACTGGGGTTCCCTTAAACTTATATCCATTAAAAGGCGACCAACCGCACTTACTTTCTATTTTATCATTTTTAATCTCAATAATTTTGTTCATGTCCACAATTGTAAAGTCTGCATCATACTCTTCCTTTATGAAACCTTTTCCTATAATTCCAAAAATTTTTGCAGGGTTCTCACATACAAGATTCATTAATTGTTCAAGCGATAATTTACCATCATTTACATGATTAAGCATTACAGGCATTAAAGTTTGAACTCCTGGCATTCCAGACGGCGTATCAGGATACTCTTTGTCTTTATTCTCTTTTAGATGTGGAGCATGATCAGAGCCAATTGTATCATTATAATTATTTCTTACTGCATACCATAAACGATCATAATGACTTTTATCTCTTAAGGGCGGATTCATTTGAGCATAAGTTCCAAGTTTATCATAGCAGTCAGGTGCATATATGGTTAAATGTTGTGGAGTAATCTCAAAAGTAATATTGCCTTTATTCTGAGATAAAAAATCTATTTCTTGTTTAGTAGTGATATGTAAGATGTGAGCTTTTTTACCTAGTCTTTTTGCAATTTTAACAATTTTTCTTGTCGATGAAATTGCACATTCTTCATCCCTCCAAATAGGATGAGAATGAACGTTACCTTTTTCTCTTAATTTTTTTCTTAAATTTAATATATCTTCATCCTCTGAATGGACTGCAACAATTTTTGACGTGCTTTCAAATACTTTTTCTATATCTTCTTCTTTATGAACTAAAAGGGTACCTGTTGAAGAACCAGCAAATAACTTAACTCCACAACACCCCTCTAACCCTTTAAGACTCGCTAATTCACTTTGATTGGTAGGAGTGGCACCAAAATAAAATGCGTGATTACAATACATTCTATTTTTTGCTAGATCTATTTTTCTTTGAAATTCTTTCTGATTTGTAGTTGCTGGATTAGTGTTTGGCATTTCAAAAACTGAAGTGATACCGCCAGCTATTGCTGCTCTACTGCCTGTGTGCAAATCCTCGGTATCTGTTGAACCAGGTTCTCTAAAATGTGTTTGAGTATCTATGCAACCAGGTAGAACTGTAAGTCCATTTGCATCTATTGTTTGACTAGCCTTTTCTGCTAGTTTTCCAATTTTTGTAATCTTGCTATTTTGAATGCCTATATCAACATCTTTCAGATCTTTATCAATATAGCATTTTCCATTTTTAATAATAAGATCTAACATTATTAGAAAAAGTACTTATATCATTTGTTATAATATTACAATATGAATAGAAAAGTTTACATATTAGAAGATAGAGGGCTTCTCTATATAAATGGAGATGACGCAAAAGAATTTTTACAAAATATAATTACAAACAATATTGAAAACGTATCAGAAGATAGAAGTTGTTTTTCAGTTCTTTTAACTCCACAAGGAAAATATCTTTACGATTTTATAATTATTAAACATAAATCAGGGTTTCTTTTAGATTGTGAAAAAAAAATTATTGATGATTTATATAAAAAATTAAATCTTTACAAACTAAGGTCAAAGGTAGAAATATTAAATCTTAGCAATGAGTTCATTGTAGCAAGCTTAAGTAAAGAAAAATTTTTAGAAATAGAAAATTCTAAAAATAAAGAAGGCTCAACAATTAAATTTAGAGAAGATCCTATCTTTTTGGACCCAAGATCTAAAGAATTAGGAGCTAGACTAATAATTAATTTAGAAAAATTATATTTATCATTGAAAAAATTAGGATTAGAAATTTCAGGAGTTGATGAATACTACAATCATAGTCATTTATTAGGGATCCCCCAAGTTGATACAAAATTTTTACAAGATAAAATTTTTGGAATTGAGTGTAACTTTGAGGAATTGAATGGGATTGATTTTAGAAAAGGATGTTATGTTGGACAAGAGAATACTGCAAGAATTAAACTTAAAGATAAACTTAACAAAAGATTGTTTGCAATCAAAGTTTTGGAAGGTCAAATCAATAGTGAGGAAATAACTTTTAAAAATAAAAATATTGGAAGGTTATTAATAAATAATAAATATCCATTTGCTCTATTTAAGCTAGAAAATAAAAAATTTGATTTTGATGTTGATCTAAAATGTGGAGATGCAAAAATTAAAGCACTTAAACCATGCTGGTTTTAAATTATTTTATAAATTTTGATAAATCCGGTTTAAAATAATCAGGTCCTTTCATAACTTTTCCAAATTCGTTAAATATAGGTTTTCCATCTTTTCCTAATTTACTCATGTTAGATTTTTGAACTTCATCAAAACATTTATCTAAATTAATACCAAATGCATGACCTGCTCCATAGGTGACATACAATATATCTGTTAAAGCATCTGCAACTTCAGTTAAATTTTTATCTGATATAGCTTGTTTGAGTTCCTCTAATTCCTCATTAATAAGTGATATTCTTAATGAATTTATTTTATCTGTACTTAAGCTTGATGAAACTTTAACATCTTGATTAAAAGTTTTCATAAACAAACCAACCTTTTCAAAATTTGTCATTTTGCTCCTATATGATTTTAATATTTTTTAATGTATAGTTGTTACAATATACTCTCAAAATAATATTATGAAATTTAGAAAAGAATATGACAGTATTGGCTTTATTAATGTGCCTGTGGATAAGTATTGGGGAGCATCTACTCAAAGATCAAAGAAATACTTTGATATTGGCGATGCTTTAGTTAGACCAAAATTAATAAAGTCTATAGCTATAATAAAAAAGGCTGCAGCTATTACAAACTTTAAAAATAAAGATATTAGTTCAAAAATATATAAATCAATTATTAAAGCCGCCAGTGAAGTAATTAATGGAAAATTAGATAGTCATTTTCCACTTAAAGTTTGGCAAACTGGTTCGGGTACTCAAACAAATATGAATGTAAATGAAGTAATATCGAATAGGGCTATTGAAATACTAAAAGGAAAAAAAGGAACAAAAAAACCCGTACATCCAAACGATCATGTAAATAAATCTCAATCTACCAATGATGTATTTCCAACTGCAATGCATATTGCTATAGCTATGGAAACTAGAGAAAAACTATTACCAAGTTTAAATCTATTAAATAAAGAATTAATAAAAAAAGTAAGAGAATTTAATAAAATTGTAAAAATAGGACGTACTCACCTTCAAGATGCAACTCCCTTGTCATTAGGACAAGAATTTTCGGGTTATCAGACACAATTGAAAGAATGTATAAAAAGAATTGAGTCATCTTTAAGTGAAATTTACTTTCTTGCTCAAGGTGGTACCGCCGTTGGTACTGGAATAAATACAAAAAAGAATTTTGATAAGAAAATAGTTAATGAAATAAAAAAAATTACAAAGTTACCTTTTAAGCCAGCTAAAAATAAGTTTGCTGCATTGGCTGCTCATGATGCGATTGTAAATTATTCAGGTACACTAAATACAACTGCAGTATGTTTAATGAAGATTGCAAACGATATACGATTTTTAGGATCTGGTCCTAGGGCAGGATATGGAGAATTAATACTTCCAGAAAATGAACCAGGATCTTCTATAATGCCTGGCAAAGTAAACCCAACTCAATGTGAAGCGGTGACAATGGTTTGTGTAAAAGTAATAGGAAATCACAATGGAATTACTATGGCAGGATCACACGGTCATTTTGAACTTAATGTTTTCAAGCCTTTAATAATTCATAATGTTCTTCAATCAATTCAGATATTATCAGATAGTACAAAAAGTTTTGCTAAATATTGTATATCAGGGCTAAAGGCAGACAAAAATAGAATTAAACATTTGGTTGATAATTCATTAATGTTAGTAACTGCTTTATCTCCAAAAATTGGTTACGATAATGCTGCAAAGATTGCAAAAAAAGCATTAAAAAATAAAACCACTCTAAAAATTGAAGCGATGAAAACAGGTCTAATTAATGAGAGGGAATACGATAAAATTGTAGATCCATATAAAATGATTAAACCTAATTAATCATTGAGAAACCTTTTAACCAATGATTTAAGCTCCTGAGTGTTTTTTACATTATAAATTAGTTTTTCCTTACTTTTATCTAAAAAATTCCTTTTATTTATTTTTATATCAAATAATGAAATTGAGTTTTTGGTAATATTTTTTTTTATTTTAAAAGATATTTTATCTAAGTCGTTTACTTTCTTTCTGTTTAATTGGAATTTTTTAGCAAAATTTTTATTGTTTTTAATTTTCATAATATTATATGAATTAAAAATCATTTCACCATCTTCCTCTTTATAATAAATTTCTGACTCAATAACACCTATGTCACTTAAATTAAATACTACTTTGTCTGCATTAATAGAATTTTCTCTAATATTAAAACTAATATAACCATCTCTTAAAAGTTCATGTTCAATATTAGATAATGATAATTTTAAAAATCCATTTAAATTCCCTATTAAATCAGATTTTAAATTTAGTATTGAGAAAACTAATTCATCTATCAAAAAATTTAACTTTTGCTTATTTAAAATTATATTGGAATTTAAATAGAATGGTTTTAATTCAATTTTTGTATCAATTTTTATGTCATTATTATTATCAGGAGATTTTAAAAAAATTTTATTATTTTGTAGTTGATAGTCAATCTCAACATTATTATTTAAAAAGTTTATAAATGTTGATCCTTTAAAATCTGAACTATTATCAAAATTCAACTTATTTTTAATCGAAATATTAGGTATTTTAAAATCTATTTCGATCTGAGAATTAAGTTGAGAATTAAATTCTTTTTTCCAAATAGATTTAAAATTTAAATCAAAAATATTTCCATAAATATGTAACTTTTTAAAATTATCTTTATTTGAGGTTGTGAAAATTATTTTTTCGATAGGAGATATTACTAAAGTTTCGTTTTTTTCATCCAATATAAATATTTTACTTTTTTTAATATAGATTGGTTTACTTTCGCTATAGTGAAAATAATGTCTTAAAACTTTATATTCTTTTTTTTTTAATAAAAAATTGTTATTTTGTATTTCAACCTTTTGGAAATTTAATTTCGATTTCGGGTACAAATTTTTTGAGTCCAAAAAAACTCTCAATTTATCGATATCAACCAACATTGCTTCCCCACTACTTTTATCAATTGATAATGATGAATTAGTAATTAATAAATGAGGCTTAGGTAATAATTGGTACTTTATGTCACCATTAATATTTAGTTTAATATTAAAATCAGAATAAAATTTTTCCTCAATATTGTTTTCTATACTTTTATAATTAAATAAAACTGGTATTGATAAATAAATGCCAAATGAAAAAAATAATACGATTATTAAAAATATGCTTTTAACAAAGTTTGATAGTTTGTTATTTTTTTTCATAAATTCAATATCGCTCAAATTAAAAAAAAATAAACGATGAATTTAGACTATTTAACAAAACTCAATAAAAATCAGGAGGAAGCAGTTTTACATTTAAACGGACCGCTTTTGATAGTTGCTGGTGCAGGTTCAGGAAAAACAAGGGTCCTAACAGCCAGAATTGCCCATATTGTTAAGCAACACAAAGCATTTCCTAATCAAGTTTTAGCTGTAACATTTACAAATAAAGCTGCAAAAGAAATGCAGTTGAGGGTATCAAAATTTTTAAGAAAAGAAGCAACAGGTTTACCATGGCTAGGCACTTTCCACTCAATAAGCGCAAAAATATTAAGAAAACATGCTGAAGCAGCCGGTTTAAAATCAAATTTTTCGATAATTGATCAAGATGATCAAGTAAGATTAATAAAAAATATCTGCAAATCTGAGAATATAGACACAAAAAAAATATCACCTAAATATATTTTGGCCGTAATTGATAAATGGAAAAATAAAGGGTTTTACCCTAATGAAGTAGTACTGAAACGTAAAGATATTTTAGAAAAAAGTTTCCTAGGTATTTATAAAATATATCAACAGAAATTGATTGATTTAAATGCTGCTGATTTTAGTGACTTAATACTTCATACAGTCAAAATTTTTGAAAAACACAATGATATATCAAAAATGTATTCTAAAAAATTCAAATATATTTTGGTAGATGAATATCAAGATACAAATTATATACAAAGTGAATGGCTAAAATATTTAGCTGAATATAATCAAAATATTTGTTGCGTTGGAGATGATGATCAATCCATATACAGTTGGAGGGGTGCTGAAATTAAGAATTTTCTTCAATTCGAAAGTATTTACAAAAATACTAAAATTATCAGATTAGAAAAAAATTATAGATCTACTCAAAATATTTTGAATGTTGCATCAAATATAATTGAAAATAACCAAAATAGAGTGGGAAAAAAACTTTTTACTGATCAAGAAGAAGGTGAGCTAGTATCTTTAAACTGCTTTAGAAATGTTAAAGATGAAGCAACTGAGATTAGTTCTAATATAGAAGAGTTTAAAAAAAAATTTTCATTAAATGAAGTTGCAATACTTGTCAGGGCAATATTTCAAACAAGAGAGTTTGAAGAAAGATTTTTGAAAATAGGCATACCTTACAGAATTATTGGAGGAATAAAATTTTATGAAAGAGCCGAAGTAAAAGATTGTGTTGCCTATTTAAAAACAGTGTACCAACCACAAGATGATTTATCATTTGAGAGAATTTTAAATGTTCCGAGAAGATCTATTGGGGATACAACTGTAAAAGCAATTAATAATTTTGCTAAATTAAATAAATGTTCTTTAGAAGTTGCTTCAAAAAAATTAATTGAACAGAACAAAATTAAGCCCAAAACAAAAATAGGTTTGAATTCATTGTTAAATCTTTTAGCCAAATGGAGAAATGATTTAAATGAAAGAATGAGTCACAATAAACTTTTACAAACAATTTTGGATGAATCTGGATATAGTGAAATGCTTAAGAATAAAAAAGATTTAGAAAATGAAAATAGGTTAGAAAATATAAAAGAATTACTAAATGCGATGAAAGAATTTGACAATTTAGAGAGTTTCTTGGAGCATGTTGCTCTCGCAACATCGTTAGACCAAGACTGGCAAAGCGAAAAGGTTAATTTAATGACAATTCATGCTTCTAAAGGTTTGGAGTTTGATGTTGTGTTTCTTCCAGGATGGGAAGAAGGTTTGTTTCCACATCAAAAAAGCATTGAAGAAAAAGGCGAAAGTGGACTGGAAGAGGAGAGAAGATTAGCTTACGTGTCTATTACTAGAGCAAAAAAACTTGCAAAGATATCATTCTCTATGAACAGATTTTATCAGGGTGACTGGATTGATAGTATGGCATCAAGATTTGTTGATGAACTTCCTGACGAGTATATAAAAAAAAACAATAACTTTATAGACGAAAGAGAAGATGATTTTGAGTTCAACCAGGATATAAATTTTGATAATGATAGCGAAATTAGAAGTCCAGGTTGGTTAAGATATCAAAAAAAATTAAAATGAGTACTGAAATTAATAATATAATTGTAACAAATAATTTAGATGGATACATTCTGCCAAAAAATGATAACTATTTTACAGAGTATTCTAAAATTAACCATCTAAAATCTAATACAAATTTTTCTGGCTCAGCGGGATTTGCAATTTTTTTAAAAAATAAAAAATTTTTATTTGTTGATGGAAGGTATACTATTCAAGCAGAAATTGAGGCTGGAAAAAAATTTAAAGTTTGTGAAATTCCTTATGTTTGGCCAAAAAATATTATAAAGAAAAAAAGTAAAATTGGTTTTAATCCAAACCTCTTTACAAAGGAAACCTTAAATAAATATTTTGGAAATGAATACTGCTTAGTACCTGTAAATTTTGATTTTAATAATAAATATAAATATAAATATAAAAATAAAAATCAATTTTTTTCTTTGAATTCTATTGTGGCAGGTGAAAGTGTGAATAAAAAAATTAATCGATTAATAAACATCATGAAAAAAAAAAGAATTGATTATAACTTCATAAGCTCAGGTGAAAATATTTGTTGGCTTCTAAATATAAGAGGTAAGGATTTGCCTAATTCCCCTGTTGCTAATTGTAAAATAGTATTAACAAAAAATAAAAAAATATATTTTTTCTCTGATCGTGATAAAATTAATAAAATAAAATTTAGTCTAAAAAAATTTAAAATATATTTTTTTGATGAAAATAGTATTTTGAAATGTTTAATTAATCTTGAAAAAGGAAATTTTTGTATTGATAGCAAAACCTGTTCAGTTTTCGAAGAGAGCTTAATAAGTTATAAATTTAAAATTATTGAAAGAAAAGATCCTATTTATATTTTGAAATCTTTAAAAAATAGAACAGAAATAAAGAATATGATTAAAGCTCACATTGAAGATGGTATCGCTCTAACAAAATTTTTATATTGGGCAAAAAATCAAAAATTCAATAATCTCACAGAAAAAAAAATTGAAAAAAAACTAGAAAGTTTTAGAAAAAGAAGTGAGAATTATTTATACCCAAGTTTTGATACAATTGCTGGATCTGGACCGAATGGAGCAATTATACACTATAGGTCAGATAAATTTTCAAATAGATTAATAAAAAAAAATGATTTACTACTAGTTGATTCTGGAGGCCAATATAAATGGGGAACTACGGATGTGACAAGGACAATATGTTTTTCTAAAGCCAAAAATAAAATCAAAGATATATTTACAAGAGTATTAAAAGGTCATATTGCTGTAGCTCTATCAAATATAAATCAAATGAAAAATGGACATAATATTGATAGATTAGCCAGAAAAAGTCTTAATTCTATTGGCTTAGATTATCGTCACGGCACAGGGCATGGAGTTGGAGCATTTCTTAATGTTCATGAAGGACCTCAAGGAATATCGAAAAATAATTATGTGCGATTAAAAGAGGGAATGGTTTTAAGTAATGAGCCTGGATTTTATAAAAAAAACGACTTTGGAATAAGAATTGAAAATTTAGTTTTTATAAGAAAGAAAAAATCAAAACTTTTTTTTGAAAATTTAACATTTGCACCAATAGATTTAGACTTAATTAATTATAAACTAATGACTAAAATAGAAAAAAATTATTTATTTAAATATCATTATGATGTTTATAAAAACCTTTCATCATTTTTAAATGATAATGAAAGAAAATGGTTAGCTAGTTTAATCTAATAAATTAAGCCATTCTTTTTGGGATATAATTCTAATTCCTAAATTTTTAGCTTGTTCTATTTTTTTACTTGTGGGTTTTTCTCCAACTATTAAATATTTTAATTTTTTATTTACCGAACTTACTACTGATCCAGAATTTTTTTCTATTAAAGATTTTGCCTCAGCTCTACTCATATCTGATAGCTTACCTGTAAACATAAATGTATTATTTAAAAGTTTACCATTTTTATTTAATTTGAGATCAGAAATATTTAAAATTAAAGATAGCTTTTCAATCACACTATAGTTTAATTTATTTTTAAAAAATTTTTTTAAAGAGTTTATTTGCGTATCTCCAATTCCGTCTATATTTAAAAATTCATTCAACTTATTTTTATCAACAAAACTCATGAAATTTTTTAAAGACTTGGTATAATCTGCTAAAAGTTTTGCATTTTCTATACCGATATGTCTTATCCCAATAGCATATAAAAATCTTTCAAATGAAACTTTTTTGGATTGATCTATTGAGTATTTTAAATTTGATACTGAAAGATTTCCCCAACCATCCAAGTTTGAAATTTTGTTATAGTCTAAATTATATATATCTTGTGGAAATCTAATTAAGTTTAGGTCCCAAAAATTTTCTACTACTTTTTTTCCAAGACCATCAATATTCATTGCTTCTTTAGATATAAAATGCTTAATTTTTTCAATTGCAATTTTTTCGCAATCATAACCTTCATTAGTGCATCTTCTTACAGCATCATATTTTTTTGTTATTCTGTTAAGCTCTTTAATAGTTTCTGATCCGCAGGAGGGGCATTTACTAGGAAATATAAATTTATTTGATTTTCTATTTCTTTTTTTTAAATCTACATGTATGACATGTGGAATCACATCTCCAGCTCTCTCTATTTTGACTGTATCTCCAATTCTTATATCTTTTCTAATTATTTCATCTTCATTGTGAAGTGTAGCATTTGAGACCACAACTCCTCCAATATTTACTGGTTTTATTCTTGCAACTGGTGTTAACGCACCAGTTCTACCAACTTGAACACTTATATCCGTTATTTGAGAATATGCGCTATCTGCAGAAAATTTATGAGCTATTGCCCACCTAGGCGAATTTGCAGTAAAACCTAATCTTTTTTGAAGTTCAAGACTATTAATTTTATAAACTAAACCATCGACATCATATTCTAAATTAAATCTATTGTTTTCAAATTTTTTGTGAAAATTAACTAAATCATTAATAGTTTTTAATATTTTATTATGCTCGTTAATCTTAAATCCCCATTTTTTTAATGAAATTAAAAAATCTGATTGTTTCGTTATTGTATCATTATTGAAATAACCATAAGTGTATGCAGTAAAATTTAATGGAATTTTTTTTGTTTCTTCAGGGTTTTTTTGTCTTAATGAGCCAGATGCTGCATTTCTTGGATTTGCAAAATTATTTTTTAATTTTTTAAAATCATTTTTTTTTATAAAAACTTCTCCTCTTATATCAATATCTTTCGGGAAATCCTTGTAAGAAATTTTCTTTGGTATATCCTTAATCGTTTTTAAATTTTCTGTGATAACTTCTCCTGAGGAACCATCTCCTCTTGAAGTACCCATAACCAATAAGCCATTTTTATAAGTTAATGATGCTGAAATACCATCTATTTTTGGCTCAACACTATACTCAATTTTTATTTTTTTATTTAAATAATTAAAAATTTTTTTTTCAAAATTTTCTAGGTCTTCCGTGCTAAAAGCATTTGACAATGATAACATTTTTACTCTGTGATTAAATTTAATAAAATTTTTGGAAGGTTCGTAGCCTAGAGAATTTGATGGGGACAAATCACTTTTTAAAAATATGTATTTTTTTTCAAGATCTAATATTTCTTTTTTAATCTCATCATAATCTTTATCTGATATTTCAGGTGAACTATTTTCAAAGTATAACTTATTGTGTTTGGTTAATTCTTTAATTTTTTTTTTATAATATTTTTGAATTTCCTTATCAGTCATTTATCTCAATTACTTTAATAATTCTTTAAATTTATTAAGTAAAGATTTTTGCTTTTTGAAATCTTTGTCCAGTTTAGGGTTTTTATAATTTTTATTTAAAATTTTATATGACCTTTCATACCATTCACTTGATTGGTAATTATAACCCAATAAAACTGTATATTTTTTTGCCTCATCTACGAGGCCTAACTTGTAGTTTAATTCAACTAATCTATATAAAGCTTCTTCCACGTAAATAGTAGTATCGTATTCATTTACTATTTTTTTATATCTATTCATTGCTGGTATCCATTTCTCTCGATCTAAATAATATTTTGCAAGATATAACTCTTTAGATGCTAAAATTTCCTCAATAAGTTCAAGTTTAAAATTCGCATCTTCAGCAAATTCGGTATTAGGAAAATCTTTAATAATTAAATTAAAATATTCTTTTGCCTTTATGATCTCCCCAAGATCTTTTTTCTCATCTATAATCTGATTATAATGGCATATAGCCAAAAGATAGTAAGCATAATCAGTATTTGGGTGGTTTTTGTATTTGTCTAAAAATCTTTCTAATTCTAGTATTGAGTCATCAAAATATAGTTGAGAATAATATGCATAGGCAGCCATTAAAGTTGATCTGGGTGCCCAAACTGACTGTGGGTATAATAACTCAACCTCATTAAATTTTTTTACAGCAAAAAATATATCTCCTTTGTTAAACTCTTTCATTCCTTCGTTATAAGCTTCTATCATTTGCATTTCTAAGTTATCTTCTTTAATTATAGAAATTCTTTCCTCTTTTTCTGAACAAGAACTTAAAATTATTAGTATAAAAAATAATTTTAAAAAGTTACAAATTTTCATTGAAGAATCTTAACAGAATTTTTTTAAAATTCTAATTTTTATGCAATTGATTTTAAATTATGACGGTTACTTACAATCGAGTGAGGTAAGCTTTTACCCTTTATCTCAAGCAAAGAATAATTTCTATTATCGCTAAAAACCTTTCTTAATAATTTGTTTGTCAAACTGTGACCACCATATCTACATTTAACAGATCCAATTATTCTATAGCCAACTAAATATAAATCACCCATACAATCAAGTATTTTATGATTTACAAATTCTTTTTCATTTCGGAGACCTCCTTGATTTAAAATTTTATCATCTTTTACAACAATCGCATTATCTAGTGATCCACCTTTACCTAAACCTAACTTTTTGAGTTTCTCTATATCTTCATAAAGACAAAATGTTCTTGAATTAAAAACATCATTTAAATCGTCTTCAAAAACGTTAACTTTATTCTTTTGACTTTTGATTAATTGGTTTTTGAAATTAACTTCATACTCTATCTCTAAAGTTGTATTAGATTTATCGATAGATATATATTTATCTCCTTCTACGAATTCTATAAAATTATTTATCTTAACTAGTTTAATAGGTACATCACTACTTTTTAGACCAGTTTCTTTTATAATCTTTATAAAATCTTTAGCTGAACCATCTAATATTGGTACTTCTTGTGAGTCTAACTCCACTATTGCATTATCTAATCCAATGCCAAAAAATGCTGCCATTAAGTGTTCAATTGTTGAAACTTTAACACCATACTTATTTGATATTGTTGTACAAAGATTTGCATCACTCACATTTTCAAAGTTTGGAATAACTATGTTGTTTAATTTTAAATCTGTTCTTTTGAATATAATACCTGAATTAGGAAATGATGGTAAGATATTTAAGTTTACATTTTTACCAGTGTGAATACCAACACCAGATAACGAAATTTTATTTGAAATGGTTGTTTGTGATAATACTGACATCACTAAAATATACAGAAATCAGTTTTAGTTTAATATTCAAGTAATATTACAAGAAAATACAACTATTTTGAAAATAGGTTGAAAAAACTTTCAAAAATCCCTGATTTTTTATACTTTTTTTTTGTTTGTGTGTAAGAACTTTCGTTACTTTTAAAATAATTTAGACCAGACTCACATATTAATGAATCTTTCTCATCAAAAAATATTAGTTCTGAAAGTACTTTTTGTTCATTAAAATTGAATGAATTTGACAATATTTTAGAACCACTGCCAATAAATATTACATGAAATTTATGAATTGTATTTGTATTTATATAAGGATTATTTGAATAAATCGATAAATTTATTATTTCTTTAACTCTTTCTTCTATTACTTGTTTCAATAATTGAACTGAATTTTTTCTATTTAAAATTTTTTTAAATGGATTCATATTATTTAAAATACTTTTATTTAAATATAGTTGATCCTCATTTTTATTAAAATTTATTTTTAACTCTTCGGAATATTTATAATCTAAATTTAAAATTTTTGAGATATCTTTGGTAATTGTATTACCTCCGATTGCTATTGTATTAAAATATTTAAATTTGTTATTATTTAAAATAACACAACAAGTTTTATTAAAACCGATATCCAAAAATATTAAATTCTTTTTATTTCTAAATTTTTGATTATAGAAAAATGTCTTCACATAGGTTGAGCAATATAAATTTGATATATTTAAATTATTTTTTTTAAAAACATCATAAATTTTTTTTGTAATGTTTTTGCTTAAACAGAGAAATTTAATTTCAAGAATTAAAGATTTAATTTTTAATTCTTTATTAATTTCCTCCAATTTTTTTTTTTCATCGATAGTGATACTATTAATTTTAAGATGAATTACTTGATCTTTGAAATAATTTTGTGAAACTATAAAATGAGCCTCTTCAATTAAATTTTCATAAACTAATTCTAATTTGGTCTGTTGATCAAAAACTTTTTTTATACTTACATCAACAGAATAATAATCAGTCGAATCATACAATACGATGACATTTTCAATGTGAGTAGATAAGTACTTCTCAGCATTTTTAATCAATTTTATTAATGAATTTTCTATACTTGCACCTTCAAGGTTATTAATAATTGTTTCGGTTGAAGAATAAACATTTTTTGACTTTTCATTGTATACCTCTAATCTAAGATTTTTTGATCCAAAATCTATTATAGTCTCTAAATTACTCATTACGATTTGTTAATACAATTTGATTATTTACTCGTAAGTCAACAATTTTAATTTTTCCTAATTTATTATTATTTAATAATTCTTTATAAATAAATATTGATTTCTCAATTTTTTTTGATGGAAGTTTCACCAAAAGCCCATCTGAAAATGATAAATCCCATCTTTTATTTTTAAAATAATAATATTTTTCGATTTTATTTACTTCTAAACCATTAATATTTAAAATTTTCTGTAAATTTAAAAACTCATTTATTTCAAAATTTCCAAATATTTCGGGTATTTTATTTTTTTCTATAATTTGATTTGAATTAATAAACTTTCCATTTTGGCCTATAAAAAAATTTTCTCCTTCTTTAAAAGTTTTTCCGAGTATTACTGTTTTAGATAAATTGATATTTATTGTGGAAGGTATAACTTTATTTACATATATATTTTCTAAAAATTTATATTTACTTAATTTTTCTAAAACTCTATCTTCGCTTAATTTAAAAATATTAATATTTTGAAAATTTTTAAGATCAATTTCTATCATTTTTTTTTCATTACTAGATAGCCCATTTATATTTATTATCTTTAAACCAAACAGATCATGATAATTTTTTAAGAATTGAAAATTAAATACTGAACTTAAAAAAATAAAAAAAAACAAGTATAAATATATTCTATATTTACTTATTGATTGAAGCATCTTCCATTATTTCCTCTATAAGTCTTTTAAAACTAATTTTTTGGTGACTTGCAATTTCTGGGACCAAAGAAAGTGAGGTCATGCCAGGTTGAGTATTAAGTTCCAATAAATAAAATTTGTTATTGTAAAACCTAAAATCAGACCTAGATACGCCTCTACATTTTAATAGTTTATGTGCTTTCATAGCTATAGAGTTAACTTTCTTAAAATTTTCATGACTTATATTTACTGGTATAATATGTTCTGTTTTAGCACTTGCACTATATTTTGCTTTGTAATCGTAAAATTTTCTTTTTGGTTTTAGCTCTATAATTCCAAGTTTTTTATTTCCTAGAATTGCTGCCTGGATTTCTCTTCCTGGAATATATTTTTCTATTAAAATTTCTTTAAATTTTTCTAGTTTATTTAAATTAGAAATAAAATTTTTTTTATAAGTTATATATACTCCAACACTTGAGCCTTCATTAATTGGTTTTAAAACAACTGGAAATTTCAACTTTTGATCAACTTTTTTAATAATATTTTTAAAATTGATATTATTTTTAAATTGAAATTTAATATATGGAGGTGTCAGAATTTTATTTTTAATAAATATTTTTTTAGATATTTCTTTATCAATTGCAAGTGATGAAGATAGCACACCTGAATGAGTATATTTAATTTCTTCAGACTCAAGTATCGCCTGAATAAAACCATCCTCTCCATATCTACCATGCAAAAGATTTAAAACCAAATCTGGTCTGAATTTTCTTAATTTTTTTACAAAATTTCCATCAGGTTCAGTTAATAAAATATTATATTTTCTATCTTTTTTTAATTCTTTAATAACGCTTTTTGCTGTTATTAAACTAATCTCTCTTTCATTTGAGTATCCACCAGCTAAAGTTAATATCTTAATCACTATTCAACTACCACAATTTCTAGTTCTAATTTTACGCCTGTTTTTTTTTCAACTTTTTCTTTTACAAAATTAATTAAAGACTTCATATCTTTAGATTTTGCATTTTTTTTATTTACGAAAAAGTTTGCATGTTTTTCAGAAATAAATGCATCCCCATAATTTTTTTCGATAGAGACGCTTGATCTAATCAACTCCCATACTTTTTTATCAGTTTGATTGATTGGATTTTTAAAAGTACTTCCACTAGTCTTTATTTTGGTTGGTTGAGCTATTTCTTTTTTTTTAATTAATTCATTCATATATTTATTTATTTCTAAGCTATCTTTTCCTTTTCCTTTGAAAGTAGCGCTCAAAAAGATTAAATCTTTCGATAAGTCAATTGATCTATAATTAAAATTAATTTTATTTGCTGGTATACTTTTTACAACTCCTTGAAAATCTACTAATTGGATTGAAACAAGAACATCTTTAAATTCTTTTTTAAAACAACCAGAATTCATTCTAATACCACCACCAATAGACCCTGGTATACATGACATAAATTCTAACCCTGAAATATTGTTGTCCTTGGCAAATTCTGAAACTTTTTTTTGAGAAACAGCAGTTCCAGCAATAATTGTAGTTTCATTTAACAATGAAATCTTGGAAAAATTTTTTCCTAACTTTATTATAGTTCCTTGATAGGTTTCATCACTAAATAACACATTAGAACCATTACCTAAAATAAATATTTTCCCTCGTAAAGCATATAATTTGAGATATTCTATTAAACCTTTTAAAGAATTTGGTTTGAATAAAATTCTCGTTTTTCCACCTATATTAAACCAATTTAAATTTTTAATACTTTGATCGAAAAAGATATTTCCATCTAATAATAACGCAGACTTTTTTAAATCTTCAATTTCCATTAAAAAAATCTTTTAAATTTTTCATCCAGTTAGATATTGATCCTGCTCCCATTCCTATATAAATTTTTCCTCCAAATGCGTTTTGTTTTACAAATCTTTTTAAATAAAATTCATCTTCAATTTGTATTAATTTAACTTTAGAGTTTTTTATTATTAGCTTAGCAAAAGAATTATAGGTAAAATTCAGTTTTATTTTTTCGTTAGCAGTATAAATTGGGCACAACAAAACAGTATCTGCCATATTAAAGCACTTTGAAAACTCATATTTTAAATTTTTTACTCGTGAAATTCTATGGGGTTGAAAAATACAGACAATTTCTTTGTTTTTATATACACTCTTTACTCCACTTAATACTGAACTTATTTCTGTTGGGTGATGAGCATAATCATCATAAAAACTTACTTTTAAATAATCAAATAAGTGAGTAAATCTTCTTTGAACACCTTTGAAATTTAAGAGACCAAGTTTTATATATTTCTCAGGTAGACCAATTGTAAACGCAAGTGCTGCTGCCGCTGCTGCATTCCTTATATTGTGAATTCCAATCATTGGAAGCTGAATATTTTTAATGATTTTTTTTTTACTTGGTATATTTATTTTCATATCAAAACTGGAGATTTTAAAGTTTTGTTTAATATTTTTGATTTGAAAATTTGATGCTTTATCCACACCATAAGTATAAAAATTTTTATTTTTTGATTTAACTAAAACACCTTTCAAATTTTTATCATCATTACAAATAAAACCTTTGCCCAAAGAAGGTATTTTTTCTATAAATTCTAAAAAACTTCTTTTAAGGTTTGATATATTTTTATAATAATCCAAATGCTCATAATCTAAATTTGTTACAATAGAATATAGAAAAGGTATTTTTAAAAAACTACCATCTGACTCATCAGATTCTGTCACACACCAATTGCTTTTTCCTAATTTAGCTGAATTACCAAATGAATTTAAAACACCACCATTAATTATAGTTGGATCTAAATTACTAATCGAAAAAATATTTGATACTAAAGATGTTGTAGTGGTTTTTCCATGCGAACCAGTAACAACAACATTTCTCATGAAGGAAACTATATGACCCAACATATCTCCTCTTGTATAAATTGGTAAATTTTTTTTTATTGCTTCCTGGATTTCAGGATTACTTTTTTTGATTGCTGATGAAATAACCAGAACAGTAGTTTTTTTTATATTTTCTTTTTTATGATTTAAAAATATTTTAATTTTTTTATCATTTAGTCTCTCAATATTTTTATTATAAGCAATATCGCTGCCTTGAACTTTATAACCTAAACCATTCATAATTAATGCTAAACCACTCATACCTATACCGCCAATACCGACAAAGTGAATAAGTTCGTTTTTTCCTAAATCAATTTTCATTTATTAGTCTAGTAAGCTTAACTTTATTTTTTTTCCAATTATCTTCTTTGGTTAATTGAATTAAATTATTTTTTTTGGAAAAGTATTCATTTTGATTTTCAAATATATTATTTAGCAAGTTTATAAAATTATTTTCATTAATATCTTTTTGCATAATTAACCAACAACAATTTTTTTTTTTGTAAAAATCTGCATTATAGTATTGATGATTATCTTTAGCATACGGAAATGGAATTGCCACAAATGGAATATTCAGATAACTTAATTCTGAAACTACTGACGCGCCAGAACGAGTAATAGCTAAATCATAATTTACAGCTTTTATTAATAATTTATCATCAAAATCAAATAAATCGTGATCTATTTGATTTTTTATATATAAATTTTTTAGATTTTCTCTCGATTTTTGATCAGTTACCTGCTGTAAAACTTTTATATTTTGAGTTTTGGAAAGTTTTATTATCATCTTTGAAATAAAAACATCAAAAAATTTAGCACCTTGACTTCCTCCTATAATTAAAATTTTTTTTTGATGTTCAAAATTTTTTTTAACATTTTTTTGATATTCATAAATTTCCTTTCTAAGTAATGGCTTAATTAAATATACTTTTTTATCTTGTTTTTTAGGAACTTTTTTTAAATTCATATCATAACAAATAATTTTTTTTGCAAAATATGAAGTTAATCGATTTGCTCTTCCTAAAATAGAGTTAGGTTCAAAAACAAAAATTTTGATTTTCATTAAATGCGATGCCAAAGATAAAGGTATAGACATATACCCCCCTGTGCTAATTAAAATATTAAAATTATTTTTTTTGAGATATCTGTAGGATTTAAATATTGAATAACAGAATTTTATTAAATTGTACGGTATTAAAAATAAATTTGATAATATATTTGGCACATCGATTAATGAAAAATTATAACTACTATTGATGTACCTAGATCCTCTTATATCTGTTACAATGTGAACTTCAAAATCATCTTTTAGAGAGTCATATAAACTTAGTGAAGGAATCACATGACCACCAGATCCGCCAGTTGCAATAAGTATTTTTTTCATAAAATTAATCTAATTTTCTTTTTGTTAAATTTAAAATTATACCTGAGATAATCGCTGTACTAATTATTGATGATCCGCCATAGCTTAAGAACGGAAGTGTCATGCCTGTTGTTGGAAGTATTCTTATGTTAACACCCACATGTATAAAAGTTTGTAGCAATATTAAAGAGATACAACCAATCAAAATTAATTTATAAGTATCTTCATTTAATAAATTTATTTTTTGGATAACCTTATAAGAAAAAATCAGATACAAAAATAGAATACCAATGACAATAATTGCTCCAAACTCTTCTGATATAACAGATACTATATAATCTGTATGAGCTTCAGGAACTCTTGAGTTCAAAGTACCTTCGCCAATACCTTTGCCAAAAAAACCACCATTTATAATTGCATCACTCGCTTTTTCTGCTTGATAATTATTGCCAGAATTTGAGTCTAAAAACGCTATAAGTCTAATTTTTATATATTCGAACTTAGGAACAAAAATCACTAGATAACTCACAATAGAACCTGCCAATAGAAAAAATACAAAAAATATAAAAATATTAATGCCAGATACAAAAATTAGAGCTAGCCAGATCATTGTTATTAAAAGTGTTTGCCCAATGTCAGGTTGATAAATTAGCAACAGTAAAATAGGAAGAATAAATAAAGTACTTAAAAAATATTTAAAATATAGTCTTCTACTCTGAATAGTTAGCATTAAAGATAATGTCACTATAAAAAATGGCTTTATAATTTCAACAGGTTGAAACCTTGGTAAAAAAAACAAATCTAGCCATCTTTTTGATCCTTTTACTTCAACACCTATAAAAGGAACTAATAACAAACTTAAAAACGTAACCAAAAATAAAATAAACGAAAATTTTGTTAAGATTTTTTGATTCAAGAATGAGAAAAGTATCAAAATTAAAATAGCCAGAGTTATATAAACAGAATGTTTAAAAAAAAAATAATATGATTTTGTATCTAATTTATCTGAAGCTATTAGAGAAGTAGAGACCAATGAAAAAAAAAGACCTAATAAAAATAATCCTAAAATTAAAAATAAAAGAAATTTATCTATATTTTTCCACCAATGATAGAAGCTATCTAAATAATTACTCATTTTCTTACTTCTTTAATTATATATTTAATATTTTTATTAAAAAATTTTCCTCTTTCCTCAAAGTTTTTAAATTGATCAAAAGATGCAGCTGAAGGACTAAAAAGGATTACTTTTTTGCTATCGTCATTTTTAATATTATTTTTTAAATTTTTTAAAATTTTTTTAAGTGTTAGAGAGCTTTGACAAAAAATTTTACTTGGTAATGAATTAATCAAAAGATTTCTATCTTTACCATAAACAAAAGCTTTAATATTTGAGGAATACTTTTTATTTAATTTAAATTTATCACCTTTTTTTGCAAGTCCTCCCAGAATCCAATAAATATTTTTATAACTTTCCAGCAATGGCACTGAAGAAGAAAAACTTGTAGATTTTGAGTCGTTAATGATTAATAATTTTCTCGATTGATATATTATTTGTTGTCTAAAATCCAATCCTTTAAATTTATTAGCCGTATTTATTACTTTTTTAAAATTTATCTTTAAGACCTTAGCAATATTGAAAATGAAACAAAGATTTTTTCTATTACTAGAATTTTTAAAATAAATATTGTCTATTAGTCTAAAATATTTTTTATATTTAAAGTAATCTATTTTTATAACTTTAGATTTTATTTTTCGTTTTTTTATTAATTCATTAAGAATTTTATTTTCGCTGTCTATAAAAGTGTAGTCATTTTTAGTTTGCAATTTTACGATTTTAAATTTTGCATTTACATAGTTTTTGAAAGTTCCATGTCTTTCTAAATGATCTGGATTTAAGTTAAGTATAACAGAATATTTTGACTTAAAATACCGACTATAATCAAGTTGATATGAAGACGCCTCAATTACAAATATTGTATTTTTTTTTATTTTTTTTTCCATTAAAATTGGATAGCCAATATTGCCGGTTAATCTTACATCCATTTTATTATTTTTTAGAAGATCATGTAAAAGTTTTGAAGTGGTCGATTTACCATTTGTTCCAGTGATTGTTATTTTATTTATTTTTGGATAACTGATTTCAAATATATCAAGTTCTGTGATAATTTTAGGCCTATTTCTGCTCAGATAAGCAGAAATTCTACATTTATTGATATCTATTCCTGGACTTAAAACAATGAAATCAAAGCTTATATTTAATAATTTCTTAATATTAATTAATTTTTTTTTAAACCTAGTTGGAATATTTTTTGTGTTATCGTCATATATTTTACAGGTATTATTGCCTTTTAAAAAATTAAAACAAGAAATACCAGATTTTCCAAAACCATAAATTAAAATTTTTTTGTTTTTAAAATTAATCTTTCTTTCATTCATTATCTTAATTTTAAAGTTGCAAGACCTATCATCGCCAAAATAATTGAAATGATCCAAAATCTAATTACCACAGTTGACTCAGGCCAACCTTTTTTTTCAAAATGATGGTGAATTGGTGCCATTTTAAATATTCTTCTACCGGTTAGTTTAAATGATATCACTTGTGCAATTACCGAAACTGCCTCTAAGACAAATAGACCACCCGTAACTGCAAGAACAATTTCGTGTTTGGTAATTATTCCAACTGCTCCCAGTGATCCTCCTAAAGCTAAAGACCCTGTGTCACCCATAAAAATCTTTGCTGGTGGTGCATTAAACCATAAGAAACCGAGACAGGATCCTATTATTGCTCCACAGAAAATAGATGCCTCTCCTACACCATCAATATAAACAATTTTTAAATATTCTGAGAAAACTATATTTCCTGTAACATAACTAATAAAAGCAAAACATGCTGCAACTAATATAACAGGAACTGTAGCTAAACCATCCAGTCCATCAGTCAAGTTAACAGCATTAGATGAACCTACAATAACAAATAAATAAAATGGAATAAAAAACCAGCCCAGGTTAATTACTAAATTTTTAAAAAATGGAAAATATAAATTTTCAAGTTCATTTGATCCACCAAAAAGATAAAGAAGATAAATTCCACCTAATGCTAAAACGATCTGAATTATAATTTTTAATTTTGATGAAATACCATTTGAATTATTTTTTTTTATCTTTTGAAAGTCATCATATGCCCCAAGTAATCCAAAAGATCCTGCTATATATATTAAGAACCAATTGTAAGGATTTGACAAATCACCCCACAATAATACTCCAGAGAAAATACCAAGTAGTATCATTAAACCTCCCATAGTGGGAGTTCCTATTTTTTTGACTATATGCTCGCTCGGTCCATCTTCTCTAATTGGATCATGAATTTGATGTGAAGAAAAATAATTGATTAATGGTCCCCCAACTAGAAAAACTACCGTCATCGAAGTAAACATTGATAGACCTGTTCGTACAGTCAAATATTTAAAAACATTTAGAAAACTAAAAATTTCGACTAAGTTCGAAAAAAGACTAAAAAGCATTTAGTTTACCTTTTTTCAAATTTTGACTTATTCTGTTTAATCCAGTTGAATTTGAACCTTTGATCATTAGATATTCGCCATTCTTAATGTCTTTTATCATAAAATTTAATATATCCTCTTTTGAATTTAATATTTTTCCTCTTTTTTGTGGTCTAATTTTGTTAAATGTTTCGATTACATCTTTGCCATAAACATAAACTTTATCAATTTCAGTATGATTAATAAATTCAGCAGCTTTCCTATGAAATTTTTTAGAATGTTTACCAAGTTCTAACATATCTCCTAATAAAATTAATTTTCTTTTTGAATAAGCATTTAAATTATTTAGTTTATTTAAAGCGAATTTTAGAGATAAGGGATTAGAATTATAACTCTCATCAATTAGATTGATTTTTTTTTCTTTTAAATTAATTAATTTTATATCTCCTCTTCCCTCTGGAAATTTATAGTCATTGAAAAAAAATTTGTTTAGTTCATGCAAATCGAAGAAAACTGAAATTACAGCTAAAGTTGATAAAATATTATAAATATAATTTTCTAAATTCTTTTTAATTGAAAATATTAATTTTGAATTATTATAATTTATGAAAAGAATACAATTGTTTTTTTCATTTTTTATTTTAATTAAACTTAAATTCGACTTATTTTTTATTCCAAAAGAAATTATTCTTAACTTTTTTTTTTTAGCTTTTGATTTAAAAAAATTAAAAAACTGATCATCAGCATTCAATATGATTGTTCCATTTTCTACTATATTATTTATTATTTCTGATTTTGCTTCGGCTATACTCTTTAAATTTTTAAAATTTTCAATGTGAGCATAAGATATATTTGTAATCACTCCAATGTTAGGTAATATGTTTTTTGTTAGAAGATCAATTTCCCCTTTTTTATTCATCCCTACTTCGAAGATACCTATTTTATCTCCCTCATTTATATTAAATAAAGAAATTGGGACCCCATATTTATTATTAAAAGATCTTTTTGAATAAGATGTTTGACATAATTTACTTATCATTTGACCCAGCATCTCTTTTAAGGAAGTTTTGCCCGCAGATCCTGTGATTGCTACAGAAGAAATACTGGATGATATTCTTACTAATTTAGCAATTTTAGAAAATATTTTTAAAGAATTTTTAACATATATTTTATTTTTGTTTTTATTCCTTAATTTACCTTCAATGATTGAGATTGATGCCCCGTTTCGTAAAGCTTTATCAGCAAATTTATTACCATCAAAATTTTTTCCTTTTATGCCAAAGAAAATATTATTTTTTTTTATTTTTCTTGAGTCAATTGAAGCTTCATTAATCTTAATATTTTTTTCAATTTTTTTTTTTGTGACTTCTGAAATAATATTAGACTTCCAATTCTTATTTGAGGTTTTATTTCTCTCTTTAATATATTTTTTGATACAATTCTTATCTGAAAAGTATTTTATAGAGGTATATTCTTGGTAGACCTCGTGCCCCTTTCCTGCAATAATAACTACCTCGTTTGACTTAATATCCATAATCGCAGATTTTATTGCTTTTTCTCTTGAAGGGATCTCTAATAATTTATTTTTTAAAATATTAGATTTCACATCTCTTCTTATTATTTTTGGATCTTCATTTCTTGGATTGTCATCTGTTAAATATATTTTGTTACAATATTTATTGGCAATTCTACCCATTATTTTTCTTTTGGGTTTGTCTCTATCACCTCCACATCCGAATACTAAATTAATTTTTCTTAATTTAAATTGTTCCTTAATATCTTTTATGCAGGTTTCTAAAGCATCAGGTGTATGTGCATAATCAAGAATGACAATTCCATTATTGTTAAGTCTTCCAATTTTTTCTAATCTGCCCTTTACTGGTTTAATTTTTTTAGTGATTTTTAAAATTTTTTCTAAAGATATTTTACTATTTATTGCCGCCATAATAGCCATTAGTAAATTTTTAATTTGTACTCTTCCAATTAATTTTGTTGAAAAAGAATATTTCTTATTATTAAATTTAAATATTACTTTCTGTTCATCTTTTAAAAATTGATGATTTAAGATTACAAAACTTGATGCAGAGCTTCCTATTGTTAATTTTTTGATTTTATTTGATTTTGTAATTCTATTTAAATTTGAGGCAATTTTTAACTTATCATCGTAAATAGCACATGAATTTTTTTTCATCAATTTCCTGAATAATATTAATTTTGAGTTCAAATAATTTTGAAATGTTTTGTGGTAATCTAAATGATCTCTTGATAAATTTGTAAATATACCAACATCAAATTTTAATCCATATAATCTATTCTGATTTAATCCATGGCTTGAAGCTTCCAAAATAACATTATCAATTTTTTTTTGTTTTAATTTTTGTAAAATATTATTTATTTCAATTGGATCAAAAGTAGTATTTGAAAAATTTTTTTTTATTTTCAAGCCATTAATTCCTAATGTTCCAATTGAAGCTGCCTTTACTTTATTTAAACTTGCAATTTGGAAATAAAAATTTGCTACTGAAGATTTTCCATTTGTTCCGGTAACTGCTATCAAGTTATTTGGTTTTTTATAAAAAATTCTTGAGCTAAAATGAGCTAGTAGTTTTCTAGGGTCTTTAAAATTCAAAAATAAAATATTATTTTTCCATCCATTTTTTTTTAATTTGTCAGAAATTATTATTTTTGATCCATTTTTAATTGCATCGTCTATAAATAAATTTCCATCTGTATTATTTCCTTTAAATGCAAAAAAAATATATCCCTTTTTAATTTTCCTAGAATTAAACGCTATCCCTTTAAAACTAACTTTTTGATATTTTTTATTTAAATTTGGAAAGTAGTCTTTCAACAACATGTTTTACGCTCTTAATATTTTGTGGCTAAAATTGGCCCAATTTTATCAATTATCTGACCTGTTACCCAAACAGTAGTCCAACCTGCTGTATTCCTCCAGTTACCTTTGTAGGGATATCTGTCATCTCTATAATGATAGACAAATTCTCTGTTTGCTTTTGGCTCATCTAGCATTACGGCTAATACAAATTTTGGATCCGATGTAGGAAAAACTGAAGTAAAAGTATTAATTTTTTTTTTAGAATAGCCACCCTCAGAAGGTTGATCCGCAGTACCAGTTTTTCCTCCTACTTCATAACCTTTTACATTTGCAAAACCTGCTGTTCCTTCTTTTGTTGATACAATTTTTCTGAGAATAGGGTTAATAGTTTCTGATAAATTGTCATTGAGTATTCTTTGTCTTTTTAATCTATCTTTCTTTATTAATGTAGGAGTTATATCGTATCCTCCATTACTAATAATGGAATAAGCTTTAGAAAGTTGTAATAAAGTTGTAGCTATCCCATGACCAAACGAGACTGTCGCAAGTTTACATTTACCCCATCTTCCTATTTGAGTTGATCCCACCTCCTGAATATCAAATTCTAAATTAGATATAATTCCAATTTTTTTTAAAAACTCATTATAATTTTCTATGCCAACTTTTTCAGCTATTCTCACAGAGCCAATATTTCCTGATCTTATTAAAATCTCCTCAGCAGTTAAATCTGATGGTATTTTGTCATCATATTCAGATATAGAATTTCCTGCACATGTTATCCTTTTTTTAAGATCCCTAAACTCTGTATCCGGTTCTATAACATTGTATTGTAAGCCTGCAGCTAATGTAAAAGTTTTAAAAACAGATCCAAATTCATAGACACCTTTTGTTGCTCTATTAATATATTTTTTATCAATAATTTTTTCTCTTTTATTAAGATCAAAGTCAGGAAGAGAAATCATTGATAAAATATTGCCATTGTTAATATCCATTAAAACCGCAGCACTCCCAATATTTTGAAATATATCTCTAGATTTTAACAATTCCTCTTTAATTAAATATTGTAAGTCTTTATCAAGTGTTAATTTTAAAGGCTCTTTAGAAGTTGTTAGTTCATAATCAAAAGTTTTTTCAATTCCTGATATACCATTATTATCATTATCAATTTGTCCAATTACGTGGCTGAACAAATTTCCATTGGGATAAACTCTTGCTATACTATCCTCTTGAATAAATGATTTATCTCCTAAAAGTAGGACTTGTTCAAGTTTTTTTGGACTAATTTTTTTTTTTACATAAAAGAATTTTTTTCCATACATTTCTTTTTGAAAATTTTTGTTTGGAAATATTAATTTTAAAGAAATCAATAATTTTTTTTTATTTATTACTAAATTTGGATTTATACCCAAATTAATAATTGGGACACTTTTTGCTAAAATATTTCCATCTTTATCCAAAATACTAGATCTAAAATTCTCTTTTTTTATTACTTTCTTAATTTCTGGAATTTTTTTAACACTTAGTAATATTACTTTTGAAGAAAAAATAACTGCCAAAATAAAAAATACAAAAAAAATAAATGCTATTCTCTCAAAGGAAATTTTCAAATATGACTTATTTTCGTTAAATGAAAAGCCCTCATTATATTTAACTGGATTTTGAGAGTTTTGGCTTGTTTCACTCATCAATATTAACCATTTTCTCTATTTTTAATTTATCATTTACAATTGTAATTATGTTCAAATTTTCTATTTTTTTTTGTATTAATTTTTCTTCAAAATAAAATTTTTGATACTCGATTAATTTTTTTGGTGAGGTGAGGATATTATAATCAAGTAAATTGAGTTCATAACGATCCTCTAAAATTCTTATATTTTCATTAATTTCAAAAATTTGTTTATCAAGTTTTTTTGTTGAGTTTTTTGTTAACGTTGTAGCAAAAATTAGAATTATTATTGGGGTAAAAAAAAATATTTTTTTCATCAAATTATCTTAACTCCTCAACATCAGTCAGATATTTAAATTTTTCTCTTAAGTCATTAAAATCACATTTTTGGTTTATTTTTATTGCATATCTAAGTTTAGCAGATCTTGATGGTGGATTTTGGTTTACCTCTTTTAAGCTAGGTAAGATTGGTTTTTTATTAATTAATTTAAAACATTTTTCTAATACTTCTTCATTTGGCATATATCTAGAAGAATTTCTTTCCTCTGAATAGTGTTTAAAGAAAAATTTGACAATTTTATCTTCTAATGAATGAAAAGTGACTACAGCAATTACACCACCAACAGGAATTAAGTGAAACGAATTTATTAAAGCATTTATTAATTCGCTTATTTCTTTATTAACTAAAATTCTTAGTGCTTGAAAGATTTTAGTTGAATTATGAATTTTTGTTTTTTGGTATTTTTTTACACTATCAATAATTTGAACTAAATCTTCAGTTTTAATAGTTTTAAGTTTTCTTATTTTGACAATTTCTCTAGCAATTTTTTTTGAATATCTTTCATCACCTAATATTTTAAAAACTCTTGAAAGATTATTTTCATCCATGGTTGATATAAAATCGTTTGCTGAAAACTCATTTATTCCCATTCTCATATTTAGTTCACCTGTATCATTAAATGATAATCCTTTTTTAGAATTTTTAATTTGGTTAATAGAGTATCCTAAATCGAAAATTATACCTCTTAGATCATTATTTTTTAGTTTTATTTTATTTAATTTAGAAAATTTAATATTATAAAATTTGAATCTATTCCTATACTGTTTTTCAAATCTTGATGCACTGTTCAAAACATCTTTATCTCGATCTATTGCGATTATTTTATTTTCTTTATTTTCTAGAATTTTTTTTGAGTATCCTCCCTGCCCAAAAGTGCAGTCGATAAATGTGCCACCATAAAAAGGGGAAATAATGCTAATTAATTCATTTAGCAGCACTGGAAAATGTTTTTTTTCCAGATTTATGGTGGCATTCATTTATTTTTTTGAAGACCATTAATTTTTTTGTCTTCTCAAAAATGCTGGGATTTCTAAATCATCTTCTTCTTCTTTTGTTTCACTTATTTCTGGTGTTAAAGAAGTTTGATCTTCAGTTTCTACATCAGAATTAAATAGTTCAGGTGTTTCCTCATCAAAATTAAAGTTTTCTAGTCCATTTGATGGAGAAGATTCAGTTTCTTGTGTTACAATCGTTTGTTCAGAAACTTTAGATATTTGATCTTCAACTGAGTTATTTTCCTGCTCAACAATAGGTGAACTTGCAGCTTCCTCAGCAGAACTTATTGTGGATGACTCTTGACCCTCAGTTTCAGTTTTTACCTCTTCCTCAAATTTAAGCGCATTTGCACCACTGGTCATTATTGAGTTATTTTGATTAGAGAAAGAGAAAGATTGATTTGCAACATTATTAGAAAAATCAGAATATCCAGGATTTCTATTCTGTATTCTATGAACCATATTAATTACTGATTTTGGTTCTGGCTGTTGACCATCTAATGAGGTAGCTACAATGGAAACTCTCATTAAGCCGTCAAGTTTTTCGTCAGTAATCGCACCAATTATAAGTTCAGCCTCTGGATCTACCTCAGCTCTTACTTTATTAACTGCCTCATCGACTTCAAAAAGTTTCAGATCTTTACCTCCAGTTATATTTATTAAGAGACCTTTAGCTCCCTTTAATGTATAGTCATCAATTAATGGATTGCTAATTGCCATTTCAGCTGCTTTAACAGCTCTACCTTCACCTTCGGCTTGACCCGTTCCCATCATAGCCTTGCCCATTGAACTCATAACAGTTTCAACATCAGCAAAATCTAAATTAATTAACCCAGGTCTTACCATTAAATCTGTAATACTCTGAACTCCATGAAGTAAAACATCATTTGAAAGCTCAAAAGACTCCTCAAATGTAGTTTGTTCGCTAGCTATTTTGAATAGATTTTGATTTGGAACTACTATGATAGTATCTACATGTTTTCTTAATTCTTCAAGACCTTGATTTGCTTTTCTCATCCTAGAAGGACCCTCATACAAGAAAGGTAAAGTTACTACTCCGATTGTAAGTATATTTAATTCCTTAGCGGCTCGAGCGATAACATGTGCAGCACCAGTTCCAGTTCCGCCACCCATTCCTGCAGTTATGAAAACCATATTTGCACCTTGAAGGACATTTATTATCTCATTAAGTGATTCATCTGCAGCAGCTTCACCAATATCTAATTTTGCACCAGCACCTAATCCTTTTGTCAAATTCAAACCCATTTGAATTTTTGTTTGTGCGTGGCTTAATCTCAAATCTTGTGCATCCGTGTTTACTGCTATGAACTCAACTCCTTGTAAACCTGCCTCTATCATTCCATTTATTGCGTTTCCTCCAGCTCCTCCAATTCCTAAAACTAGTATTCTAGGTTTCAACTCTTTTATATCTGGTGTTTTAAAGTTAATTGTCATTTATCCCCCGTTTAGTTATTAAGTTTTTGCTCCCATTTAAGGTTAGCCCTATTCATATTAGATTTTTTTCTAGCAGTGACCCTAAATTTTTCAAAGCTTGTTGGCTCCCATATTTGGAAAGTTTTTCCCTGACCAACAAAAAACATGCGATTTTTTATTTTTGCATGTTTTAATAATTTTTCTGTAATGAGAATTCTACCCTCACTATCAAATTGTAAGTTAATACTTTCTGAAAGTATTGAGGTTGCAAAATAATCTTTCTTATCCTCAAATGGATTTAAAGAGTCTATTGCATTTGAAATTTTTTCAATTCTATCTTGAGGCCAAGCCTCAATAGATTGATTATTAAATGATGGAAAACATATGATTCCATTATATCCCAAGTTTGAGAGATAGCTTCTGAAGCTAGCTGGCACTGACACCCTTCCTTTTTTGTCCAACTTGTTTTCGTAAATCGATAAAAACATAATCCATTAATTCCATATTTGGGATATTATGGGATATTATGGGTTTTAAATATAATCGTCAATACTTAATATTATAAATAAATATTCTTTATTTGTTCCAAATCTACAAAGTTAGAAAATAAAAAATGATTTAACTTACAAATATATAAGAATTACAAAGGTACAATTTTTGCCAGATAAAATATAAGCCGGGTTCTGTCTTTTAAACTTATCATTTCTCTAGACCTTAAATCACTTTAAGGCTCAAGCAACTAACCCAGATGACTAGCCAAAGACTGCTTTTTGTTATTTCTAACTTTGTCATCTCTACTCAGTCTTGCTCTCAGTGGGGTTTTCCATGCGCTAGTTGTTACCAACTTAGCCGGTGTGCTCTTACCACACCTTTTCACCCTTGCCTTGATAAGGCGGTTTATTTTCTGTGGCACTATCCCTAGGGTCGCCCCCGCCAGCCATTAACTGGCACTGTGTCTTTGTAGAGCCCGGACTTTCCTCTTTAAAAAATTAAAGCGATAAGTCTTTTATCTGGCAAATGGACATTATAAATTTTTTAATAAAATTCAATTATTTATTATTTAAGATTTTTAAGGGATTTTGCTATTTCATAACATTCTAAATCGCATTTTCCATTAATTAACTCAGGTCTAAATCTCATTTGAAACATTTGAATTAGTCTATTTAATTGTCTGCTATTTGAGTATTCAATTCTATATCCAATTCTTTTTAAAAAATTTACAAAATTATCTAAACCGAAATCTGACATGTTGCCTCTTAAGTTTTTAATTCTTGTGGACTTTAAATTATGCCAAATACCAATTTTATTTTGGTATAAAAATTTCCAAGGGAATTTTTCACCCGGATCTTTTTTTCTCAAGGGGGCAATATCTGAATGGCCTAAAATATTTTTTTTATTAATTTTATATTTTTTAATTATTTTTTTTGAAATATTAATTAAAGCATGTATTTGTCTATCATTAAATTTTCTGTAACCATGTTCATGGCCTGGATTTGAAATTTCGATACCTATTGAATATTTATTTAAAGAAATATGATTTCCCCAACTTGATTTACCTGCATGCCAAGCTATATATAAATCTGGAATCATTTGAATAACTTTACCTGATCCTGTTATATAATAATGACAACTTACATTAGAATTAAAACTTGTTAATTTTTTAATAGCTGATTTGTCGTTTTTCATTCCTGTGTAATGAAAAATTAAGTATTTTATTTTACTTTTGTCTCTTTTTTTGGGATTAAAATTTGGAGAGTAATTAACAGTCATTTTTTGAACATTTTTCTGCATTATTTAAAACATTTAAATCTTTAAATAAGTAGAGGATATAATATAAACTGCATTAATGAAAAAGATTTTAAAACTATTTATTATTTCAGCTATTTTTCATGTTTTAACATTAAATGTTTTTGCTGGTTCGGATGGTACTTTAGAAATAAAAAATAAATCTAATAATCATAATGCAGAGGTAAAAGATTGCTTTGAAACTATAAATAGAGGTATTTTTGCTTTTAACCAAGGATTAGACAAAATTTTTTTTAAACCAGTAGCTAAAGGATACAGATTCTTGCCTAAACCTCTTAGGTCAGGCACAAGTAATGCCCTAAATAATTTAAGTAATGTTGTTACTATCCCAAATAATATTTTGCAAGGTCAGTTTAAAGAGGCTGGAATTAACACTTTGAGATTTTCGATTAATTCAACTCTAGGTATTGCTGGGATTTTTGATGTTGCCTCATACTATGGACTAAATAAATTAGATAAAGAGGATTATGGCCAAACCCTTGGGACTTGGGGGGTAAAAGAAGGATGTTACTTTGTTTTACCAGTGCTTGGACCAACAACTGTTAGAGATAGCTTAGGCTCTCTCGCTAATTTCAGTGGCGGTGATGCTTGGTACAATGTAACTATAGCAAATGATACTAAATACTTTAAAAATTCTGACTATTATTATTCTAGACTAACTGCAGGTGTTGATTTTAGAGCTAAAAACTTGGAAGCATTTGATAGTCTTGAAAAAAATTCTATGGACTTATACGCTTCTGTTAGGAGTTTATACTTACAAGACAGAAAGAGAAAAATTCTAAATTCAAGTGAGACTACTGAGACTATGAGCGATGATGATTGGGAAGAAATTGATACTCAATAACTATGAATGATTAAATTAAAATTATTTTATTTTTTTTTATTTCTTACTTTAATAATAAGTCCTTCAAAAGCAAAAGAGCCAAGTGAATTAATTACTGAAATTGTAAATGAAGCCTCAAAAATTTTATCTAGCAAAGACCCTGTTGAGTCTAAAATTATAAAACTAAATAATATTGCAGAAACAAGTGTAGATATTGATGGGATTAGCATGTACGTACTGGGAAAGTATCGTAAAAATCTTAATGAAGATGAAAAAATAAAATATAAAAAGCTATTTAAAAGTTATTTTTTAAAAAGTTTTTCAAGTAGATTAGTTGACTATTCAGATCCAAAAATTAATGTAATTTCAGAAAAAAAAATTAATGATAAATACACCATAGTAAATACTATATTAGAAGAAACATCAAAAAATCCAGAAATAAAAATAGACTGGAGAATCTATACAAAAAATCCTGAGAGACCAATTATTAGAGACCTTATGGTTGAGGGTTTAAGTCTAGCCAGAACACAAAAAGAAGAATTTAAGTCAATTATACAAAATAATAATGGTGATATAAATTTTTTATTTAAATCTTTAGAAGAATTTATAATAAAATAATGGTGGGCCCGCCAGGACTCGAACCTGGGACCAATACATTATGAGAGTCCTGAGAGAACACTTTTTAACGTTGTAGTATCTAACTAATTTAATAATAGCAATTTCATTTACACAATATGGAATACAATAAAAAAACCTGATAAAGTAAATTATTGTGTACGTGTTTAATTTTGTTTTTTTTGAACAATATAAAAAGTACCAGAAAATATTGCAAAATAAGTAATTAAAATTACTGTTTGATTATGATCTTCAATACTTGAATACAGAGCACCTGTCACCAATGCAATAATAACAAAAGAGAATTTGAATAATTTTTTATTGAAATTTTTAAATAATATTTTTATCGAAAAAAAAATACTTATTATGGCGTTCGCTCCTATCCAGATAGGACTTAACGCACCTATGGATTTGTTTGAAGGAAGTTTTATATTTGCATAGCCGTACCAATTCCAGTTCTTAGGGTGGAGATCTGCTGATAAATGAAGCCCAATTCCTAAAAAAACTCCTATAATAAAAATATTAATTAAAATCTTTGGTTTAAATGAATTAATTAAAATTAATAACAATGGTAACAATATGCTGTGGGTAATTATTGATCTGTGGCCGAGTGATTTTTGAAACATCTGGTCTTTATCAGGGAATTCAAGACCAACATACAATCCCAACAAAAATACAATTAGATATTTTAAATTATTGTTTAGATTTTCAGTCCTCAATTAATTTACCTTCTCAAAAAAACCAAAAAACCACAATCCCTAAAAGTTTTTTCATTTAAATTCATCATCTTCAAGAAACTCATCTAGGGAATTTACCATTTCCTCGTTATTTTTATTTGTCTCTTGTTTAAGTATTTCTTTATCTTCTTTAATTGATTTTTTTGCTTTATTTAAAAATAAAAAAAAATAAAAATATCCTCCTGCAATAAGAAGGATTAAGGTATTTTTAATTATAAAAGATAATCCTATATAACTTTTTTCAAATTTAGTTTTATATTCGACATAGTTTAAATACTCACTATGAATATAAAAGATCAGAAATATTGATATTGCCAATAATAGAATTCCACCAATTCTCTCTTTTAACCAGAGATATAATCGTCCGTATAAAAACTGTTTTGTTAAAAATTTAAGCATTAGAAATTCACTATCCCAAACATTGCTAAAATTGTTGTCAATCCTCCTCTTAAGCCAAGGCTTTTGATAATTTTCTTTTCTTCCTTGGCAATCATTTTTCTCATTTCTTCTTTAGTAAAATCACTTTCCTTTTTTTGAGCAAACTCTAACTTTTCTCTTATGGCCTCTAATGCTTTTTTGCGTATAAGTTTTTTACCATACTTTATAGATGCATCAGTTGCCTCTTTTGATTTATCTATTGTTTTATTTGCTGTTTTTTTAATTTTATCAAGCATAAATAATTTTTTTCCTCATATTTTTATTTTTCAAGTATATTCCAATTATTTAAATATCTATTCCATTTTCTTCTCCAGCCACACCAATAATGATCTTTGCTTTCCTGAAGAAATATAGCTCTATGAGATGTTACTTTACGTTTAGATCCATCTCTTTTCTTACCTAGATGGTAAATTCTATTTGACTCTTTAAGTGTTTTATCAACAACCAACGTAGGTACAATAAAATATTCTTTAACTTTGCCATTGCTTACTCCACAAAGAATTACAAAGTCATCTTTATTATCTTTAAGTAAATCTAAAAATATTTCACCTGTCTTTCTTGATGAATACTGAATAGTACCCTTATCACCATCAAAAAGACTATAAGATTTTACTCTAATGAGTTTTTTATTATTTTTTTTTACAGCAAATAGATCATAAACTGCTGCGTTCTGAATATTAGAATTGAAATTCCCTACTAGCCAGTTCCTACTAGTTAGTTCTAACTCAACTGATAATTCTCCTATACGTCCTATAGTTTGTGCTTTCGCCATATAAAAACATACCACTCAAGCTTTTAAGTGACCAGTACATTGCCAAAAAAGATTGGAATCAATTTGGTATACAATGAAAATATTTTTAGGGGGTTTTTTGCTAAAATTATAAAAAAGCAAATTTTCTAAACGTTGATTTTACTGGATTTGGTGGGCCCGCCAGGACTCGAACCTGGGACCAATACATTATGAGTGTACTGCTCTAACCAACTGAGCTACAGGCCCAAAAATCTACTCTTGTTATAACATTTTTCAACAGTTATCAATTACAGATAATCCATTAAACTGGTGGGCCGTGTTGGTTACGCTCCAACTACCCCTGCAATGTCAATGCAGTACTCTACTATTGAGCTAACGGCCCTATATTAACTTTCTAAGAAACTTTTAAGTTGTTTTGATCTACTAGGGTGTTTTAATTTTCTAAGTGCTTTGGCCTCTATTTGTCTAATTCTTTCTCTTGTTACGGAAAACTGTAAGCCAACCTCCTCTAGAGTGTGATCTGTGTTCATTCCAACTCCAAATCTCATTCTCAAAACTCTCTCTTCTCTAGGAGTTAATGTTGATAATATTTTTGTAGTAGCTTCACTTAGATTTGACTTTATTGCTTGTTCAAGAGGAGCTAGGGCTTTAGTGTCTTCAATAAAATCTCCCAAACTACTATCTTCTTCGTCTCCAACAGGTTTTTCTAAAGATACAGGTTCCTTTGAGATTTTTAAAACTTTTCTTACTTTCTCTAATGGCATTCTCAGTTTTTTTGAAAGTTCCTCAGGAGTTGCCTCTCTGCCAAATTCGCTTAAAATTAACCTTTGAGTTCTGACAATTTTATTTATAGTTTCAATCATATGTACAGGAATTCTTATTGTTCTAGCTTGATCCGCAATTGATCTTGTAATTGCTTGTCTAATCCACCACGTAGCATAAGTGGAAAATTTATAACCTCTTCTATACTCAAATTTATCAACTGCTTTCATTAAACCTATATTTCCCTCTTGAATTAAATCTAAAAATTGCAAACCTCTATTTGTATACTTTTTAGCTATAGATATAACTAATCTTAGATTAGCTTCGACCATTTCTTTTTTTGCAATTCGTGACTCCTTTTCACCTTTTTGTATTCTGCTTACCATTGATTTATAATCAGTAACTGAGATACCAAGTTTATTACTTATCTCGATGAGCCTATCTCTAATATTCTTAAATTCAATCTTATGTTTTTGAAAAAATTTCTTCCATACGTCATTTGTATCTAAAAAGTTTTTTAAATTCGGATTAATTTCATTACCAACATAAAATTTAATAAATTCATCCCTAGAAATTTTTTCATTTAAAGCAAGCCTTAACAAATTACCTTCTAATGAAATTATTTTTCGGTTTTCGACATAATGTTTTTGTACTAAATCCTCTAATACCGAAGGTGAAAGTTGTAAAGTTTTTATATTTTCTAATATATCTTCAACAATTTTTTTATAATTTTTTTCCTTCGATGGTGAGAATTGTTTTGAATTTAGTAAACAATTTAGTTTTTCGTTTTGATATTTTATTAATTTATTATATTCTTTTGTTAGATTATTTACTGTCTGTAAAACTTTAGGCTTAATTTCAGTCTCCATAGCCGCAAGAGTTGGATTAAATTCATCGTCCTCAGAAGTGTTAGTGCCATCCTCATCATTTTGATTATTGCTATTATCGTCTGATTTTTTTTGTTTTGCACTTTGACCAGTATCCTCATCTTCCATATAATTTGTATCAATATCTATAATTTCTCTTACCAATATTTCGTCATTATGGAGCTTTTTATTCCACTCAAAGAACTGTTGTGCTGTTATTGGGCTCTGTGAAAGAGCATTTAACATTACATCTTTTCCAGCCTCAATTCTTTTTGCTATCGCAATTTCACCTTCTCTAGAAAGAAGTTCAACGCCTCCCATCTCTCTTAAATACATTCTTATTGGATCGTCACTTTTTTCTACTGATTTTCCCTCCTCTTTAGAACCGTTATCCTTTTTTCTTAAAACCTTAAAATCTGCTTTCTTTTCAACTAATATTATTTTCTCATTAAGAATATGGATAAATGCTTGCTCTAAATTTTCATTAGATAAATTTCTTTTTCCTAAAGATTTATTTAATTCTTCATAGGTAATGAAACCTCTATGGACACCCCTGCCCATCAACCTTGCAAATGATTTTGTAATTATACGTTCCACAATTAAAAAGTTCAGAATGTATATAATGCTTAAATTAAAAAAATCTATGTGATTTTGTTTAAAAATTAATTGATTTTTTGCAGTTTTTTAAGCTCTTTTAACTCATTAAATGTCACTTCACTCAAATCCTTAGAAAATCTTGATTCTAATTCCTCTATTCTTATTTCTAGTTCATAATTTTTCAAATCTCTAGTAATCTCAGATAAAATTTCAACTATTTTTTCATCATCATTAAAATTTTTAATCATAATGTGCTTAATTGATGCATATTTTAAAACTCTCTCTATTAAATTCTGATCGACATTAATTTTTTCAATATCTGTATTTTCAAAGTTATTTGTTTGAACTAATATTTCCTTTAGTAACAACTTATTTTCACCGCTAAATAATTTCACATTTTCAATTAAATCAAAATTATCTTTTATTAATTCTGGTTTTTTTAGCAAAATGTATAAGAATGAAAATTCTTTAATATCAATTGCTTTGAAAGACTTAGTTTCATTGTAATAATTTTGTGTTGATTTGAGTGATTTGGTAATCTTTGAATAATTTTTTTTATATTTTGAACTAGTATTTGGCGTAAGTTCTGAAATCTTATCTAAAAAATATTCAAGTACATATTTTCTGATAAATTCATCTTTAATAGTTGAAGATATAGATCTCAATTTTTTTTCAAAAATTGCTCTAGAAGAAGGGTTATCATCCATTTCTTTAAAATAATGGTTGTAAATAAATTTATGAATGGAAACTGAATTATTTATAGAAAATTCAAGAAAAAAATCTTTACCATTTTTATTTACAAAACTGTCTGGATCGTGTTTTTCGGGCAAAAATAGAAAAGAGATTTTTTTCTCAGGTTTTAATTCAATTATAGAATTTTCTGCTGCTCTTAATGCAGCTTTGTAACCACTATCATCACCATCAAAACATATTACTATTTCATCAAAAAACTGATTTAAAGTTAAAATTTGCCTACTTGTCAAAGATGTCCCTAAATTGGCAACAACATTATCTATTTTATTTTTACTTAATCCAATCACATCCATATAACCTTCAACTAAAAAAATATTGTTTACGTTATTTGATAATTTGCGTGCAAAATCCAAATTAAAAAGATTTGATCCTTTTTTAAAAAAGGGAGTCTCAGGAGAATTTATATATTTTGCCAAATACTTATTGTCATTTAAAATTCTTCCACCAATAGCAATAGGATCACCAGAAATATTTTTTATAGGGAATATTACTCTGTCTCTAAATCTTGAAACATATTTTTTTTTATTTTCGTCAAAA
Source organism: uncultured Pelagibacteraceae bacterium (assembly GCA_902534465.1). Classification (GTDB taxonomy): domain Bacteria; phylum Pseudomonadota; class Alphaproteobacteria; order Pelagibacterales; family Pelagibacteraceae; genus Pelagibacter. Next base: position 65,624 of record CACAPU010000003.1, read on the forward strand.
TAAAAAAGGCCAGTGTCTTTGATTTCATTTTCATTAAATTCCTTAAAAATATTTTGTTGGAAGTTTAAGTCATTTGTTTCAAATCCAATCTTAAATTTTTGAACTTCCTCTTTAGTTAAACCTCTTTTTTTAAGATAATCTTTAGCCTTAATTGAATTTGAATTTTTTAACAACTCGTCATGATAATGATCTACATATTTATTTAATATAGACTTATAATTATTCCATTTTTTTTCTCTAATCTCATCTTCTTTAGAAAAAGTATAAGGTTGCATACCTGCAAGATTTGCAAGTGACTTAACGGCTTCCCCAAATTTTAAATTTTGTGTTTTCATTACAAAATCAAAAATATTTCCGTGTTCTGCAGTACTAAAACAATGATAAAACTCCTTTTCATCATTTACAGTGAAAGAAGGAGTTTTTTCAGTTTTGAATGGAGACAAGCCTACATACTCTTTGCCTCTTTTTTTTAAATTTACAGTTTTAGATACAACTGTTGAAACTTTTAATCTTGTTTTTATTTCCTCTAAATACTCTTTTGGGTACTTCATTTTTGGTTCAGCAATTCTTTTATCATTGCTCCAGCTTTAGAGAAATCAATACTATCAGCATTATTTTTTTTTAATTCACCCATCACTTTGCCCATATCTTTAATTGAACTTGCTCCAGTAGAATTAATAATTTCAGAACATAACTTCCTAGTATCTTCATCGCTAAGTTGTTGAGGCAAATATTGACTAATTACTTCCACTTCTTTCTCCTCTACTTCTTGAAGATCATTTCTATTATTTTTTTTGTACATTTCTATTGATTCGGTTCTTTGCTTTATCATTTTTTTTAAAAGCTTTTTAACGTCTTCGTCATCGGTCTCTTTTTTATCAACTTGAGATCTGTTGCTAATATCCAAATCCTTAATTCCTGACAAAATTAACCTGTAAGTTGATATTTTATTTTTATCCTTAGCTTTTAATGCACTTTTATAGTCTGTTTCGATTTTTTCTCTTAAGCTCATAGTATAATTTTACCGCACCAAAAAAATTCTTCAAAAAGAAAAAAAAAATTTTTACACAATATACATTAGATGTGTTGCGCAAAAAAAGGTTTTATTGTATAGACCTTTAACTCATGAGTTGTAATTGAAAGAAAAACAAAAAAATAAAATTGCAATTAAACATCAATTTCCAACAGGTATTTTAGTTCTTGATAACAAGATAGTTTTTAAAGGTATTGGTCTTGGATATCAGGGTACAGCCACCGGAGAAGTTTGCTTTAACACTTCTTTAACTGGATACCAAGAGATTATATCGGACCCTTCGTATGCTGGTCAAATTATTAACTTTACATTTCCTCATATTGGAAATGTTGGAACTAACAATGAAGATTTAGAGTCTGATAAAGTTTGGACGAGAGGTGCAATATTTAATTCTGAGATTACTTCTCCCTCAAATTATAGAGCTTTAAAAACCTTGAATGATTGGCTTAAAAAAAACAAAATAGTTGGATTAACTGGATTAGATACAAGAAGTTTAACAAATTTTATTCGTGATAAAGGTGCCCCAAAAGGAACGATATCAAATAATAAAAAAGGTAAATTTAACATAAAAAAATTAATTAATAATTCAATTAAATGGCCTGGGCTAGACGGCCTAGATCTTGCAAAAGAAGTTTCAACAAAAAAAACTTATTTATGGAAAGGTTTTAAAACTTGGAAAAAAGAGGACGGGTATAAAAAAAATACCAAAAAAATATTTAAGATAGTTGCAATTGATTATGGAATAAAAAAAAATATTTTAAGATATTTTTCTGATTATAATTGTGAAGTAAAAGTAGTTTCTTGTAAGACAACGGCTGAGGAGATTTCAAAATTAAAACCAGATGGAATTTTTTTATCAAATGGTCCAGGTGACCCAGCAGCAACTGGTAAATATGCAATTAAAACCATACAAAAATTAATAAAGTGGAATTATCCAATCTTTGGCATTTGCTTGGGCCATCAAATTTTAGCCTTAGCGCTAAATGCCAAAACAAAAAAAATGAAGTTAGGTCATAGAGGAGCAAATCATCCAGTAAAAAATTTAATTAACAACAAAGTTGAGATTACAAGCCAAAATCATGGTTTTGTTGTAATAGAAAAAAGCTTGTCTAAAAAAATTCAAATAACTCATAAGTCACTTTTTGATAATACTATTGAAGGAATAAGATTAAAAAGTAGACCAGTTTTTTCGGTTCAATACCATCCTGAGGCAAATCCTGGACCACAGGATAGTCAATATTTGTTCAAAAATTTTATTCAAGATGTAAAAAAATATGCCAAAAAGAAAAGACATTAAAAAAATATTAGTTATTGGTGCAGGTCCTATAATAATTGGACAAGCATGCGAATTTGATTATTCAGGTACACAAGCCTGCAAAGCACTTAAAGATGAAGGTTTTGAAGTGGTATTAATAAATTCGAATCCTGCAACTATTATGACTGACCCTGGAGTTGCTGACAAAACTTACATAGAGCCTATTACAATTCCAGTTCTTGAAGAGGTAATTAAAAAAGAAAAGCCTAATGCAATTCTACCTACTATGGGCGGCCAGACAGCTTTAAATTTAGCAATAAGTGCTGAAAAATCTGGTCTTTTAAAAAAATACAAAATTGAGCTAATAGGTGCAAAATCAAAAGCAATTGAAAATGCTGAAGATAGAAAAAAATTCAGAAAAAATATGTCTGACATTGGTTTAGATTTACCCAAATCAAGGATCATAAATAATTTCAAAAATGCCTCAAAATGTTTAAGAGAAATTGGTTTGCCAGCAATTATAAGACCGTCTTTCACACTGGGCGGATTAGGTGGAGGAATTGCAAAAAGTAAAAAGGAATTTTTTAAACTTGTTAGAAATGGAATGAATGAGTCACCTCAAAATCAAGTTTTAATTGAGGAGTCTTTAGAGGGGTGGAAAGAGTTTGAAATGGAGGTTGTAAGAGACAGAAATGATAACTGTATAATCATTTGTTCTATAGAAAATGTAGATCCAATGGGAATACATACTGGAGACTCAATTACTGTCGCTCCAGCATTAACTCTTACTGATAAAGAATACCAAGTCATGAGAAATGCCTCTATTGCTTGTTTGAGAAAAATTGGAGTTGAGACGGGAGGGTCAAATGTACAGTTTGCAATAAATCCTAGAAATGGAAGGATGGTTATAATTGAGATGAACCCTAGGGTATCGAGATCCTCAGCTCTAGCCTCCAAAGCCACAGGTTTTCCAATTGCAAAAGTAGCTGCTAAACTTGCAGTTGGATATACTCTTGATGAATTAAAAAATGAGATAACAAAAGTAACTCCCGCTTCATTTGAACCAACAATTGATTATGTGGTAACAAAAATACCTAGATTTACATTTGAGAAATTTTCTGACACCAAAGCTGTACTTGGAACCTCAATGAGATCGGTTGGTGAGGCAATGGCAATTGGTAGAAATTTTAAAGAGTCCTATCAAAAAGCTTTAGTTTCATTAGAAACTGGATTATCTGGATTGGACAATTTTTTTAATTATTCAAAAAAAGAGATTTTAAAAAATTTAAAACTTAGCGTTCCAAATAGACTACTATTAATTGGGGAAGCTTTTAAAAAAAATATTTCATTAAATACAATATATAATCTATCAAAAGTTGATCCATGGTTCTTAAATCAAATCAAAGATCTTGTTGATGAAGAAAAAAATATAATTAAGAAAGGAATTCCAAAAACATACAATGAGTTTAATAGAATTAAATCCATTGGTTTTTCAGATAAAAAATTATCGAAACTAACAGGAATTAATGAGAAAATAGTTAGATCTAAAAGAGTTGCTCTTAAAGTTTTGCCTGTCTTTAAAAAAGTAGATACGTGTGCAGCTGAATTTAAATCCTTTACTCCATATATGTATTCAACGTATCAAAGAAATTTTTCGTTGAATACTGAGTGTGAGGCTGATCCTAGTAATAAGAAAAAAATAATTATTCTTGGAGGAGGTCCAAATAGAATTGGACAAGGAATAGAGTTTGATTATTGCTGTTGTCAGGCAAGCTTTTCACTAAAGGAAGCTGGATTTGAGACAATTATGGTAAATTGTAATCCTGAGACTGTTTCGACAGATTATGATACAAGTGATAGATTATACTTTGAGCCTCTTATAGAGGAATATGTTCAAAATATTATATTAAAAGAAAAATCAAAAGGAAATCTTGTTGGTGTTATTGCTCAATTTGGAGGTCAAACTCCAATTAAACTAGCAAAATTTTTACATGAAAACAAATTACCAATACTTGGTACTCAATATGGTTCAATTGATTTAGCAGAGGATAGAGATAGATTTAGAGATCTTTTAATCAAATTAAATTTAAGACAAGCCGAAAGTGGAATAGCCAATAAATTTGATCAGGCGATTAAAATAAGTGAAAAAATTGGACTTCCAGTTGTTGTAAGGCCTTCATACGTTTTAGGCGGTCGAGCAATGGAGATAGTTCATGATAAAAGCCAACTTAAAAAGTTTGTTAATGAAGCATTTAAAGCTTCAGAACAAAATCCAATTTTAATAGATAAATTTATAGATCATGCCATGGAAGTTGATGTAGACGCTATCTCTGATGGTAAAGATGTTTATGTTGCGGGTATCATGCAACACATTGAAGAGGCAGGAGTTCATTCTGGGGACTCTGCATGCTGCTTACCTCCAGTATCAATAAAAGATAATCTTTTAAAAGAAATTAAAATCCAAACTAGAAAATTAGCATTAGCACTAAAAGTTAAAGGGCTTTTGAATATTCAATTTGCAATAAAAAAGGATGAAATATTTGTTATAGAAGTAAACCCAAGAGCAAGTAGAACTGTACCATTTGTCTCAAAAGCTAATGGGGTTCCGCTAGCTAAAATTGCATCCAGAATAATGGCAGGAGAAAAACTTTCAAAGTACAAATTAAAATATAAAACCAATAAAAAGTTTGCAGTCAAAGAGGCAGTATTCCCATTCAATAAATTTCCTGATAGTGATCTATTACTTGGACCAGAAATGAAATCTACTGGAGAAGTGATGGGGTTTGATGATGACTTTGGTATGGCAATAGCCAAAAGTCAGATAGCAGCAGCAAATTCATTACCAACAAAAGGTTTAGCATTTTTATCTGTAAAAGACTCTCATAAGCAAGAAATAATTGGTATTGCACAAAGGTTGTTAAAATTGGGATTTTCTTTGTCAGGAACTAAAGGGACTGCAGATATTTTAATTAAAAATGGTATGAAGTGCAGAAAAATTAATAAAGTAAGTAGTGGCAAACCTCATATAGTAGATGTACTTAATTCAAAAAAAATCTCATTAGTAATTAATACTGGGGGTGGAAATAGTGAAAATAGAATTAGTGATGCAAAAGCTTTAAGAAGAGGAGCCTTGGCTAATAAAATTCCTTATTGTACAAATATGTCTACTGCATATTCGTTTTTAGAAGCAATAAATAGTCTAAAAACAAAAAAACTTAAAGTAAAAGCTCTTCAAGAAAACTAAGCATCAACAACCATTGTATCTTTAGACCCACCTCCTTGAGAACTATTTACTATGGTACTTCCTTTTCTCAAAGCAACTCTTGTAAGACCGCCAGTTGTAACATAAGAAGTTTTGCCAGTTAATATAAAAGGCCTTAAATCTAAATGTCTTGGCTCAATACCATTTTCACAAATAGTTGGTATTGTTGATAATATTTCTAGAGGTTGAGCTACAAATTCTCGAGGATTTTTTTTAATCTTTTTTACCATCTCTTCTCGCTCTTTTTTTGGTGCTTTCGGACCAATCATTATTCCATATCCACCTGAAGCATTTGCTGGTTTAACAACAAGCTTAGCTATATTTTCAATTACATGTTGCATGTGAACTTTGTTTTCACACAAAAATGTTTCTACTTGGTTAAGTTTAGGTTGCTCACCTAAATAATAGACAATCATTTTATTAACATAAGAATAAACAGCCTTATCATCTGCAACTCCAGTTCCAAGGGCGTTAATAATACCAACATTTCCCTTTTTCCAACATTTAAATAACCCAGGAACTCCGATGAGTGATTCTTTGTTGAATACTTTTGGATCAAGAAAAGTATCATCTAATCTTCTGTATATACAATCAACTTTTAATTTTCCTTTAACTGTTTTCATATAAACAAAATCATTTTCAACAAATAAATCTTTACCCTCGACCAAAGCAATTCCCATTTGTTGAGCTAAAAACGAATGTTCAAAGTAGGCTGAATTATATATGCCTGGTGTTAAAACAACCATGTGAGGATTATCAGTTTTTTTTGGTATGCATTCAATCATACTTTGGTAAAGTTTATTAGAATACTGGTGGATTGAGGAAACTTTATATCGGGTAAATAATTCCGGAAATACGTCCCTCATTACCATTCTATTTTCCAACATATACGATACCCCTGATGGGACACGTAAATTATCTTCGAGAACCAGGTATTCTCCATTAATATTTCTAATTAAATCAATTCCCGATATATTTGCCCAAGCTTTATACTTTGGAGAAAAACCTTCACACTCTTTTAAATAAAATGGTGAATTAAATATTAATTCTTTTGGAACAACCTTATCCTTAAAAATTTTTTTTTTATTATAAACATCATCTATAAATAAATTTAATGCTTTAACTCTTTGAATTAATCCTCTAGAAATTTTATTCCATTGAGACTTTGGAATAATTCTTGGTATGATATCTAATGGCCATTTTTTTTCCTCTGCTCTATTGTTTGCTGCATAAACTCTAAAATTAATACCTCTTGCACTTATGGTACTTTGACAATTTTTTTCAATTTCCTGAAGTTTTTTTGTTCCATGTCTTTCTAATATGCCAGTCATAATTCTAGCATGTTTTCTAATTTTATTTTCTTCTGTCAAATATCCATCATATGCAGATTTTGAATCATAATTTTTCCATAGAGAAACAGACATTTTATAATTTTTGATAAAAAAAATTACAAAACAATTGCTAAATACAAATAGCTGCTATGACATAAAATATTTGATAATTATGTCATTTTTAAATAAAAATCGCTCATGACATACTGTATTGGAATAAAAACAAATGAAGGGTTAGTCTTCGCATCAGACTCGAGAACTAATGCGGGTTTAGATAATGTAAATATTTATTCGAAAATGTTTACTCATGATGTTGGTGATAGAACAATTGTAATGGTAACATCTGGTAACTTAGGAACATCACAAGCTGTTTACAAATCTGTAGAGAAGGATTTAAAAAGCTCATCAGGAATACTTAATTTAAATACATGTAAAGACTTTGAACAAATTGCATCTTATGTGGGAAGTCTAAATATAAAACACTCATCTCCTCAAGGAATAAATACTGATGATGTCCTTTTAGGTTCAACTTTTATAATAGGTGGTCAAATAAAAGGACAAAAGCCAGAGCTATACCTTATATATCCTCAGGGAAACTATATAAGACCAGCAGACAGTAAACCTTACCTGGTGATTGGTGAGGTTAAGTATGGCAAACCAATACTTGATAGAGTGATTAAACCAGATGTATCAATTGGAGATGCATCAAGGTGTGCACTAATTTCTATGGACTCTACTTTAAAAAGTGACTTAACTGTTGGTCCTCCCATTGATTTTGCAATTTACAAAAAAGATGAAAATAAATTAGCATCATTAAAATGTTTAAGTTTAAATGATGAAGATTATTCTAAAGTCTGCAACACCTGGTCTGAGGGAATTTTTAAAGTATTTGATACATTTCCTAGATTTGATTGGGAGGATTAATTTTCAACTTTCCAATCAGTTTTAAAAGTCACATAATTTACTTGTAAACACCTTCTCTCTTTAATTATCTCTTTCTTTTCCATTCCATGCCAAGTATTGGGTCCACTAGAAAAAAAATATCCATAATTATCTTTATAAGGTAATGTTTTAATTAGCTTTAAATCACTATCATAAAAATCTGTACCAAGTTCCTCACTTTCATTATGTTTATTAACGAATAATAAACATGACATAAGCTTTTCCTTAATATCACAATGTGGTTTCAGCCAAAAACCTTCTCGATCACATATAACCTCAACTCGTACATAAGAATTAGACAAATCTTTATTGATTAATTCAGAAATTTTTAGATGAGTTTCTTTACTTTGAAGTTCTTTAATTAAATTTGTGAGACCTGGAAATTCTCTGGTATTTTCATGAGTTATAAAACATCGAAATTTTAAAGCTTTTCCACCATCTGAAATTCCCTCTCTAAATTTTCCCTCACCTCCATCAATAGCTCTGGTTCCATCATAATTAAGGTTATGTTTTGCTGGGTCAGATATATCTGCACTTATTATCTCATTTATTTGATCATCTGTTAGAGGTTTATTTAATTCCCAATGCTCGAATGGATTATCAAATTTTTTTGAGTCGTTTAATATTGAGTTTAAAAATGACATTAATAATTAATTTTTTCTTTTATAATTTTTGCTACCCTATTAGTTTCATCAAGACTTTGATAGGTCCAATTTTCAACATCTTCTCCAAGATTTCTAGTAATATTTAAATCTCTAAACAATTTTCGAAATCTTTGGAACCGAATATCATTTTTTTTAGGCAAAATATTTGCAATATAAATAGGTTTTCCTGTTAAAGCAGCTTCAGAGATCATTGAGCTTGAGTCACAAGTAACTATAATGTTCTCTGAAATGGCTAAAGCAGATAAATAGGCTTTTTTATCTACATTCATTATAACTGTATGATTTTCACCAAAAAATTCTTTTGCATAATGAATTGTATTTACTGGTGTCCTCATTGATGGAATTACGACAAGTTGAAAATCTTTTTTCTTTAAAAGCTTATAGAAAATTGAAAAAATATGTTTCATGTTTTTTGTTGAATAATCATAGTATTTGGTTGGTCCACCCATAATTAAGCACCAAATATTTCTGTTATCTTTTCTTATAAATGAGTTTAAGTAATCCTTGTTTTCCTCTATTTCCTCTTTTGTAAGATAGTGAATTGCACCTTTCGTATTAATTATATTTGAACCACTAATTCCATCATGTTCGGGTGCTATAATAAGATCAAAATAATCAAAGTTTATTTTTGGATCTTGTATATGAATATTAAAAACTTTTTTATTTGAGATTTTTTTTAAATGAATTGATGGAATTATACTTTTTCTTCCACAAGAAATTATTATATCGAAATCTGAATAGTTTATTTTTTTGTAAACATTTTGAGAAATTGGCGTAAATTTTGGTGGAATTAAACTCCATAAATTTTTAAGTTCAACCTTGTGGTGAGTAAAATCAAGATCAAGAGCTTTGGCTAAACCTTCTACTTGGCTAAGCATGCCATGCATGCCCTCAGTCAATAATATACCTTTTAATTTGCTCATTATTTACTATATAGACCTGTATGAGTGAAAAACCAACTAAACATACAAAAGTGTTAATAATTGGATCAGGGCCAGCTGGTTATACAGCTGCTGTTTATGCTGCGAGAGCTATGCTTAAACCAATGTTGGTTGCTGGTATGCAACCGGGTGGTCAATTAACTATAACAACTGATGTTGAGAACTACCCTGGATTTGCAGATGTTATTCAAGGGCCATGGCTAATGGAACAAATGAGAGAGCAGGCAAAAGCAGTTGGAACCGATTTAGTTGAAGATCATATTCAGTCAGTAAATTTAAAATCTAAACCGTTTGAGGCAATTGGTGATGGAGGGCAAAAATATACGGCAGACTCGATTATAATTTCGACTGGAGCACAAGCAAGATGGTTAAACATTGAATCTGAACAAAAATTTAAGGGATTTGGAGTATCAGCTTGTGCAACATGTGATGGCTTTTTTTTCAAAGATAAAATAGTTGCAGTTGTTGGTGGAGGAAATGCTGCAGTAGAAGAAGCTATGTTTCTTACAAAATTTGCATCAAAGGTACAATTAATTCATAGGCGAGATGAACTTAGAGCTGAAAAACTTTTACAGAAAAAATTAATGGAAAATAAAAAAATTGAGATTATTTGGGACTCTGTTGTTGAAGAAGTAATAGGTGATGATGAGCCAAAAAATGTAAAAGGATTGAAAATTAAAAATGTTAAAACTAATGAAACATCAGATTTAAAGATAGATGGATTATTTATAGCTATTGGACATGATCCTGCTACATCTTTATTTAAAGATCAGCTAGAAATGGATAGCACAGGCTATTTAATTACTAAAAGCGATTCTACCGAGACTAATATTCCAGGAGTTTACGCAGCTGGAGATGTGAAAGATAAAATTTATAGGCAGGCAGTAACTGCAGCAGGAATGGGCTGTATGGCTGCATTAGAGGCAGAGAAATATTTAGCTGCAAATTAATAAAATATCATTTATAAAATAATTTTATGGAGAATATTGTAAAACAAATTCAATTATTAGCTTTAGTAATAATACTTGGGGCTACCGTTATTGCGTTTGGTATAGAAATATATCAAATGATTGAAGTTCAAAAAGTCACTTTAGCTGATTTGCTATTACTATTTCTTTATTTAGAGGTTTTAGCTATGGTCAGAGTATTTTGGGAGAGTCAATCAATTCAAATAACATTGCCATTGTTTATTGCTATAACAGCTCTTGCTAGATTTATTATACTGCAAGGAAAATCAATAAATCCAGAAGTATTGCTTTATGAAGCTGGAGCAATTGTACTAATAGCAATAGCTATACTAGTTCTGAGATTTAGAAATTCTCCTGTTTTTGGCTTAGAGAAAAAAAGAAAATCAAAATAGTTTTAAAATTATATGAGTGAAAAGGTCTTACTGACTGGTATCAGCGGATTTATTGCAAAACATGTTGCTATAGAATTATTAAATTCTGGTTATGAGGTATTAGGAACAGTTAGAGATATTAATTCAGTTAAAATAACAAAAAAAACACTTGAGGAAAATAATGCTTCAACAGAAAACCTATCCTTTGTAGAATTAGATCTATTAAAAGATGACGGTTGGGATAAAGCCGCTGAAGGTTGCAAATACATAATTCATGTTGCTTCTCCTTTCCCATTAAAAGTTTCAAATGACAGAGAATCTCTTACTCCAGCTGCAAAAGATGGAACTTTGAGAGTTTTAAATGCAGGAATAAATGCAAAAGTAGAACATATTGTAAAAACATCTTCAATAGTTTGTATGTATAGAAAACCAAACCGAACAAACCCTTATACATTTGGAGAAAATGATTGGACTGACTTAGAATGGAACAAAACTACAGATTATTTTGTATCTAAAACTAGAGCTGAAAGAGCTGCTTGGGAACTTATGGAAAGTAAAGGTATTAAAAATAAACTCACTTGTATTAATCCTGGTTTTGTTTTAGGAGATTTTTTGAATGAGAAAAGTTGTACATCAATGGAATATATTAAACAATTACTGCAAGGTAAATATCCAGCTGCTCCAAAATTTTCAGTGATGATATCCCATGTTAAAGATATAGCCAAAGCACATGTTTTATCATTAAACAATAAAAAAGCTGAAGGTAGAAGATTAATTGTTGGATCTGAAACTAGATCAATTCTTGAATTGTCAAAAATAATGGCTGAAAACATTCCAAGTCATTCTAAGAAACTTCCTAAGAAAGAATTACCTAATTTTATGGTTAAATTTATAAGTTATTTAGATTCAAGTGCAAAAAATTTAGTTCCTGATTTAGGTCTTAAAATGGAAACAGATACAAAATATGCTGAGGAGATTCTTCAAATGAAATTTATAGAACCAGAAGTTTCAGTAATAGATGCAGCAAAATCGGTAATTAGACTAAATTTAGCCTAAACTTTCACAAAAAAGCTTAATTCGTTCCATAGCAATCTTTAATTTTTTCATTGATGTTGCGTATGAAATTCTAAAATAACCATCAAGTCCAAATGCAGAACCTTGAACTACAGCTACATTCTGTTTTTCAAGAAGTTTTTGCACAAAGTCTTTATCATTTTTTATTTTTGTTTTTTTTCCAATTAACCCTTTACAACTTGGAAAAACATAAAACGCGCCTTTTGGCATTAAGCAAGTAATCCCTGGAATACTATTTAAATAATTCACAACAAAATTTCTCCTGTCGCTAAAAGATTTAGCTCTTTTTTTTATAAAACTCTGAGTTCCATTCAAAGCTTCAACGGCAGCTGCTTGACTTATAGAGGATGGATTTGAGGTCGATTGCGACTGGATTTTTCTTATTGCGGCTATGATATTTTTAGGACCAGCTGCATAACCAATTCTCCAACCAGTCATGGCATATGCTTTGCTTACCCCATTCATTGTAAGTGTTCTATCTTTAAGTTTCTTAATTTGTGCTATTGTAAAAAATTTAAAATCATCAAATTTTACATGCTCATAAATATCGTCACTCAAGATAAAAATATTCTTATTTTTTAATAATATCTTTCCTAAATTAATAATTTCTTTTTTTGTATATGCTGCACCAGTTGGATTTGAAGGAGAATTTAAAATTATCCATTTTGTTTTTTTCGTTATTGCTTTTTTAAGTTTTGTAGGTGTTAATTTAAAACTATCTTCCTCTCCACATTTAATAAATTTTGGTTTACCACCAGCAAGCAAAACCATATCTGGATACGATACCCAAAATGGAGCAGGAATAATAACTTCATCACCTTTATTTAATGTTGCTACAAAAGCATTATACAAAACTTGTTTTCCGCCAGTACCTACTGTTATCTGGTCAGAGGTATAAGTTAAGTTATTTTCCCTTTTAAACTTTTTAATTACTGCATTTTTAATTGCGGGTGTTCCATCAACTGGTGTGTATTTAGTATCCCCTATTCTGATCGCTTTAACAGCAGCATTTTTTATATTATTAGGTGTATCAAAATCAGGTTCGCCTGCGCCTAGAGCAATTACATCTTTGCCAGCAGCTTTCAATTCTCTTGCTTTCTGCGTAACTGCGATGGTAGGAGATGGTTTAATTCTTTTAAGACTGTTAGATATTATGCTCATTGAAAATTGTTTATATTCTATTACTTTATTTAATATATGGAAAATACTTATCAAGATTTAATTACAGATATTCAAAGTAAAAATCCAAAAATTGGTGGAAAACTTGAAGGTGGAAAGAAATTTAAAATTAAATCTGATTTTAAACCAGCTGGTGACCAACCAGAAGCTATTAAAAATTTAGTAAATGGTGCAAAGAAGAATGAGTTTAATCAAGTTTTATTAGGTGTTACGGGATCAGGCAAAACCTTCACTATGGCTAAAGTAATTGAAGAGACAAATAGGCCTGCCCTAATACTTGCTCCAAATAAAACCCTTGCTGCCCAACTCTACGGGGAGATGAAGGGGTTTTTCCCAGATAATGCTGTTGAATATTTTGTGTCATATTATGATTATTATACCCCAGAAGCATACGTACCAAGATCAGACACTTATATAGAAAAGGAAGCATCTATAAATGAACAAATAGATAGAATGAGACACTCTGCTACTAGATCACTCTTAGAAAGAGATGATGTCTTAATTGTTGCAAGTGTATCTTGTATTTATGGACTAGGATCAGTTGAAGCTTACAGTAAAATGACTTTAACTCTCCAAAAAAATTATGATTATAATAGAGAACAAATAATCAAATCTTTAATTGCTCTTCAATATAAAAGGAATGATCAAAATTTCTATAGAGGTACATTTCGGGCAAGAGGCGAATACTTAGAAATTTTTCCCTCTCACTTGGAGGATAGAGCTTGGAGACTTAGCTTATTTGGAGATAAGTTGGAAAAAATTGAAGAATTTGATCCCTTAACAGGTGATCTTGTAAGAGAATTAAATTTAGTTAAGGTTTATGCAAACAGTCACTATATAACTCCCAAGCCAACAATAGAACAAGCAGTAATTAATATTAGAAAAGAGTTGGAGATAACTCTTAAAAAACATAAAGAGCAAAATAAATTGCTTGAGGCACAAAGGTTAGAAGAGAGGACAAAATTTGATCTTGAAATGATAGAGGCAACTGGTTCCTGTGCGGGTATTGAAAACTATTCAAGATTTTTATCAGGTAGGAAACCCGGCGAACCCCCTCCTACATTGTTTGAATATTTTCCTGACAATACATTGATATTTGTTGATGAGTGTCACGTCACGGTACCTCAATTAAATGGGATGTTTAAAGGGGACAGATCAAGAAAAAGTACATTAGCAGAGTATGGCTTTAGACTTCCATCGTGTATGGATAATAGACCGTTAAAATTTGAGGAATGGGATATGATGAGAACTCAAACAGTCTTTGTTTCAGCTACACCTGGTCCATGGGAGTTAGAGCAAACAAAAGGAAAATTTATAGATCAGGTTATAAGACCTACTGGACTAATAGACCCACCGGTTGAAATCAAACCTGCTAAAAATCAAGTCGATGATTTAATGCATGAATGTAAAAAGACTATCGAAAAAAATTATAGAGTATTAGTTACGACATTAACTAAAAAAATGGCTGAAGATCTGACAGAATACCTCCATGAAAATGGAATTAAGGTAAGATATTTGCACTCAGACATAGATACCCTTGAGAGAATAGAAATTATGAGAGACTTGAGGCTAGGTGTGTTTGATGTTTTAGTTGGCATAAACCTGTTAAGGGAAGGACTTGATATTCCAGAATGTGCATTAGTTGGAATATTAGATGCTGATAAAGAAGGATTTTTGCGGTCTGAAACATCCTTAATTCAAACTATTGGAAGAGCAGCAAGAAATTTAGATGGAAAGGTAATCTTATATGCAGATAAAGAGACAAAAAGCATTAAAAAAGCAATAAAAGAAACCGAAAGAAGAAGAAATATTCAACTTGAATACAATAAAAAAAATAAAATTAGTGCCTCTACTGTTAAAAAAGAGATTAGCGATGTACTAGAGAGTGTCTATGAAAAAGATTATGTTACAATTGGCACAGGCGCAAATGTTGGTGGTAATTTAAAGAAACATATCAAGGCACTTAATAAGAAAATGAAAGAGTCTGCCACAAATCTAGAATTTGAAGAAGCTGCTAAAATAAGAGATGAGATTAGAAAACTTGAAAGTACTGAGTTAGAAGTTACACTTAATCCTAAAGTAAAACAATATAACTTAAAAAATAAAATATACCCTAAAGGAAGATCTACAATGGGTATGCCGGGTACAAGAGCTCAAAAAGGTAAAAAGAAATGGAAGCAAATAAAATAATTATTACAGGTGGAGCCACTAGAATTGGCGCTGCTATTGCTAAAAAACTATCTGGCAAGGGGGTTGAAATAGTTATTCATTTCAACAAATCAAAAATAAAGGCAGAAAATCTTAAAAAAGAATTATCACAAAATGGTACAAAGGTTTATTTGGTAAAAGGAGATTTAAGTGTAGAAAAAGATGTAAACAAAATTGTTAAGTTTGCAAAAAGTAAACTTAAATATTTTGACTGTCTGATAAACAACGCATCACTTTTTGAAAATGACAAATTAGAGAATTTTACTACTGATAGTTGGGGGCATCACTTAAGAACTAATTTAAGAACGCCTGCTCTTCTTTCAAAAGAATTTGCTAAAAATATTAGAGGAAAAAATAATAATATTATAAATATAATTGATCAAAGAGTATTCAAATTAACTCCATACTTTTTTTCTTATACAATCAGTAAAACAGGCCTTTATACTTTGACCAAGACTAGTGCAATGAGTTTAGCTCCAAAAATAAGAGTTAATGGAATTGCTCCAGGTCCTACAATTAAGAACAAAAGGCAAAGTGAGAAACATTTCAAAAAACAATACATGGCAACTCCATTAAAAAGACAAGTAGATGTTGAACAGATATGTAATGCTGTTGACTTTTTTATTAAAAATATATCTATTACTGGGCAGGTCTTAGCTATTGATAGTGGACAAAATCTGAACTGGCAAACACCAGATATTATGAAAGGAAAAGAATGAAAAAAATTTTTTTAATTTTAATATTTTTATTAATCTCTAATAATGTTTATGCTACTAAAATTTTAAAAAGTGGCTTTATTACTAAATCAGCTAAAGTAAAAGAAGGTTTTGTTGTTGAGGACCCTAAAAATAAAATTATAATTATTTTTAATCATGGTCAAAACACAAATGACAAGGCAAAAAAGAATGAATGTGTTTGGGCAATGGATCTAATGAATCAAGCATCACTAGTAGATGAAGAAATCAACGGTAAGAGAATTATGGTTTATAACTTTTGCTCTAATGACTTTGCGGGTGATATGTCATTGAAAAAAAGCTGGTGGAAATCTAAAACTCCTTATGTGGGTAAACATAAATTAGATAAAAGAGTTGAAAAAAACTTAGAATTAGTTGAAAAATTTGTAAATATAGGAGTTCCCAGAAAACAGATTATTATATCAGGTCACTCTTGTGGTGGTCTATTAACTTTAATGTTATTAGCTGCTCATCCTGATAAAGTAGGTGGAGGTATATCGTACATGCAAGCTTGTTTTGGTAAACTTTCCAAAAAATATAAAGTCAAAAAAGTTGGTCCTGAGGAGGCACTAAAAAAATTTGCTAAAAAGCGCCCAGGTCCTGCAGAACTAAGACAAAGACAGATTGATAATATTAAAAAATCAAATAATGTACCCGTTCTAGCTTTTACTCATCCTAGAGATAAGTATGAAGGACTGTTATCAGATTGGTTAGAAGAAGTCCCTGGCGTTGAAAGAATTGTTATTTCAGAGAATTATAAAGTTAATGGAAAAAAATGTATGGTAGGAGGATATGACTGGAAAGATAATGTTTCAACACAAAAAAATCCAGGACACGTAATGAATATGGCTGATTGTTTTCAATATTATAATCCAGTCATTTTAGATTATATTGCCTCAAGACTTAAATAATATGAGAAAAAATAATCTTAATATTATTAAAATAGATAAGAATAAAACTCTTTTCAATTACGAAAAGAAGGTACTTATTAAAGAACTTATTTTAAATTTAAAACTTGGATATTTCGATTTTGAAAAAGAGGCTCCTCAGAAAGTAAAATTTAATTTAGAGATAAATTACGAGGATAAAAAACCTTCAAATGACAAAGACATTAAATCAATTGTAAATTATTCAAAAATTGTAAGATTGATAAAAAAACTTGTAAAAAATAAACACTATAATTTTCTTGAAACATTAGCGGAGGATGTATTCGACGAATTATTCAAAGATAAAAGAATTGATAAAATAAGTCTTCAAATTGAGAAATTAGAAATCATGAAAGATTGTTCATCCGTTGGTATCCAAATTTCAAAAAAAAGAAGCCATGATAAGCTCTGATATTGGTAAAGAAGCAATAAAAAAAGAGTTACCGCTTATACCCAAACTTCCTGGGGTGTATAGGATGTTAAATTCTAAAAATGAAATACTTTACGTTGGTAAGGCAAAAAACTTACCGAATAGATTAAAAAGTTATGTATCAGAGAAAAATCATATTATTAGAACTGAGAGAATGTTATCTCAAACAACTAAAATTGAGATTACTAGCACCTCAAATGAAAGTGAGGCGCTACTTTTAGAAGCAAACTTAATTAAAAAGTATAAACCTAGGTTTAATATTTTACTTAGAGATGATAAATCATTTCCATTTATTTTTATCGGTAATCAAGATAAATGGCCTCAAATTAGAAGACACAGAGGAAAAAAAACTAAAGAGGGTTTTTATTTTGGACCATTTGCTTCAGCCGGATCTGCGAATTGGACCATCAAAATGATCCAAAAAATTTTTCAGCTTAGAGTTTGTGATGATTCAGTTTTTAAAAAAAGAGAGAGACCATGTATTCTTTATCAAATTAAGCGATGTTCTGGGCCATGTGTTGGATATATAGAAGAGAATGAATATAAGATGTCTGTAGACAACGCAATTGAATTCGTATCAGGGAAATCAAGAAAAATTCAAAAAAATTTATCAAACCAAATGGAAAAGGCTAGTGAAGATTTAGATTTTGAAAAAGCTGCAATATTAAGAGATAGAATAAAATCTTTAAATATTATTCAATCATCTCAAAGAATAAATGAGGCAAATTTAGTAGAGGCCGATGTAATAGCTGGCTACAAAGAGTCTGGAAAAACCTGTATTCAAGTTTTTTTCTATAGATCAAAACAAAACTGGGGTAATCAAGCCTTTTTTCCTAAACATGATCCAAATGATAACATAAAAGAAATACTTAATTCTTTTGTATCTCAATTCTATGAAAACAAAAGCGTACCGAGCTCTATAATTTTGAGTGAAGATATTAAAGAAAAAGTTTTAATTGAGAAAACACTCTCACACAAAGAGAATAAAGAAATAAATATTTCAGTAGCAAAAAAAGGATCTAAACTTAAAGTTGTAAATCAAGCACTCAAAAATGCAAAAGATAGTTTAAATAGAAAAATTTATGAGAGCCAAAATAATAAAGAACTTTTTGAAAACGTATCTAAAAAATTTGATTTAGAAAATAATATTAATTTAATCGAAGTCTATGACAATAGTCATATTCAAGGGACTAATAGTGTGGGCGCACTAATAACATATGGTGAGGAAGGTTTTATTAAAAAAAGATATAGAAAATTTAATATTAAGATTAAGAAAAATGAGCAGGATGATTATGGAATGATGCGTGAGGTTTTAAACAGAAGATTTAAAAGGGCTGTTCAAGAAAAGGATAATTATTTAACGATGCCAGACTTAGTAATAATTGATGGAGGAAAAGGTCAATATTCTGTAGCAAGAGAAACACTTAACGAATTAGGACTGCATGATATTCCTATGATAGCAATTGCAAAAGGGAAATATAGAAACAGTGGAAACGAAACTTTCTTTCATAATGGTAAAGAATTCAAATTTGAAAAGAACGACCCTACTCTCTTTTTCTTACAAAGATTAAGAGATGAGTCCCACAGATTTGCAATTAGCGCTCATAGAGCTAAGAGGAAAAAGGGTATTAGTAAGTCTTTACTTGATCAAATTGATGGAATAGGATCTATAAGAAAAAGGGCACTTTTAAATCATTTTGGATCTGCTAGAGCTGTTGAGTCGGCTAGCTTAGATGAAATAAAAACTGTTGAAGGAGTTGAAGAAAAAGTTGCTAAAAAGATATATAATTTTTTTCACGAATGAAAATCAAAATTCCAAATTATCTCACAATTGGTAGAATAATAATTGTTCCAATATTTGTATTTACATTTTATCTACCGGGATTTTATGGTGATGTAATACCATTTGCTTTATTTGTAATCGCATCATTTACTGATTTTTTGGATGGATTATTGGCAAGAATGTTTAAAGAAGAGTCTAAACTCGGTGAACTCTTAGATCCAATTGCAGATAAAATTATAGTAGCAACTGCATTAATATTGTTAGTTATGGATGGTACTATTAAAAATTATGAGGTGATAGCTGCTATAATTATATTAACGAGAGAGATATTAATTTCAGGTTTAAGAGAATTTTTGGCAAAAGGAAGTGTTAAACTTCCCGTCTCAAGTCTAGCAAAAGTAAAAACATTTCTGCAAATGTTTTCAATTTCTGTTTTATTGACAGGGGATACTGGAAATAAAATTATAAACTTTCAAGATTACAACGCCCAAACAATTGGAATTATTTTATTATGGCTTTCTGCTTTTCTTACTTTATATACAGCTTATGAATATTTAAGAAAAGGGATTGACCACGCAATATCTGAAGATAATAAAGATTAGGCAGCTTTCTTTTTTCTAACAAGTTTTCCATAACTTTCTCTTAAGTCTAAAATTATATCACAAACTTTATAATTATTTTCAGCAATTTGTGATATTGGTGTTATTTCAGCAGCTGTACCAGTTAGAAAACAACCTTCAAAACTTGATAATTCGTCTGGTTTAATTTTTCTCTCATGCACCTTAATATTTTTTGATTTTGCTAATTCAATTACAGTTTGTCTAGTAATACCATTCAAAAAAGAGTCTGGTATAGGAGTATGAAGCTCACCAATTTTGTCTTTGAAAAAAATATTTGCACTTGTAGACTCGGCTACGTTATCCTCATGATCCAACATTAACGACTCGCTGTATCCTTGTCTTTCAGCCTCATGCTTTGAAAGTGTACAAATCATATAAAGACCAGCTGCTTTGCTATCCCATGGTATTGTATTTGGAGCTGGTCTTCGCCAATTTGAAATATTTAATTTAATTCCCTCTATTTTTAACTTAGGATCGAAATAGTCTCCCCACTCCCAAGTTGCAACTGCAACATTTATTTTAGTTTTTTGTGCAGAAACACCCATCATTTCACTTCCTCTCCAGGCAAAAGGTCTGACGTAACCATTCTGAACATTTTGAATTTTAATTATTTGATTACAAGCTTTGTTAACTTCATCTTTTGTGTAAGGAATTGAGATATCCATTCTTTTAGCTGAGTGAAACAATCTATCTGTATGTTCTTGTAATTTAAAAATTTCACCATCATAAACTCTAAGCCCTTCAAAAACTAAACTAGCATAATGCAGTCCATGACTTATTACGTGCAATTTCGCATCTTGCCATTCAACAAGATCCCCATTGTACCAGATTTTTCCTTCTCTTTTATCGAATGGTATCATTTGATTTTTTTTTAGAAAAAATATCTTTGTATATATAATATGTCAATATAACTTACCATTATGAAAAAACTTTTATATCTAAAAGATCATCAATTAAAACAATATATAGAAAAAATATTTAGTGGGTATAGAGAAACTGTCGCTGATGCTAAAAAAGTTTTAGACAAACATTCATTAGGAACTGCTCATAATAAAGTAATTCATCTTATATCATTATACGAGGGGATCACTATTTCAAGTTTACTTGGAAAACTGAAGGTTACTAAGCAAAGTTTAAATAGAGTTTTAAATGATTTGGTAGAAATAAATGCAATAGAATTTAAGAGAGATGAGATCGATACAAGAGTTAAGCATATATATTTGACTGATGAAGGAAATAAAATTTTTGAAGAAATTTTTTCTGCTCAAAAAAAGAGAATTTATGATGCATTTTTGAGTTCAAATTCTGACGAAGTAATAAGTTTCGATAAAGTACTCAAAAAAATTATTAATGAAAAATTTTAAAGCCCATATACTAATTGTTGATGATGACGACAGAATAAGAGATTTAGTAAAAGAATATTTAACTCAAAATAATTATCTTGTATCTACTGCTAAAGATTCTAATGATGCTTTTGAAAAAACTAAAATTATTAAATTTGATTTAATAGTGCTTGACATAATGATGCCAGGAAAAACTGGATTAGAATTTACCCAAGACTATAAAAGTAAAATCAATACCCCAATCTTACTTTTGACTGCAAAAGGAGAACCAGCTGAAAGAATCGAGGGACTTGAATTAGGTGCGGATGATTATTTAACAAAACCTTTTGAACCTAAAGAACTGATTTTAAGAATAAATAATATTTTAAACAAGACAAAATCACTACTGATAAAAAGAGTAATTGAATTTGGTAACACAAAGATAGATCTAAAAAAATTATTTATCTATAAAAATGATAAAAGATTAAAAATAAACAATACTGAAAAAATAATTTTAGAAAAAATGATAAATTCTCCTGGAAAAATTTTTAAAAGGGAGGAAATTGCAAAATTTATTGATTTAAGTAAAGAAAGATCAATAGACGTAATAGTTACTAGACTTAGAAAAAAAATTGAAGATAGTCCAAAAAATCCTAAGTACCTTCAAACAATTAGAGGAGAAGGGTATGTTCTTTGGATTGAATAACTTTTTAAAAAATATATTACCTAAAAGATTATTTTACAGAGGTTTATTAATTGTAGCAGTCCCAATAGTTATACTGCAAGTTACTATATCTTTAGTTTTTTTCGACAGCCTTTGGATTAAAACAAATAAAGGGTTAACTAGAGCTCTAGTGAGTGAAATAGTTACAATAATTGATATTTATGACAATGAAAATGAATATAATAAAAAAATAGTAACAGATCTTTATAATAAAAATTTTAGTTTCTCTGTAAGATTTTTAGAGAATGAAAAACTACCTGATATAAAAGTCGAAAGATGGTTTAGCCCTATGGATAGAACTTTAAGGAGAGAGTTAAAACCTAAAATTGGTGAACATTGGTTTAATACCATTTCTTACAAAGAAGTTGTGGATTTAAGAATTAAATTTAGAGATGGAGTTTTGCAAATATTCTTTCCTAAAGAGAGAATTCAAGCATCATCAATTAGAATATTTGCTTTTTGGATAACTGTTCCTGCAATTTTGATGCTGGCAATTGCAATGATTTTTTTAAAAAACCAAACAAGACCGATAACCAAACTTGCTCAGGCATCTGAAAGATTTGGTAGAGGTGAAGAAATTGAGGAATTTAGACCATCTGGAGCATTAGAAATAAGAAAAGCAGGACTTGAATTTGAAAAAATGAGAAAAAGAATTCTAAGACATTTAAATCAAAGATCTGAGATGCTTTCTGGCATTAGTCATGATTTGAGAACACCATTAACAAGAATAAAACTGCAGCTTGCTGTAATTAAAGATAAAACTCTATCAGAAAAGATATCAAAAGATGTTGATGAAATGGAAAAAATGCTTAATGAATATCTTCAATTTACAAGTATAGGTGCAAAAGATAAAACTGAAACATTTAATATTTCTGAACTTCTAAATGAAATAATTTCTAGATATGAAAATGAAAATATTGAGAAAAAGATAACTAAGAAAGTATATTTTAATGGCAGAAAGAATCTAATTACAAGATGTATTAATAATTTATTAGATAATTCGCTTAAATATGCGAAAAAAATATCTGTAAATTCAGAAATAAAAAATTCAACTATTTTTATTTCGATTGATGATGATGGTCCTGGAGTGGATAAATCAGAGTTTCAAAATATTACCAAACCTTTTTATAAAATAGATAAAAGTAGATCCGGCTCTAAATCAAGCGTTGGTTTGGGATTATCAATTTCGTCTGATATTGTCAAATCTCATGGTGGTGATATTAAATTTAATAAATCTAAATTGGGAGGTCTTAAAGTAATTATTTCTTTACCTTACTAGTTTTTTTCTTTTTTTTCTCCTCTAGCTTTTTTTCAAGATTACTTATTCTTTTATTTAAAACTTCTACCTCTTCCTTGCTTGCTAATTTCATTTTAAATACAATTTCATCTCTCTTAGATCTAAGTATAGATACAATCTCATCAGAAATATCTTTGTAATTAACTAAACCTTGTTCAATTAACTTCGCAAATCTATCAAATACGAATCTTGATTTTGACATAATAATTATTTACCAGAATTATATTTAATAACTTATAATAAATTATATTAATGTTTACTAATAATTTTGACCCAGTCGCTTTCGAGCTATTTTCGTTAAGTATCAGGTGGTATTCATTAGCATATATCTTTGGCATTATTTTTGGTTGGATATATTGTAAAAAAATACTCATTAAAAATGATACTATTCAAAAATTATTTGAAGATTATATCTCATATCTAATTATTGGAATTATAATTGGAGGGAGGTTGGGGTATGTAATTTTTTATAATTTCACATATTTTTTAAATAACCCAATTGAGATTTTAATGATATGGAATGGAGGTATGTCATTTCATGGGGGATTGATTGGTGTAATTTTTACTTCATATTTATTTTCAAAAAAAAATAAAAAAAATATTTTTATTTTTTTAGATTGTGTTGCAATAAGCGCACCCATTGGAATTTTTCTTGGAAGAACTTCCAATTTTATAAATGGAGAATTAGTAGGAAAAGTCACAAATACTCATTGGGGAGTTCTTTTTCCTGGTTATGACGATAAATTAAGACATCCCTCTCAATTATACGAGGCCTTTTTGGAGGGAATTATTTTATTTATATTGATGAATTTAATTTTCTTTAAAAAAAATTATAAAATCGGTAATTGCTCTGTTATGTTTTTAATTATTTATGGGTGTTTTAGAATTATCTCAGAATTATTTCGAGAGCCTGATAAACATATTGGGTACTTGTTCGGAAATATTAGTATGGGAATGTTTTTAAGTACAATTATGATTGTGATTGGATTTATAATTTATTTAAATAGAAATGATGAAAATAAATCAAAAAATATCTAACTTTAATTCAAAAAATCCCTTACCTATTGATGAATGTATTGAAAAAGTTCTGTATGATCAAAAATCAGGTTATTACACAAATAAAGATCCTTTTGGGGAAAATGGAGATTTTATAACTTCTCCAACTATATCAAACCTCTTCTCAGAAATTATAGCTATATGGCTAATTTCAACCTGGGAAAAAATGAGTAAACCAAAAATATTTAATTTTGTTGAACTTGGACCTGGAGATGGAAGTTTAAGTAAGGTCATTGTGAATACCTTCAAAAGATTTCCCGAAATTAACAAAGCTACAAATATTTATTTATACGAAAAAAGTAATTTTTTAATTAAATTACAAAAGAAAAAAATAAATAATAAAAAAGTAAAATGGATAAAAAATTTAAATTCTATCAAAAATGGACCTGTTATATTTTTTGGAAATGAATTTTTTGATGCAATTCCAATAAAACAATTTACAAAGAGAAGAAACACATTTTTTGAAAAATATTTTAATTTAGAGAATAAAGAAAATATTTCTGAAATTTTTATAAAAGGAAGTAATCAAGATATAATTCAAATCAAATCTTTCGAAACTTTAAAAAAACTTACATTTATTGAGTATCCTAAAAAGGGATTTTTAGAATTAAGTAAAATAATTAAAAAAATTTCTGAGCTTTCAGGAGGTATTTTACTCATTGATTATGGTTATTTAAGTAGTCATAACTCAAATACCTTACAAGCTGTAATGGGTAATAAAAAAATATCAATAGAGAAAATGTTTAATAACATTGGAAAAGCAGATGTAACATCTTTAGTAAATTTTAATTTATTAAAGGAATTTTTCGTTAAGAATAAACTTAAGGTCAAAAATATTGTTAGTCAAAAGTTTTTTCTGGAGAGAATGGGTATAATTGAACGAGCTCAAATTTTAGAAAAAAAAATGACAAAAAAACAAAAAAAATATATGTCAGAAACGTTAGCACGACTTCTTGAAGAAAAACAAATGGGTAAGCTATTTAAGGTGATATTTGGATATAAATACAAAAATAACGATTTTTTTGGTTTTGAATAATGATTAAGTCAAAAAAACTAATGAAGTTTAAAAATATAAGACATGGTTTTTTTAATAGAAAGGGTGGTGTCTCAAAAGGTATTTATAAAGGTTTGAATTGTGGCTTAGGATCTAATGATAAGGCTAAAGATATTAAAAAAAATATAGAAAAGGCTTGTAAAAGAATTGGTTGTAATAAAAATAACCTAGTATTGTTAAATCAAATACATAGTAATGTTGTTCACAAGGTAAAAAAATTCCCCAGCAAAAAACTGAAAGGTGACTCATTAATAACAAATAGAAAAGGTATCGCATTGGGAATTCTTACAGCAGATTGCGCTCCAATTTTAATCTATGATCCTGTTAATAGTTTGATTAGTGCAATACATGCTGGATGGAAAGGTGCATACAAAAAAATAGTTTCTGTAACATTAGAAGAGTTCAGATTAAGAGGTGCTAACTTTAAAGATTTGATAGCTGTGATAGGTCCTTGTATCAGCAGTAACAACTATGAAGTTAAGAGTGATTTCTTAAAAAAGTTCATTACTAAAGAAAAATCTAACAAAAAATTTTTTATTTATAAAAATAATAAAATTTATTTTAGCTTGAATGATTATATCAAACAGAACTTTTTGAATTTAGGAGTAAAAAATGTTGAAATAATCAGAAAAGATACTTATAAGACAAGTAACAATTTTTTTAGTGCAAGAAAATCTTTAAAAAATAAGTTAAATGATTATGGTAGAAATATTTCTATAATTATGATTAAATAGATTATCTCAAATAATGAAGATTCTCACAGGAAATAGCAATAAACAGCTAAGTAATAAAATCTCAAAAAATCTTAAAAATAAATTGGTTAATACTAGTATTAGAAAATTTTCTGATGGCGAGATATACATTGAGATTAATGAAAATATAAGAGGAAATAGTATTTTTATTATTCAGTCAGTTTCTTCACCTGCAAATGACAATTTAATGGAATTACTTTTATGTATTGATGCACTTAAAAGATCATCTGCAAAAAACATAACTGCTGTAATTCCCTACTTTGGTTATGCAAGACAAGATCGAAAAGTTGTGCCTAGAACATCTATATCTGCAAAATTAGTATCTAATCTGATAACAAATGCTGGGGCAGACAGGGTTGTCACTGTAGATTTGCATGCAGGTCAAATTCAAGGTTTTTTTGATATTCCAGTAGATAACTTATTTGCTACTCCCATTTTTGCAAAACATATAAAAAAGAGAATTAAATCTAAAAATATAATTTGTGTAGCTCCTGATGTTGGTGGAGTTGAGAGAGCGAGAGCACTAGGAAAAAAATTAGATGTAGGATTGGCGATAGTTGATAAAAGGAGACCAAGCCCTGGAAAATCACAAGTTATGAATGTTATTGGTAATGTTAAAAATAAAATTTGTATACTAACGGATGATATAATTGATTCTGGAGGAACAATAGTGAATGCAGCTGATGCTTTAATGAAAAGAGGAGCAAAAGAGGTTCATGTATATGCAACACATGGTGTTTTTAGTGGAGATGCGGTTAAAAAAATCAAAAATTCAAAAATTAAAAATTTAGTTATTACGGATAGTATAGATAGTTCAGATAAATTAAAAAAAGTAAGAAATATCGAGGTATTATCGATATCTGTATTATTAGCTGAAGCTATTAAAAGGATTTCTAATTCAACATCTGTATCAGATCTATTTAAATAACTCTTGTAAAATTATAAGACTTCAGTTAAAAACCAGCTCTTTATGAGCACAATACATGCAACAATAAGAGATACTAAAACCAAAGGTCAAGTAAAAGACTTGAGAAGCAATGGTAGCGTTCCTGGAATAGTTTACGGAGGAGAATTACCTAATGAGAAAATATCAATTACAACAAAAGAAATAAAAAATCTTATAAATAAAGAAAATTTTTTATCAAATGTAATATCTATTAATTTAGATGGTAAAGAACAAAAAGTTTTAACTAGAAATATTGCTTTCGACACAGTTACTGATGAACCTATTCATATTGACTTAATGAGAATTGTGAAGGGTGGGAAAATTATTTTAGAAATACCTGTAAAATTTATTAATAATGAATTATCTCCTGGTCTAAAAAGAGGTGGGGTTTTAAATATTGTTAGACGTAAAGTTGAACTTAAATGTCCCGCAGAAAATATTCCTACTGAGTTAGTTGTTGATTTAGATGGATTAGATATTGGAACAAGCATTAAAATCTCTTCAATTAATTTACCTGAAAATGTTACCCCAACAATTCAAGGTAGAGATTTTGTTATTGCGACAGTTGCAGCACCTACTGTGGTTAAAGAGCCTGAGAAACCGGCTGAGACAGAAGATGGTGAGGCTAAAGAGGGGGGAGAAGTGGCAGCTGCAGATAGTGGAGAAAAAGCTTCAACTGAAGGGGATAAGGCTGACGGTGATAAATCTAAAGAAGATGATAAATCTTCATCAGAAAAAAAATAATAAATAGTGAAAGTTCTTTTCAGAATTTAATTTGATATGTTGTTACTTGTTGGTTTAGGAAATCCCACTCCAAATAGTCATAATAATAGGCATAACATTGGTTTTAAAGTTGTAGATGCAATAAATCAAAAGTTTGGATTATCAAAACAAAAACCAAAATTTAAAGGGCTGTTAACTACAGGAAATATCGGAGATAAGAAGGTTTATGCAATAAAACCTTTAACATTTATGAATAATTCAGGAATATGTATTAGAGAATTGCTTGAGTACTTCAAAATTGAAGCGGAAGATGTAATTGTCTTTCATGATGACCTGGATGTTGAATTTGGAAAAATAAAAGCTAAATTTGGTGGGTCAAGTGCAGGTCATAACGGTATTGCATCGATTGATAAGTTTATTGGAAAAGAATATTCTAGAGTTCGTATTGGTATAGGAAAACCAGAGAGTAAAATATCTGTTTCTGACTATGTTTTGAATGACTTTAATGAGGATGAACGAATTCACCTGAACTCAATTACCAATAATATTATTGACTCCTTAAATATTTTAATTGATAAAAAATTAGATTTATTTTCAAGCACAGTTAATAATAATTAAATGGGTTTTAAATGTGGAATCGTTGGATTGCCTAACGTTGGTAAGTCGACCTTATTTAATGCTTTGACTAATTCTAATAAAGCACAAGCAGAAAATTTTCCTTTTTGTACAATTGATCCAAATGTTGGGATTGTAGCGGTGCCAGATAAAAGACTTGATCAGTTAGCAATAATTTCAGACTCTAAAAAAAAAATTAATACTACAATATCTTTTGTAGATATAGCAGGTCTTGTCAAGGGAGCTTCTAAAGGAGAGGGCCTTGGTAATAAATTCTTATCACATATTCGTGAAGTTGATGCAATTATTCATATGATTAGGTGTTTTGATTCAGATGATATTCAAAATGTCAATCCTACTGTCGATCCAGTTAGAGATCTAGAGATTATTGAAACCGAAATGAAACTAGCTGATTTAGAGTCTATTCAGAAAAGACTTGAAAAAAAAAACAAAAAAAATGTTGATAATGAAGAACTTAAGTTGCTTGAAACATCTCAAAAAATAATTGATGAAGATGGTGATTTGACATTAATAACGAATGAATTTGATAAAAGACTTTTAAAAAGTAGCGGACTTCTGATTACTAAACCAAAATTATATGTATGTAATGTTGATGAAGAAAGCATTAAATCAGGTAATAAATATACGATGGATTTTATAAGCAAATTCAGCGATAAAAATACATTAATAATTTCCGCAGATATAGAAAATCAAATAAATCAGTTAGAAGATGAGAATGAAAAACAAAATTATATGAAAATGATTAATATGTCAGAGACTGGACTAAACTCATTAATTAAGAAAGGCTACGAGCTTTTATCTTTGCAGACTTTTTTTACATCAGGACCTGAAGAGTCTAGGGCATGGACTATTACAAAAAAGTCTACTGCCCCTAAAGCTGCCGGTGAAATCCATTCGGATTTTGAAAAAGGTTTTATTAGAGCTGAAACAATATCTTATGAAGATTTTTTAAAACATAGCGGGTGGTTAAAAAGCAAAGAAGCTGGAAAAATGAGGTTAGAGGGTAAAGATTATATAGTAAAAGATGGAGATATTTTAAACTTTCGTTTCAATACGTGACCAAATCTTTTTCATACTAAAATAAACTAAAATAGTCAAAACTGTTAAATAAATTATAACTCTAAAACCCATTTTATGTCTTGTTTCTAAATGAGGTTCTGCTGTCCATTGTAAAAAAGTTGTTACATCTTTAGCCATCTGATCTACAGTTGCTTTAGTGCCATCAGCATACTCCACAATGTCATCATCTAAAGGAGATGCCATTTTAATTTTATTACCATACATATATTTATTGTAATATACACCATCATCAAGTTCCATACCTGCTGGAGGATCTTCATATCCCATTAAGACAGAATAAATATAATTCGCTCCACCGCCTCTAGCTTTAACCAAAACTGACATATCTGGTGGATATGCCCCACCATTGGCTGCTATCGCTTCCTGAACATTTGCATATGGCATAACAAATTTATCAGATAGTTTTGCAGGTCTCTCAAACATTTCTCCATCACTGTTTGGTCCATCTGTGACTTCAAAATTTGAAGCAATTGCTTTAGCTTCAAGCTCAGTAAATTCCGGTCCCCCTTTTTCTGCTAAGTTTCTATAACTTAAATGTTTTAAAGAATGACATGATGCACATACTTCTGAATAGACCTGATAACCTCTCTGCAAAGATGCTCTATCAAACTTTCCAAAAAAACTTTTGAAGCTCCAATCAACTTTCAATAGTTCTTGTTTCTCACCAGCAGCATTTGCATTTGAGAAAATTAGTTTTGAAATTAAAGTAAAAAAGACGATTAATTTGAAAAAGTTTTTCACAATTTTTCTTTATAATCAGAATTATTTTTAGCCATCGCCATATCAGCAGAGCCTCCTAGCACAGGCTCTGTAATGCTAAGTGGTAATGGTGTCGTTTTTTCCTTCATCCCTAAAAATGGAAGTATTATTAAGAAATGAGCAAAGTAATAAGCAGTAGCAACTCTTGCGATCAACAAATATAGCCCTTCTGCTGGCATTGCACCAACGTACCCAAGTATTAAAACATCGGCTACTAAAAACCAATAAAACTGTTTGTATATTGGTCTAAATACAGTTGATCTAACTTTAGAAGTATCCAACCATGGAAGAATAACTAATACAAATATTGCAGCAAACATTGCAATAACTCCTAACAATTTATCAGGCACTGATCTTAGTATTGCATAAAAAGGTAATAGATACCACTCAGGCACAATGTGAGCTGGAGTAACTAATGGGTTAGCTTCAATATAATTATCCGC
The DNA here is from genome assembly GCA_902534465.1 of uncultured Pelagibacteraceae bacterium. Taxonomy (GTDB): domain Bacteria; phylum Pseudomonadota; class Alphaproteobacteria; order Pelagibacterales; family Pelagibacteraceae; genus Pelagibacter. The sequence continues at coordinate 96,138 of CACAPU010000003.1, forward strand.
ATGCCCTAATATATTTGGTGAAAAGAATACAAAAAATGCAAAAATTATTAAAAATATCAGAAGTGCAAATAAATCCTTGATCACAATGTAAGGGTGGAAAGGAACAGTATCTTTTGATGGTTTTTTTATATCTATACCAATAGGGTTATTATTTCCAGGTACATGAAGAGCCCAAATATGTAGAACGACCAACCCTAAAATTAAAAAAGGAAATAGATAATGCAAGCTAAAAAATCTTGTTAAAGTAGGATTATCAACTGAATATCCACCCCATAACCATGTTGTTATACTATCTCCAACCAAAGGAATTGCACTAAACAAATTTGTGATAACTGTTGCACCCCAAAAACTCATTTGTCCCCACGGCAGAACGTATCCCATAAAAGCGGTAGCCATCATTAAAAAATAAATTAACATACCTATTATCCAAATTACTTCTCTTGGTGATTTATACGATCCATAATATAGAGATCTAAAGATATGAATATAAACAGCTAAAAAAAACATTGAAGCACCATTTGCATGCACGTATCTTATTAACCAACCATAATTTACATCTCTCATTATATGTTCAACACTTTGAAATGCTAAATCAGCATGTGCCACATAATGCATTCCTAAAATAATTCCTGTAATAATCTGAGTTATTAAACAAAAAGTTAAAATCCCTCCAAAAGTCCACCAGTAATTTAAATTTTTTGGCGTTGGGTAATCAGTTAAATGGTTTGCTAGTGTTAGTAATGGAAGTCTATCATTAAACCATTTTCCAACTTTTGACTTAGGTGTGTATTCGTGATCGCTCATTTATTTTTTTATCCTATTTTTATAGTGTTGCTATTTACAAATTCATATTTTGGTACTTCCATGTTTGTTGGAGCTGGACCTTTTCTAATTCTACCTGATGTATCATAGTGAGAACCATGACAAGGACAAAACCATGCATTATAATCACCTTTATCAGTTAAAGGAACACAACCAAGGTGGGTACAGACTCCTAACATTAC
>CACAPU010000004.1 GCA_902534465.1 uncultured Pelagibacteraceae bacterium
AATTAACGTTACATTTTTTCATGGTAGAGGTGGTTCTGCTGGTAGAGGAGGGGGGCCAATTCAAGCAACTTTAAGATCGCAGCCACCTTATTCTGTTAACGGAAAAATAAGAATTACAGACCAAGGTGAAGTAATACAACAAAAATACGGATATGAGCCATTAGCAAAGTATAACCTTTGTAGTTATATTGGCTCTGTCATGGAAGCAACTCTAAATCCACCTCCAAATCCAAAAAAAGAATGGAGAAATCTTATTCAAAACATGTCAAATGTCTCAACTAGTTCTTATAGAAAAAATATTAATCAAACCTCTGACTTCATCAGATATTTTAAAACCGTTACGCCACATATGGCTCTTGGCAAGTTATCGATAGGATCAAGACCATCCAAAAGAAAGAATATAGATAACATTAATAGTTTGAGGGCAATACCATGGGTTTTCGCTTGGACACAAATAAGACTGATGTTGCCTGCCTGGTTAGGAACCGCTGAAGCTTTAAGGTACTCATCAATTAAAAAATTTAAAAAAACTTTAACAGATATGGAAAAAAATTGGCCATATTTTAATTCTACAATGGACTTATTAGACATGGTCTTATCAAAAGTTGATCCTGAAATTTCAAAAATTTATGAAAAAAATTTAGCAGACCAAAAATTAGTTAGAGTAGGTGATAAACTAAGATATCAGTTTAATGCAGTAAAAAAATTAAATCATGATATTACTCCTAGAGAAATACTTAAACAAAGAAAAGCTTTCCGGGGACCTGCAATTATTAGAAATATCTACTCAGAAATACTCAATGTTTTACAAGTAACCGTGATGAAAAAGCAAAAACAAAAGAAATTAGATAAAAAAAGCAAAAAGTTACTTGATGATGCGATGATGACATCTATTGCAGGAATTTCTGCAGCGATTAAAAATACAGGATAATGATCGAAATATTTCTTGCATTTAGCGCAGGTTTGATAAGTTTTTTATCCCCTTGTGTATTGCCACTTATTCCAGGATATATTTCATATATATCTGGCTCAACTCTTAACGAACTTCTTGAAAAAAAGAGTATAAATTTATTTCCGATAGTCCTTTTTACTGTTGGATTTTCAATTGTTTTTATTAGTTTTGGAGCAACAGCAACATTTTTAGGATCATTAGTCTTAGATAACTCAAACACTCTCAGAATTGTAGCTGGTACAATTATAATAATTTTCTCACTCCATATAATAGGCTTGATTAATTTAAAGTTTTTAAATTATGAGAAAAGGTTCCAAGCAGATAAAAAATCAGGAGTATTTAGCTCAATTTTAGTAGGTATGGCATTTGGTTTTGGTTGGACACCTTGCATTGGACCTATTCTTGGATCAATTTTGGCAATCGCATCTACAGAGGAAAGCATAAATAAAGGAATTTTACTTTTATCATTTTATTCATTAGGTCTTGCGTTACCATTTATTTTATCAGGATATTTAATTCAGAAATTTATGATTTTTTCTAAAAATTTAAAAACAAAAATGAATATTATAAATAAAACAGGTGGTTCACTTCTTTTGATTACTGGAGTATTAATGATTACAAATCAACTTCAAGCTTTAGGATATTACCTTCTAGAATATATTCCGTTCATGCAAAATCTTGGATAAGTTAGATATTAAATTTTCTTTTAAGATGTCTAATTTTTCCCTCTGTACTATCATAATCAATGTAGCAACCCTGAAGAAATCTGTTTCCTTCATTTGAATCGAAACTAGTTCTACCATGAAGTAATCTATAATTATCCATCATTAATAAGTCGCCAGGATTCAATTTAAATTCTATCCTATATTTATCTGAATTATAAAATTCTGAGAGTTTGTTCCTTGCTTTATAATACAAATCTAAATCTTCTTTATTTAATATTGGCACATAATCTAATCTTGGACTAAATCTTACTTGCTTAAACTCTCCTTTTTCATCTAACTTAATAAGTTCAGACCAATCTTCTAATATGACTTCTTTATCAATAAATTTAAATTTTACTTTTATCTCAGTAAGAATTTCATAATAATCTTTAAATTCATTTTTTAAATCTTCAGTAACAGTATAACCATCAACAAGAGTTGACAGTCCACCAGATACCTCATTTTCAATACAATGAAGAAGCTGAATACATGGTACTGGTATTCTGTAAGGATTATCTGTATGAGGAGCCAAATTATAAGATGTGTATGCTAAATCATTAGGATTAGGCATTGATCTTACATTAAAAAACTCTCCAAAATTCGTCCTTCTTACGCTTCCAATTGAATTAGCAAAATTTATAATGAAATTATCTTGAGTTGGAACATTTTTAATAATCACAAATCCGTATTGATAAAAAGAAACAAGCAAGTCATACATTTCCTTAGTTTCACTAATATCAGCATTGTAGATGAAGTTTTTTAAATTCTTTAAGTTAGATTCCCATTTAACTTTTTCTATAGAGCTCATAACCATTTTTTGATCTGAATACTCGTTAATAATATTGCTTACTTTTAGACATGATTTGACACCATCATTAAAATTTATTTCTAACTCATCATTTTCTAATTTTACCTTCTCTATTAAAATATTGGTCTGTAAATTACTGGGATCGAATAATCTTTGTTGTGTGATTTCGTCTAAGAACTCTTTATTTTCAACTCTTTCTCTAAGCCAGAAAGGGTGAATTTCTTGTCTATTATTACCATCGTTAAAGAATATTCTATTTTTTTCAACTTCTATATTCATGAGGTATTTTATAAAAATAATTTAAATTTATCTTTAATCAAGATAAATAAAATAGTAATTCCTTTTAATGAAAAAAAAAATTATTCCAAATAATAATGAATTTCCTAGATTTTTAAACCAGTTGGCTAAAGATCTATCTAAGTTTTATTACAATAAGTTAAGTAAGAAATTTAAAGTTCAAAATAAAACAAAGGGTAAAGGATATGATCCAGTCACTACAGCAGATAGAGCATTTGAGAAATTCATTAGATTTAAAATAAATAAAAAGTTTCCAGATCATGAAATTATTGGTGAAGAATACGGATATAAAAAATCAAAAAGTGACTTTTCATGGGTTATTGATCCAATTGATGGAACAAGATCATTCGTAATTGGAAGTCCAACGTGGAGTAATTTAATTTCATTAAATTATAAAGGCAATCCAATATTTGGATTAGCTAATTTTCCAATCCTAAAAAAATATTATTATAACCAATCTGATAAAGTTGCATATGTGGTTGAGAATAATAAAAGAAAAAAAATTAATGCAAATAAAAAAGTAAAATATAAAGATTTGAAATTAGCAGCAGGGTTACATGGAGCTATTTCGTTAAATAAACAAAAAAAAATTACTAAATTTTTAAATTTAATGCAATTTCCTTGTTCCGATGCATTGTCTTACGCACAGGTTTGTGAAGGTAAGCTTGATGTTGTATTTCAATGCAGTAATAAAATTTGGGATATTCATCCCTTAATACCAATTATCAAAGCATCAGGTGGAATTGTTTCAACAATTGATAATAGAGATGCAAAATATGCAGGTAATATTCTTGCATCATCAAATAAAAATATTCATATTAAAATTCAAAGATTATTAAAACCAATAGCCTAAAGATGGAAATTATTGTTCTTCAACACATTAAAATTGAAGATCCCGGTTATATAAAAGATTTGATGATTAAAGATGGGGTAAACTTAACCACGATTGAACTAGATGAAGGAGAGAAAATACCAAATGATCTAAATAAATTTGATGCAATGTTTTGTATGGGAGGCCCAATGGATACATGGATGGAGCAAGAATATCCATGGTTAGTTGAAGAAAAAAATAAAATTAAAGAATTTGTTGTTAACTTAGAAAAACCTTATTTAGGCTTTTGTCTTGGGTGTCAATTACTTGGAGAAGTAATAGGCGGAAGTGTTGTTAGAACAAAAAATCCCGAAATAGGAATGTTAAATATAAATTTCTCAGAAGAAAAAGAAAACGATACTCTTTTTTCAGAATTTCCAGAAAAGTTAACATCATTACAATGGCATTCATATGAGGTTCAAAATTTAGAATATAATGATGATGTTACACATATTGCATCATCGGAGGAAACGAAATATCAAATATTTAGGTACAAAAATCATGCTTATGGAATCCAATTTCATATTGAAATAAAGGATACAACTGTAAATGATTGGGGGTGTGTGCCAGAGTATAAAATGGCTTTGGAAAAGCAATTAGGTGAAGGAGCGCTCGAAAAGTTTGATTATGAGGCAAAAAAAAATATGCAAAAAATGAATAATTATTCAAAAATTTTGTATACCAAGTTCAAAAATGAGATCATTCTTAACAACTAAAGCAATTATTTTGCACTTGTAGTTATCACATTAATCAGGTTTAATTTTATTTGTAATAATTAGGAGGAAAAATGAAATTTAAAAATTTTATTAAAATTTTCTTTGCAATTTTATTTGTTTTTGTATCAACAAATTCATACGCAAAAACAATTAAATGGTCTATGCAGGGTGATAGTTTAACTTTGGATCCTCATGCACAAAATGAAGGTCCTACTACTCAAGTTTCAAGACAAGTTTATGAGGCGCTTGTAACAAGAGGTTTAGATATGAGTATTGAACCTCAACTTGCTACCGATTGGAAAACAACAGATCCAAATACATGGATCTTTAATTTAAGAAAAGACGTAAAATTTTCTGATGGTAGTAATATGACAGCGAAAGATGTTGTATTTAGTATATTAAGAGCAAAACAACCTACATCAGATTTTAAAGAGTATATAAGTACAATTTCAGATGTAAAAGAAATTGATAATTACACTGTACAGATTAGTACCAGTAAACCTAATCCAATTCTTTTAAACCAGTTATCAAATATATTTATAATGTCTAAAAAATGGTCTATTGATTTTGGAGCTACAGTGTCCCAAAACTGGGATGGTGGAGAAGAAACATTCTCAGCGACTAATGCAATGGGAACTGGACCATTCAAAATTACTTTAAGAGAGCCAAATACTAAGACAGTATTTGAGAGAAATAGTAATTGGTGGGGTTCAATGAAAGATAATAGTGTTACTGAAATACACTTATTACCAATTAAAAACTCAGCTACAAGAGTTGCAGCATTATTATCTGGTGAAGTTGATTTAGTTACTGATGCACCAGTCCAAGACTTAGCTAGAATTGGAAATTCTTCAGATCATGAAGTAGTTAGCACTGCTCAAATGCGTACAATCTTTTTAGGCATGGACCAAGCAGCAGACAAACTAAGATCTGGAAATACTGGGGACAATCCATTTAAGAAAAAAGAAGTAAGACAAGCTCTTTATCAAGCAATAGATATTGAGGCAATAAAGAAAAAAGTAATGAGAGGTCTTAGTGAGCCCGCAGGAATTATAACTTTTCCTGGTGTAAATGGATATACAAAAGAGTTAGACAAAAGATTACCTTATGATGTTGATGCAGCTAAAAAATTATTAGCAGACGCAGGATATCCTAAAGGTTTTGATGTTGAGTTAAGATGCCCTAACGACAGATATGTAAATGACGAAGCAATTTGTACAGCTGTTGTTGGTATGTTAGGCAAAATCGGCGTCAATGTTAATTTATTTGCTCAAACAAAAAGTAAGCACTTTAAGGAATTAAAAGAAGATAAAGGTGATTTCTATATGTTAGGTTGGGGAGTTCCAACTTTGGATAGTCACTACGTATTCCATTACTTATACGAGTCTGGTGCTAGCTGGAATAAAGTAAACTTTAGTAACAGCGACGTTGATGCTGCAATTAGAGTTATGGAAGGCGAAGTTGACTTGGATAAAAGAAATGCTGCTATTGCAAATGCTTGGAAAATTGTAAAAGATGATATTTCATATCTTCCTCTACATCACCAAGTAATTTCTTGGGCAACTAAAAAGAATGTAGATGTTCCAATTAGACCGAATAATGAACCATTATTCCGTTTTGCAAGTTTTAAATAAATAACTTTTTTTACAAGCCCTTTACTTAAGTAAAGGGCTTGTAATTATAAAATTTCTTAAATTGATAAATTATTTTTTCAAACGTCTGATTCAATCAGTAATAGTGATGCTCGTCGTATCATTTGTTTCATTTTCCTTATTTAATTTTGTAGGAGATCCAATTAACAACATGGTTGGTGAAGAAACTTCAGATGAAGAAAGAGCTGAATTAAGAGAAACACTTGGATTAACCGACCCTATACATATTCAATTTTCAAGATTCGTAGTTAACGCTTCTAAGGGAGAGTTTGGAATTTCATACCAACTTAGAAGACCAGTTTCAGAGTTAATAATTGAAAGACTGCCAGCAACTATTGAACTAGTTCTAATTTCTGCATTAATTGCTTTAGTTTCCGGTACTTTATTAGGGGTTTATACGGGTATTAACAGGAAAGGTTTTTTGAGTGACTTTATATTAGCGGTATCTCTTCTAGGGGTATCTCTTCCAACATTTGTGATTGGAATATTATTCATATATCTTTTTGCAGTGATATTAGGAGTACTTCCATCTTTTGGAAGAGGAGAGGTGATAGATCTAGGTTTTTGGTCAACAGGACTTCTAACAATTTCAGGATTGAAAGCAATCATACTACCATCTGTAACGCTAAGCCTTTTTCAAATGACTTATATAATTAGATTGGTAAGAGCAGAGATGATGGAAATATTACAAACTGATTATATAAAATTTGCAAGAGCAAGGGGAATAAGTGAAAAAAGCATTAATTATAAACATGCATTAAAAAATGGATTAATTCCTGTAATTACTATTGCTGGAATAAATATTGGAACTCTAGTGGCTTTTTCAATTATAACTGAAACAGTATTTCAATGGCCTGGCATGGGTTTTCTTTTTATTCAAGCAGTCCAATTTGTAGATATTCCAATAATGTCAGCTTATTTGGTTTTTATAGCTTTTGTTTTTGTGATGATAAATTTTATAGTTGATATTTTATATTATTTTATTGATCCAAGAATAAGAGTTAAAGGAGATGTTACTAGTGGATAATAGAACATTAAATTCTTGGGAAAAATTCAAGGATAGTGATATTTACTTTAGTTTTATAAAATCCCCAACAGCAATTGTATCCTCGATAATACTATTAATAATTTTCTTCTGCTCTTTTTTTGTTGAATTTGTTACCCCACATAATCCATTTGATCCAGCATCACTATCATTAATGGAAGCATTCACACCTCCATCTTGGACAGATGAGGGTATGGCAAAGTTTATTTTAGGCACAGATGGACAAGGAAGAGATATGCTCTCTACTATACTTTATGGTTCACGAATTTCATTAATAGTTGGATTTTCAGCAATTATTTTTAGTCTAATTCTTGGTGTCTCACTAGGTCTAACCGCAGGATACTTTGGTGGAAAATATGAAATGATAGTTATGAGATTAACAGATGTTCAGTTAACTGTACCAAGTATATTGATGGCTCTATTAGTAGATGGAATTGCTAGAGGTATCATTTCAAGAGAAATGCACGATGAGATGGCAATTTATGTTTTAATTTTTGCCATAGGAATTTCAGAGTGGCCTCAATTTGCAAGAGTTTCTCGTGCAGCAACTTTAGTAGAAAAAAATAAAGATTATGTTTCAGCTTCATCTATAATAGGAGTTTCGAATTTACTGATAATGTTTAAACATATTTTACCAAATATTATGAGACCTGTTTTAGTTATAGGAACTATTGGTCTGGCACTTGCAATAATAGCCGAGTCAACATTGAGTTTTTTAGGAGTAGGAGTTCCTCCAACAACACCATCATTAGGTACATTAATTAGATTAGGAAATGATTTTTTATTTTCAGGTGAGTGGTGGATAACTTTTTTTCCAGCAATATTTTTAGTTATCCTTGCATTTTCAATTAATTTACTAGGAGATTGGATGAGAGACACGCTTAATCCAAAGCTTAAAAAATGACCTTTTTAAAAATAAATAATTTAAGCATTGAATACAAAATGAGGAAAGAAACAGTTAATGCAGCCAAAAATATAAATATAGATATTAATAAAGGTGAAATAGTTGGATTAGTTGGGGAGTCTGGGTCGGGCAAAAGTACTGTTGCTAACGCTATAGTAAATTTGATTGATGAACCAGGTAAAATTTCAAATGGATCAATATTTATGGGTGAAACAAATATTAGTGAAAATCAAGAAACTATCGTTCAATACAGAGGAAAAAAAATAGGACTGATATTTCAAGATCCACAAACTTCTTTAAATCCAATTCTTAAGGTTGGAGAACAACTCATTGAAACAATACAAACTCATTTAAATATAAATACAGATGAAGCAAAAAATAAAGCGATCAATTTATTAAAAGAGGTGGGTATAAAAGAAGCAGAGAAAAGATTTAGCAATTATCCTCATCAATTTTCTGGAGGCATGAGACAAAGAGTTGTTATTTCTCTAGCTTTATGTTGTGAACCAGAATTATTAATTGCAGACGAACCAACCACAGCACTGGATGTTTCAATACAATCCCAAATTCTTGAATTAATAAAAAAATTAACAAAGGAGAGAAATTTAGCAGTCATACTTATAACTCATGATATGGGTGTAATTGCAGAAACTACAGATAGAGTAGCTGTAATGAAAAATGGAGATCTGGTGGAAATTGGTCCAACAAAGCAAGTTTTAGTGAAACCAAAAGAAAAATACACAAAAAGTCTAGTTAGCTCAGTACCACCAACAAATAAAAAAATATCAAGGTTTACAATTATTGAAAAAGAGAATTTAAATAATCAAAATAATAATATCAAAATATTAAACAGATGGTCTAAAAAAAGTATTCTAGATCAAAACTTAGTTAAAATCCAAAATTTGAGTAAATCTTTCGATGATAGTTTTTTCACAGAAAATACAAAAAATTCAGTAATGGCAGTAGATAATGTTTCTTTTGATATTAAGGAAGGTAAATCATTTGGTCTAGTTGGTGAGAGTGGTAGTGGTAAAACTACTATAGCAAAAATGGTTGTGAATTTATTTAAACCAAGTTCTGGGGATATATTTTTTGATAATGTCAATGTTACTAAGATCAAAAAAAATAAAGATTTATTAAAATTTAGAAGACAAATTCAGATGATCTTTCAAGACCCATTTTCTTCTTTAAATGGCAGACTCAAAGTAAAAGAAATTATTGCAGAACCAATTAAACTTCATAACCCAAATATAAAATCTATTGATTTAGACAATTATATTTACGATTTATTAGAGTCTGTAGAATTAAGTCAACAATCGGCAATAAGATATCCTCATGAGTTTTCTGGTGGTCAAAGACAAAGAATATCAATTGCAAGAGCATTAGCTACACAGCCTAGACTTCTTGTTTGTGATGAACCAACTTCAGCCCTTGATGTTAGTATTCAGGCTCAAATCTTAAACTTATTAAAAGATTTACAAGAACAGTTAAATTTAACCATTTTGTTTATCAGTCACGATTTACCTGTAGTTAGACAAATGTGTGATAAAATAGCTGTACTTAAAGATGGAAAATTATGTGAAGTTTCTGAAACGGAGGAATTGTTTAAAAACCCAAAACATAATTATACAAAGGAACTACTAAAATTAATGCCAAAAATTGAATCAATTTATAACTAAAAGGAGAAAATTATGACAGTGTTTAATAAAATTTCAGATAAAGAAGCATCTGGAAAAGTAAAAGAAATTTTTGATGAAATAAAGGAAGCAAGACAAATTACTGAAATTCCAAATTTCTGGAAAACTATGGCCAACAGTCCAGAAACACTAGAAAGGACTTGGAGATCATTACAACAAGTAATGAAAAAAGGAGCTCTAGCACCAGAGATTAAAGAATTAATTTATGTTGCTGTATCTATAACAAATGCTTGTGAGTATTGTATTAAATCTCATACATTGGCTGCAAAAAAAAAGGGTGCCACTGATGAGATGATAAATGAGATGATTGCAATAGTTGGAATGGCAAATGAAACAAATCGACTAGTTGAGGGATACCAAGTAGAAGTCGATGATTTTCTAAAATAAAATGAATTTTGATTTTGTTTACAAAATTTGTACAAAATCCGAATGGAATGATGCAAAAAAAAATAAAATTTTTAAAGGTACACCCCTTGATTTAAAAGACGGTTTCATCCATTTTTCTGATATAAATCAGGTAAAACAGACACTTAATAAATTTTATTTAAATCAACCTAATCTAGTCCTTTTAAAAGTAGATGCGCTAAAACTTCAGAAATTAGTTTGGGAACAATCATCCTCTGGAGATATGTTTCCTCATTTATACTCAGATTTTGATATAGATTATGTAGTTAAAGAATATCCTTTAGATCTAAAAGAAGATGGAAATCATAAAATACCGAGCGAAATTAAATAAGTTAACTTGACTTACCAACTAAATTTACAATCAATACTCCTGAAATGATTAGTATTAGACCAATGATTGTAAATAAGTCTGGAATTTGATTAAATTTATAAATTCCGACTATAGAAGTTGCAATTATACACAATCCAGCAAATGAAGCATAAGTTATTCCAACAGGTATAGTTTTCATAACTAAGGACAAGGTGTACATACAAGCAATTATAGCTATCGCAGTAAAAACACTTGGTAAAAAAATTGTAAAACCATTCGCAGCCTTAGCAAATCCATTTGCTGCAGTTCCTAAAGCAACTGCAATAATTAAAATTATGTAAGACGTTATATTACTCATTAAAAAAGAATAATATTATCTAAAATTAATATCTACAAAATTTTGATGTTATTCAATAATTATTGGTCCAACCATTCCACTTTCGTAATGACCAGGAATATTGCATGCCATTTCTAAAGCTATATCTTTGGAAAATTTCCAAATTATCTCTCCAGTTTTATTAGGTTCTAACATCACGCTATTAGCATGTTTATGTCCAAGCGAGTGATCTTTTTTAGACATTTCTTTCATCTTAGCATGATCGATACTATCTCCTAATAGAATATCATGCTCTATTAATCTTGCCATTTCAGGCTGATGTTTTATATGCATCTCTTTTGTAGCAATATTATATTCATGAACAAGTTCACCTAAATTTTTTACAATTATTTTTACAGTTTCACCTTTTTTCACTTTAATTGAGCTTGGTTCATAATAATTGTCATACATTTTTACTTCTATTACTCTGGTTACGTCTTTCGGATCTCCTTTGGATCCAATCATCTTCATTGACGCTGCATTTGAATTAAAGGCTATAAAAACAAATAAAAGTATAAGCTTTTTCATTATTTTGGCATAGGAGTTGCGCCAGTCTCTAAACTCATGATTTTTCCATTATCATATTTGTAAACTGCCATTACTGCTTCAACATTACCATCGTCAAATGTTACAAAGGCATGATGTACTCCAACCTCATCATTTTCGTAAACAATTCTAGTGTCTCTCTGTTTAATATCTCCACTCATGGCCCATTTGATCACATCAGATTTGCTTAAAGTATTACCTGATTTATGCATAGTAAATTTAAAATCATCATGCAAAAGCTCATTCATTGCTGTTTCATCTTTATCTTTTATAGCTGCGCTATATTTTTCTAATATTGACATTTTATCTCCTTTATACTCCTTCAACTATTATTCCATTAGTATCTGCGTTATCTAATCGAATTTGTTTTATTGGTTTATATTCTTCAGAATTATACCATTCTTTTGCTTTCTCGTAACTTGGAAATTTTATCACAACTGTCCTTGGATGTTGCCATGACCCTTCAATAGTCTCGCTGGTACCACCTCTCACAAGATACTCTCCACCAAATTTTTCTGCAGTGGGTTTAACTTTGTCTATGTACTCCTTATAATTTTCTGGATTGTTAACATTAAGGTTAAAGATCGCATAACCACTCATAATTATTCTCCTGGTTTAATAACAGACTTTGTGGCATCTGCAGCATTTTGAAAAGCTTTATTGTAGTCAATAACTTCATGTACCATCAAATCATCCATAAGACCTGAATTTTTAAATGCAATCTTCAAGGAAAGTGCTTGTTCATAATCTCCCTCGACACATGAGATAACATCAAATCTACCTCTTACCCATTCATAGCTGATCAATTTTAAACCAGCCGCCTCAGTAACTTTCTTAGTCGATGCATATCTATCTGCAGTTGGATCATTTTGCATTCTTTTCATTAATTCTGCACTTATTTTGCCAACCAAATAAAATTTCGCCATATTACATTTCAACCTTTGTTAAATCCCAAGCAGTCATTTTGATAACACATTCTTCGTAAATTTCCTTTCCAACTGGATGTGTACCAGATATTAGTTCTTTCATTTTTTCCATATTATGAACAAATACCTTAAACATTACGCCACTTTTATCTGGCTTTACTGCTCCTATAGTTTTTTCTGGATGAGCTGCTGATTTTCTTACACTCATACCCTCATCTGATTGCATCCATCCCATAAATTTTTCAAGTTTTCCTTCTTTCAAATCTACGATTACTAACACTTCTTTTTCCATATTTTTCTCCTTTTTTTTATTTGATATTTTAAATCAATTTAATGATTATTCAATTGTTTCAATGGTTGTTCCAGGAAAAGCATATCCAACTTGATATGTGAATAACATCGTCTGAAATTCTTGTATTTCAGACCATTGTGAACCAAGTTGTTGATGATTTGCAAATCCAGCAGGATTCTCATAAAACTCATTCAATACATAGAAAATATTACCAGTAGTTCCTTGTGATGGGTCACCAGGATTTTTCCATTCAGGACCTTTCATGATCGAATATGAATTTAGTTTTTTTTCACCTGTTAATGGATGTGTTTCTTTCATCCATTTTGCATGTTTCATAAGTATTTCCTCAACTTTTGCTGTATCGGCCATAGGCACTTTAAGAGTTATTGAAAAACCATTTGCAGTTGCATGACCATCAGCAAAAGAGCTTGTTGTGAACAAACTTAATATTAGAATTAAAAAAATTTTTTTCACCACTACCTTTCTGTTATTATTTTTAATCTGAACATACACTCATTACTGTTGTCTCTTGTTTATGGCCAGATTCCGCAATTATTTTAGCATTCTCTGGATTCTGCATAAATTTTTGCATAGTGTCTGCTGCTGGTGTTTCCATCACAATATGTACCTTATTTGGATTTTCTATTTCATTTCCAACGTAAATAGTTTTAATACCTGCTGCTTCTCTTGGGCCAGAATGTTCATCAAACATTTTTTTCCAATGAGCCCAGTCTTTTACTTCAAAGTTACCAACCATTTTTACCATTTTATTCCCCCCAAACCCCAGCAAATTCATATGCTTTATCAAATGCTTTAAACTCAATGCTGGACATATTAACTCCTTTGTAAGTTTATAGTTACTTTGGTATTTTTGTTGCTCCAGTTTCTAATTCAATGATTTTACCGTCTTTAAACTTCCAACAGCACATCAAAGCCTCTGTATTTCCATCTTGATAAGTAACATATGAATGATCAAAACCAATTTCATCATTTTCAAAAAGGATCCTGTATTTTGCAGGACTCATTATACCTTTACTTACGGCTTCAACCATACCTGCCTTACCCATATGCACATATTCTCCTTTAAGATGGGAAAACATTTTGTAGTCATCGTGCACCAGCTCACCAGCTGCTGCACCATCTTTTTCCATGATTGCTTTATTTAGTTTTTCTAAAATTGACATATTGTTCTTTACTTCTTCATTGCATTAGCACTACTTAGAGTATCATCAAAAGCCATGAACATAGACATTTTTCCATCAGTTACTTCAAAATAATGACCAAATATAGTGTCCATTCCATCTGCTGTTGCCTTACATTTTGCGAATACTTTATTTCCTTCTGCAATCATAAATTCAGGACTTACTGAAAAATTATTCCATAACTGTGGAATTAACGACATTGTTTTCATCATAGCTTCTTTTCCTTTGTGAGTTCCTGACATTGGATGTTTGTCACCAGGAAAAATCCAAGTTATGTCATCATGCACTACTTCATTAAAGAAAGTTTGCATATCTCCTTTAGCAAACAGATCATAGCCTTTTTTTACTAATTCTTTTGGTTCCATAAAATCTCCTTTAATTAAAATTTTTTATACTTTGAATTAATTTATTAAATAAAGATAAAGCTTTTATTACAAATCAGCTATGCGTGATTATATCCAGTGAGGATAGGGAAGGCCTTTTTCTTGTAAAAAAGATTTATTAAACATCTTGGAGTTGTATTTATCAGATTTATCACAAAGAATTGTTACGATAGTTTTTCCAGGTCCTAATAATTTACCTAATCTTATTGCACCTGCTATATTTACTCCACAACTAGTCCCTAAACTTAACCCTTCTTTTTCAATTAAATCGAATAAAACTGGCAAAGACTCATGATCGCTTATTGAAAAAGCGCCATCAATATTGGCCTTTGCAAAATTGGCTGTAACCCTGCTAGATCCGATACCTTCAGTTATTGAGCCACCCTCACTCTTTAATTCACCATTTTCAATATAATTATAAAGAGATGAGCCAGTTGGATCTGATAAATATATTTTAATATCTTTATTCTTTTCTTTTAAAAAGCTACTAACCCCTGCAATTGTACCGCCAGTACCAGATGAACATACAAATCCATCAATTTTGCCGTCAGTTTGTTCCCATATCTCTGGTCCAGTTGTTTCATAATGACCTTTAGAATTGGCAGTATTGTCGAATTGATTGGCCCAAACTACTCCATGGTTATTACTACTTTTTAATTCATCGGCCAATCTTCCTGCGTATTTAACAAAGTTATTTTCATCTTTATAAGGTTTTGGTGGAACCAACCTTAAATCAGCTCCAATATTTCTTAATAAATCTTTTTTTTCTTGTGTTTGATTATCGTTCATCACGATAATAGTTTTATAACCAATAGAATTTCCTAAAAGACACAACCCAATCCCAGTATTACCAGCAGTTCCCTCAACAATTGTTCCACCTTTTGAAATTAGTTTTTTTTCTTCAGCATCTCTAATCAGAGCTAAAGCTGCTCTATCTTTTACAGACCCACCTGGGTTAAGGTACTCTGCTTTTCCATAAATATTGCAACCAGTAACTTCTGATGCAGCTTTTAATTTAAATAATGGAGTGTTTCCTATTGCTTCGACAAAATTATTTTGTAAAGTTTTCATACATCAAGCTTTGTATCACCACCTGGTGCAACACCATAGGGTTTAAATTCTTCGGATGCAGTTCCAACATTTTTTGCAGGAATACCAACCATTACTGCATTTTCTGGAACATCTTTTGTAACAACAGCGTTGGCTCCAATTTTTGCATTTTTACCAACAACAACTGGTCCAAGGATTTGTGCACCAGATCCTACAACTACATTTTCTTTTAATGTTGGGTGTCTCTTAACATTTCTTTGATTATCTGAATTTATACTTGGAGCAATTCCGCCTAATGTTGCCATGTGATAGATGGTAACATTATCTCCAATATCAGATGTTTCTCCAATTACTACTCCCATGCCATGATCTATAAAAAGATTTTTTCCAATTTTAGCATTTGGATGGATTTCTATGCCTGTTAAAAATCTTGAGAACTGGGAAATTATTCTTGCAACAAGATGAAATTTTGCAATTGAAAAAAAATTTGCAATTCTATGAAAAAATACAGCTTTAACACCAGGATAAGTTAGTATTAAACTTAACTTTGATCTTGCAGCAGGATCTCTTTTAATTATCGACTCTAAAAAATTATTCATGTTTTTTAAGATTAGTTATTAAAATTTAACTACTTATTGCAACAGCAGTTTTCTGATGATGGTTTGCAATCACAATTTTTACAAACGCATCTGTCACAAGAACAGTTTTTACATTTACAGTGTGAATTATTGCATGCCATAAGTGTTATATAATTGTATATTTTTTAAAAACAATACTAATAATAACCGTTATTTTAGAGTTCTTTAAGCGTTAATCCCTTTAGATTTGCTGGTACTGCGATATCCATCATTTTTGGATTAGCAAGATTAAGATTATCCATTATTTCAGCATATTCCTCTTTTGAGCTAACTTGTAGTCTAGGGTTATTACTCTTCTCACTACCAATTGTTGAATTTTTTTTCCCATTATAATCATGAGCAGGGTATACTAGGGTTTCTTCAGGAAGTTTTAATAGTTTACCAAATAATGATTCATATGCTTCATAAGCACTACCATTTTGAAAATCTGTTCTACCTGTACCATTTATTAAAAGAGTATCTCCTGTAAAAACTCTATCATTCATTAAGTAACTATATGAACAATCAGTATGTCCTGGAGTATAAATGGCTTTAAGTTCAATTTTCTCAATATTTATATTTTCGTCATCTTTTAACTTTATATCAATCACCTCCGACTTAGAATTTTCACCCATAATACGAATACAATTTGTTCTTTTATTTAATTCGTTTAGACCAGTCACATGATCAGCATGAATATGAGTGTCTATTACCTTCACTAGTTTTAAATCTAAATCCTTTAAAACTTTTATATATTGATCAGTATGCTCAATAACTGGATCTATGATTAAAGCCTCTCTGCCTTTTCCACTAGAAATAATGTATGTATAAGTTGAGGATTTTTCGTCAAACAATTGATTAAATATCATATTAAAAGATTATTAAAATTTGCATACCAAATCAATCTTCATTATAATTATTCTAAATAATAACTAAGGAGAGACTAAATGTTAAAAATAAACAGTATGTGTCCTGATTTTCAATGCAAAACTACTGAAGGAGATATCTCTTTTCATGAGTGGCTTGGAGATAGTTGGGGCGTTTTATTTTCTCACCCAAAAGATTTTACACCAGTTTGTACAACAGAATTAGGTTCATTAGGACAAATGAAAGCTGAGTTTGATGCAAGAAATGTAAAAGTTATTGGACTAAGTGTTGATGGGGTAGAGGATCATAAAAAATGGTTAAATGATATTAAAGATGTATCTGGAACAATGCCTGATTATCCTATAATCGCTGACGAAGATTTAAAAGTTGCAAAACTTTTCAATATGTTAGAAGCGGATGCAGGAACAACTTCAATGGGACGAACAGCAGTTGATAATGAAACTGTTAGAACTATTTTTGTTGTAAGACCAGATAAAAGAATTGGTCTATATTTAACTTATCCTATGGCAACAGGTAGAAATTTCCATGAAATTTTAAGAGCCATAGACTCTATGCAGCTGACTGCAAAACATAAAGTTGCAACACCAGCTAACTGGAAAAAAGGTGAAGATGTGGTTATTCTTCCAGCAGTTAAAGATGAAGAGGCTAAGAAAATTTATCCAGATGGTTGGGAAACAGTTAAACCATATTTAAGAAAAGTACCCGACCCTTCAAAATAAAGGGTTAAAAAAATACAATAAACTCAGTTTTAGTTAATAAATACTGAAACTGGGTTATTGTTTTTTTAATTTTTTATATTTTTTCATTGAGACATTTGCTACGAGAAGATTTGGATCAACAAATATTTTAGATTGTTTGATTTTTTTAAAAGATTTGTAAGCAAAAATTGCAATAGGTAACTCCGTACACCCTAAAATGATTTTCTTACATTTGATTTTCATAAGATAATTTACTGCTGGCCTAATTGCTTTTTCAGCTTCTTTAATTTTACCCATTTTAACAAATTTAATTGATCTATTTACGGATGATTTTTGAAGACTGGAAGCTGGACTTACTAAATTAAAACTTTTGTCAAAATATCTATTATAAACTTTTGTCTTTAATGTAGCTTCAGTAGATAATATCCCTATTTTAGAATTTTTTTTACAACTTTTTAGAGTATCTAAGTATACTTCTTTAGGCATACTAAGAATTGGAATTTTAATTTTTTTACTTAGATCATCATACCAGTAGTGAGCAGTATTGCATGGCATTACAATAAATTTGCAACCATTTTTTTGTAATCTCTTACAACCTTCAACCAAAGCATTTAATACATTATAATATTTTTTTATGTTTTCTGGTCGTTTAGGTGTATTAGATTTATTGTATAAAACAAACATTGGGTAGTCTTGATCTAGTTTACCTCTGTTTATTTTTGCAAGTTTATTGCAAAAATCTAAACCAGCTTGTGTTCCCATTCCTCCAAGAATACCAATCATAATATTTTTTGAATTTTGTTTTAAAAGTTACATTATACAACTATATTTTAAAAATAATTATGCAAGAAATTTATACAGATGATATTGGATCAGGATTTCCACTGATTTTAGTACATGGATACCTTGGGTCTTCAGAAATGTGGAAATTTCAAAAAGATTATTTATGTAAAAATTTTAGAGTTATTTCTCCAGCTTTACCAGGGTTTGGCGAAAGTCATAAAGCAAAATCTTTTAACAGCATAAACTTAATGGCAAAATTCATTATTAATGAAATTGATAAAAAGGAAATAGAAAAATTTAATTTAATGGGTCACTCAATGGGAGGAATGATAGTACAAGAAATTGCAAAATTATGTGGAGAAAGAATAAATAAATTAATTTGTTTTGCTACCGGACCTATTGGTGATATTCCAGGCAGGTTTGAACCCATAAATACCTCTATTAAAAAACTTCGAGAAGAGGGGATAAAAGAACAAGTAAAAAGAATACCACCAAAATGGTTTGTCGATGGAGATAAAGATAAAAATTATTATTTGTGTGAGAATGCAGTCAAACACATAACTGAAGAAACTGCTCATAATGCACTAGTTGCAATGAGAGACTGGAATGGACTAGAAAATTTAAAAGAAATTAAAAATGAAACCCTAGTAATTTGGGGTGACAAGGATAGATCTTATAATTTTGATCAAGTTTCTTTGCTGAATAATAATATTCCAAATTGTAAAATAGAAATATTTAAAAATTGCTGTCATAACGTACATCTTGAGAAGCCAGAAAAGTTTAATAAAACTGTGCAGAATTTTTTGAATAATACTTGATCATTTTAGGTTTTTGCATATCTGAATTAACATTTTTCAATACTGTAATCATTGACTCTAAAATTAAAAAAAAGTTTAATTTAGGTTTATAAATTAAATAAACCTGAGGAAAATATGAATATAATTAAGAAGATACTTGTTGCTGGGGTAATTTCACTATTTCTACCAGCTTCAAGTTTTGCAGAAAAAGTAAAAATTGGTGATCCAGGATGGACTGGTGCTACTGCAATTGCAAATTTACTTGCAGCAGTTGTTATAGATAAAATGGGTGGTGAAGCAGAATTAGTTCCAGGAAATAATACTGCTATCTATGGAGCAATTGATAGAAGTAAAGGTGAGATTGAAGTACATCCTGATATATGGCTTCCAAACCAAGAAGCATACACAAATGATCTAGTACCAAAAGGAACTCTAAAATTAAGTAAAAATCCTTACGAGGGTAACCAAGGATATTGTGTATCTCAACAATTTGCAAAAAAAATGAATATCACTGCAATAGAAGATTTAGGTAGACCAGAAGTTGTCAAAGCAATGGATAGTGATGGAAATGGCAAAGGTGAATTTTGGATTGGTGCAGATGGATGGGCTTCAGCAAATGTTAACCAAGTTAAATTAAGAGACTATAAATTATATGATGCTGGAATTGAACCTATTAGGGCTGCAGAAGCAGTGAAAAATGCTAGAGTTCTTGACTCTATTAAAAAAGGTGAGGGTTATGCATTTTATTGTTACAAACCACATGCAATTTGGGGAATGGCAGACGTAGTTATGCTTGAAGAACCAGCATATGATCCTGCGAAATATAAAATGATCCAACCAAAAGCTGACGCTGACTGGTATCAAAAATCATATGTTGCTTCAAAGGATGCTTTGAAACAAATTCAAATTGGATGGGGTACATCTCTAGAGAGTAAATCTCCAGCAATTGTAGAATTTTTCAAAAACTTCCAAATAACAGCAGATGATGTTTCTTGGATGGCGTATGAAGTTTCTGTGCAAAAAAGAGATCCAGGAGAAGTTGCTAGAGATTGGATGTCTAAAAATAAATCAACAGTTGATGGCTGGTTAGGTTTATAATTTAGTTAATAAAAATTAATTTACCTGGCGACCATTGGTTGCCAGGTATCATTTTCACTTATTTTAAGTTAAAATATTTTCATGGAAGCAGCTATACAAATTCAAAATGTCTGGAAAATATTTGGCAACACATCACAAGACGCCTTAGATGCAATCCAAAATAAAAAAATTTCAAAACAAGAAGCATTGGAGAAATATAATTCTGTAATTGGTGTTTCGGATGTTTCATTTGATGTTAAGAAGGGTGAAATATTTTGCGTAATGGGTTTATCTGGAAGTGGGAAATCAACACTTGTTAGACATATAAATAGATTATTAGAGCCAACATCTGGAAAAATATTAATAAACAATCAGGATGTAATGCAATTCAATAAGGAAAACCTTCAAGAATTAAGAAACAAAAAGATCGGTATGGTTTTTCAAAATTTTGCATTAATGCCTCACAGGTCAGTTTTAGATAATATAGCTATGCCTTTGGAGATTAGAGGTGTTAGCAAAAATGATAGGTTAGATGCTGCAAATAAAATTTTAAACATTGTTGAATTACAAGGATGGGGAAATAAATATGCTCATGAATTATCTGGAGGAATGCAGCAAAGAGTAGGTCTAGCTAGAGCATTAGCAGCAGATCCAGAATTTCTTTTAATGGATGAACCTTTCAGTGCTTTAGACCCTTTAATTAGACGACAACTTCAGAGTGAATTTATAAAACTTTCAAAGCAAATGAAAAAAACAACAGTATTTATAACTCATGATTTAGATGAAGCTGTAAGAGTAGGGCACAGAATAGCTATAATGAGAGATGGAGAGGTAGTACAAATTGGAACACCAGAGGAAATAGTAGTAAATCCATCTGATGAATATGTTGCAGATTTTGTAAAAGGAATTTCAAGATTAAAAGTCGTTCAGGCTAAGACAATTATGCAATCTATCATAGAATATAAGAAAACTTTTGGAGATAATGTAAGCAATAATGAAAGAGTTAATGAAAACGACATATTAAGCAAACTTATTGAAACGTCAGTATCAGAAGATAAACCAATAATAGTTACAAATAATGACAACTTAGAAGTTGGTATAATTACACAATCAGATTTGCTGAAAGCAGTTGTTGAGGGGAATGATAGTGAGTAAAGAAATTAAAAATTTATCTAGATCTGAATTAATTAAAAATTTTGTTATTTCTAATCCAGATTACTACATTGACGAATTTAAAAAAATTGGAAGCAAACCCTCCTATTCTTTTTCTTTTAATTTATTTGCCGCATTATTTGGCCCAATGTGGTTTGGATTAAGAAATATTTGGAATTATGCGTTAGCATTTTTAATAATCGAAACATTTGCTGTTGTTCAAATAATTAGAGGTCTATTTGGAAACATTACTAAAGATGCCTTAGAAAAAATTGATAAAATTCAATCAACTATCGATTTTAGATACAAACAATTAGAGGCTGCAAAAGAAAGCAACCCAGATAAGGTCGAAGTATACGAGAGGGCAATTAAATCACTCGAAGACGCAATGAAGGAATATGTAGTTGATGTTCAGCAAATTGAGGCTTCAGCAATATGGATTACTATTTCAGGAATTGTATTATTGATTTTTGTTAAATTTATTCAAGGAATATTAGCAAATACAGTTTTAGAAAAAAGATACTCTGAATGGTTATCAAATAAATCGATTAGTCCTGGAATGAAAACAAAAAATTATTTATTAAGCATTGGTTTTACTATAATTATAATGTTTTTTTCAGTAATACATTATAGCTTTCCAGGTTTCTTCTCAATAATGAATGATTTTCCTACTCATCCAGAAATAAGACTTACATCTATAAAATGGGTTGAAACGATTTTTGATTATGCAGTTATAAAAGGAGATGCAGTATTTACTGCAATAACAATTGGAATTAGATCTGTTTTAGACTTTTTAGAACTTTTGTTTGTAAAAACACCTTGGATTGTGATTATAACTACCATTGTAGTTTTAACAGCTTTATCAGCAGGCATAAGAACCGCAATATACTCAGCAGGATTTTTAGCTTACATGGGTTTTTTGGGATTTTGGGTTAAAGCAATGACAACACTTGCTTTACTTGGTACAGCTGCAATTCTAAGTATTGTTATTGGTATACCTTTAGGAATTTATTGTGCAAGACGTCAAAGATTTTATTCGATGATAAGACCAATTATGGACTTTATGCAAACGATGCCTGCATTTGTATTTATGATACCTGTTATTGCATTTTTTGGAACAGGTAAGGTTGCAGCAGTAATTATTACAATGATTTTTGGAGGTACACCAGTTGTAAGACTTACTGTTTTAGGATTAAGGGGTGTTCCTGAAACTATTAGAGAGGCAGCAATAGCTTACGGAGCATCTAAATGGTATCTTCTTAGAAAAGTAGATTTGCCACTTGCAACCCCATCAATACTTGCTGGTGTAAATCAAACTGTGATGTTAAGTTTAGCAATGGTTGTTGTAGCCTCACTTATAGGAGCAAAAGGTTTAGGCCAAGACGTGCTAGAGGCACTTCAATATGCAAATGTTGGACAAGGAATTTTAGCTGGTGTTGCAATACTATTTGTTGCTTTAATATTGGACAGAGTAGTTCAAGGTAAGAAAAGAGTATAATATCTTAATGAACAAAAATGTATGGTTGCTATTTGCAAGCAACGCATTTGCATTTTCTGTTGCACCTGTAACTGTATTTTTAAGTGGAATTATTGGAACTAGTATCAGTCCAATTAAGTCTCTTTCAACATTACCAATGTCATTATCAATTGTTGGTACTGCTATATTTATTATAGCTGCTTCTAAAATAATGAGTATTACCGGAAGAAAAAAAGGATTTATACTTTCGTCAATAACAACGTCATTATTTGCATTATTGGCAGCATATTCTGTATTTAAACAAAATTTTATTCTTTATTCGTTTTCTTGTTTTTGTCTCGGATTTGGAATGGCTTTTGCCCATCAGTATCGTTTTGCTGCAGCTGAGAGCGTTGATAAAGAACTTGCACCAAAGGCTATTTCCTTATTACTTTTTGCGGGGATTTTGTCAGCTTTATTGGGTCCAAACTTAGCAAATTTAGGAAAAGATATAATTACAGAAAGTTTATATGTTGGTTCTTATCTCTGTCTATCTTTATTAACTTTATCCTCTGTTATTTTTTTAATTTTTTATAAGGAAAATAAAGTTATAAATAATAAAAAAACATCAAAGGGTAGAACAATTTTAGAATTGATATCTCAGCCTAGATTTTTGCAAGCTCTTGTATCCTCATCTTTTGCTTATGCGGTGATGTCATTTTTAATGACAGCTACTCCTATTAGTATGCATGTTCATGATAATATGTCCTTAAATAATACAAGTTTTGTAATTCAATTACATATCATAAGCATGTTCCTTCCTGCTTTAGTTACGGGAAATCTAATAAAAAAATATGGACACAGTAAAATAATGTATTTTGGTGTTTTATTTTTCATCTTTACAATTTTACTTAGTTATTTTGATCAAACAGTAATAAATTATCTTTTTTCATTAATTTTTTTGGGTCTTGGGTGGAACTTTCTGTTTATATCTGGAACAAGTTTATTAGTTTTAAACTATAAAGAAGAGGAAAGATTTAGAGCACAAGGTTTTAATGACTTTATAGTTTTTTCAGTTCAAGCTACTGCAAGTTTAACAGCAGGTATTGTTTTAAGTTTTACAAGTTGGAAAATAATGAACATATTATGTATCCCATTTTTAATAATAATAGTTTTCACTACTCTGAGGGCTGATAGATTATTAGATAAAACCAATTAAAGACGTGTCAACTTGTTACACCATATAGTTATTGTTTATTGACTTTAAAAGAATATATCAGCGCTATGACTAAATATAATAAATTAACAAGTTCATTTATAATATTAATCAGTATATTTTTTACGAATATAGCTTTAGGTGCGGATGTAACAGTGGAAATGCTTAATAGGCTTGATAAAGAGTCAAATGTTTTTGAGCCTAAAATAGTAAGAGTTAACCCTGGGGATACAGTTCTTTGGAAGGCAACAGATAAAGGACATAACGTTGAATTCATAAAAAAAGGTGTACCAGATGGAGTTGGTAAGTTTAAATCAAAGTTTAATAAGGATGTTGAATACAAGTTTGAGGTCCCAGGAATTTATGCTTACTGGTGTACACCACACAAAAATATGGGAATGATTGGTTTTGTGGTTGTTGGAGACGACAAATCTAACCTAGATGCTATTAAGAAGTTAAGATTTTCATCAAAGTCTAAGAAATTAGCACCAGGTTTAATAGACCAACTATAAATCAGCAAATATTTTTGAGTTAAGACGTTTAACTTTTATAAATGAATCCTTGTACTTCCCGGAGCGGTGATAATCGCCCGGGAAGGCAACACATCTTAATTTAGCTTTTTTTGCGTATTTTAAACTAATCTCTGTATCTTCAATTGCTAAACAATCTTTATTTCTAAGTTTTAATTTTTTTAGGCAATGTAAGTAAATATTAGTTTTATTATTAAAGTTTTTTATAATTTTGTTGTGTCCGATGTAATCAAAATCACTTTTTTTTAAATATTTATTTAAAGATATAAATACTGCATCAATATTATTTTTTGTAGTAGAGGTTGCAAAGCCAATTTTAATTTTATTTTTTTTACAATATTTGATTACATTAATTACTCCAGCACGTGGTTTCAATTTATTCTTTTTTAAATAATTATTAAAAATTAAAGTTTTTAAATTTCTAATTTTTTTTGCATTAACTAAAGTTTTTTTTTTAAGACTAAATTTTTTTACCCTTTTTTCCCCACCAGATTTTTTTAACATTGACTGATATAATTTTTTACTCCAATGCCATTTTAATCCTGAAATTTTAAAAGCTGAATTAAAGCAATTTCTTTGAATATTTGATGTTTCTACTATTGTGCCAATAGAACCAAATAATATGGCTTTGATTGCCATTACCCTTTAACAGCACCAGTGGTTAAGCCACTTATTACTTGTCTTTGAAAAAACATGACTAACATAAACAATGGTGCAGTTGCAGACACAACTGCTGAAACAGCCCACATTAAATTACCTTCATGCTGATTAGTACCAAGATAACTTTGTATTTTTGGAACCATTGTGTGGTTTTCTTGATTTAATAATAATGCAGTGACTGTAAAGTCGTTGTAAGCCAACATAAGACTAAACAAACCAGCTGTTATTACTCCAGGCCACATCACTGGCATGATTATATATCTAAATGCTTGAAAATATGAGCAACCATCAATTAATGCACTTTCATCTAATTCTTTAGGAACAGTTTTAAAAAAAGAATAAAGTAACCATAAAGTAAATGGTTGATTTATTGCAACTAAAACCACAATTGTGGTTGGTAAAATCCCCCAAATTTGTAATTCAAAAAATGGAAAAAGATATCCAGATACTAGTGTTATGTGTGGCATTGCTCTAAAAATTAATGCTGCAATTAGAATCCAAAATGCATATCTTTCAGTAGATCTAGACAAAGCATATGCACCTAAAGTTCCTAAAAAAAGTGATATAGAGACAACAAAAACTGTTACTATAATCGTATTTCTTGATGCTTTCCAAAATTCACCTTCAGTCCAAGCTTCAGAATAAGCTTTTGAAGTAAACTGACCACCTGTTTCTAATAAAGTATTAAATGCTGAGATTGCATACCACCAATCAGCTCTAGAAAAAAAATCTGCTCTTACTTTAAACGATCCCCAAAAAGTCCAAATGAATGGAAAGCATGCAATTAATAACCAAATTATTATAAAAGTAGTGTTAAATGTTTTAAGTGCATTTGATCTTTTGTCTAAACCATATTCCATTATCTTGCCGTCCTAAATTCTTTCCAAGTCCTAATTAATACTGGTGCTAACAATATGGCTATACCAATAATAGTCATCATAGAAGTTGCTGCTGCAGAACCAAATAAGATTACTTCTTCGTTGACTAAATTATCATAGATTAGCCATGATAAAGATTGAGCACTTCCTTCAGCGCTAAAACCAATTATTGGTTCAAAGACTCTAAAATTGTCCATTAATGATATTAAAGCTACAAAAGTAACAACCGGATAAATATGTGGTAACACAATATGTCTAATTCTTTGGTATCTTGACGCACCATCAATAATTGCTGCCTCAACAGGTTCTTGAGGTACTGTTTGTAATGCAGCATAAAAAACTACAAAAGCAAAAGGAGAATGATGCCAAATTCCATAGATAATTATAGTTATCCATGTAAGCGTTCTAGATGATTTTAATGATAGATATGGATCTTCCATCATTAATTGTAAATTTGCACCAATAATTCCCTCTGCATCAATCATCCAAAATAAAACAAGGGATCCTACTAATGGAGTAACTATCATTGGTAATATTGTACCAAATATTAATGGGCCTCTTATTTTTCTAGATATTGCATTTAAACTTAACGCAATAATGAAACCTAGCAATAAAACATTGGGAGTTACAAATAAACAATAAGTTAAAGTAAATAAAAGAGCTTTGTAAAAAGGTAAATTAGTAACCTGATTGATAAATTCTCCAAATGTGTCAGTTTCTTTCCAAAAATCTGAAATTTGCTCAATAGCTAAGTGATTTCTATCTATATAAGTACCAAATCCGTTAAATTTACCTAAAGGTTTTTCATCTCTTAATATTGAAGTTGCTTCTTGATCAACAACTATTGAAACTGTACAGCCAAAAGGATCGCATTTCTTAACTTCTTTTACTACTTGATCATGTTGGGCATAAAAAGATTGTATACCAGTAGATATTATTGGCAAACCAATAAACAAAATCATTGCCAAACCAGTTGGCAAGAAAAACCAGAAAAAAGTTTTATTTGGCATTTAAAATTAAGTGGGGATTAAATCCCCACTTAAATATTTATTTTTATAGAAAGCCTTGTTCTTTAGCTTTACTGATGTAAGCAGCTTCAACATCTTTCAATGCTTGTTCTGCAGACTCTTTACCTTGTAAGAACTCAACTATTTCGCTTCCTAATGCACCATGCATCAATCCCATTTGTGGTAACATTGGGTAAGGTTTTGCTCCCATTTTTACAGCTTCAATCACACCAATAGATTTTGGTCCTGGCACAAAACCTTCAACTAACCAAACAGCTTGGTCAGCAGCATCTGCAACCATTTTTTTATTTGAAGCAGCATGAGCTAGAGCTATAAAAGTTGACTCTGCATCACTGTCAGATCTATTTTTTGCTAAAGTAAATCCATCCCACCATAATGTAGCTGCAGGAATATTTCCTCCACCAACAGTTGCTGGTCCAGTTAATTTAGTTGCTGCAGTAATTTTTGCATCACCCTCATCATCTAATAAAGTTCCAGATCTTGATGCCCATAATGTCATAAGAGCAACTTTTCCAGATTCCCATTCAACTTTGATTGCTTCACTATCGTGAGTAAGATAATCCGGGTTACTTAAACTTGCCAACTTTTTAAGCATGTTAAGTGTAGCCACACCTTTTGCATTATTAATATTTGGTTCAGCAGTTCCAGCTTTAAAGAATTCACCACCATGACCAATGAACATGTTTACAAATTCTTCTGCTAAATTCCATCCAGCTTTATAAGCAGCTGCATACGGATGTTGCATTTTACCTGATGCTCTTATTTTTTCAGATGCAGCAACAACTTCTTCGTAAGTTTTAGGCACAGGTATACCTAATTCTTTTAAAACATCTTCTCTGTAATACAAATGTTGAGTATTTGCCATAAAAGCAACAGCCATTACTTTTCCATCAATTGTTATTAATTGGGAGTCTTGTATTCCTTTCCCATATTTTTTAACTAGATCATCCATAGGTCTAATTAAATCTTGATTCATTAAAGGAACAATTGAACTATTAGCTGCAATTCTTGCTGAAAATTCAGAAGGGTTTGCAGTTAAAGCTGGAACAGCAATTTTGTTGTGTTCTGATGAGTGAGTAACTTTAAAATCTGCACTTCCTTTACATCCTTTAGCTGTTTCTACAAATGTTCTTAATGCTGGAAAATCATTTGCTAAAATATTTATTGAACCACTTGGTTTACTGCAATGCCCATCAGCATATGCCGTTGTACCAAAAAGCACGAACAATAAGGTTAATAGTATTTTTCTCATATTTTCTCTCTTTTTTGGTTGTTTATAATTATTCTAATAAAACTATATCTTTAAGAATTATCTAATAAAAGATATTTTTAAATCACTTTTGACGCAAGTCCTGATCCAATCACAAGTGACTCAAGTTTTTTATAAACTATGTTCTCATCAACATTTCCAAATCCGGCAAATGTGCTAAATCCACAATCAGTGCCGGCCATTAATTGGCTAGGATCTATTACTTTAGAAAAGGCTAAAATTCTATGTTTTACAACATCTGGATGTTCAATAAAATTGCTCGTGGACTCAATTACTCCTGGAATAATAATTTTATCTTTTGGTAGTTTTATATTTTCAAATACTTCCCATTCATGAGCATGCCTAGGGTTAGCAGATTCTATCAAATACATATTTATGTTAGCTTTAAAAGCTATCTCAATAATTTTATTTAACTCAATATCGTGGATGTGAGGTCCCTCATAATTTCCCCAACAAATATGCATTCTTACTTTACTTGGATCAATATTTTCTAATGACTTATTTAAAACCTCGACATGTTTGTTTGCCCTTTCTAAAAAATTTTCCTCTGAAAAGTCCTTATAAATCATATGCCTTGATAGAGCTAGGTCAGGGCAATCGATTTGAAGAGAAAGACCACTATTAATAATTTTTTCATATTCAAATTTCATAATATCTGAGAGCTTTTCTAAATATTCATCGTCATTTTTGTAAAATTTATTAGGTAGAAAATTACAAATAACTCCTGGTGATGGAGAATTCATAAACCCGTCACTATGAGAATTTTTATTTAATGCATCTTTAAAATTAACAATATCTTTACTAATCGAAACATTATCTTTTAATTTTAATTCACTTGTGCAACATGGTCTTTTATATGTTGGGGTTCCACCAGATTGTATAAGTTTTTTTTTAAAAGATGGAAAATCATCTAAATCTTTTGGAGCTTTTCTTTCACTTTCTCCTGAAAAACCTTCAACTCTATCTTTAATATATGTTGCATAACTAATTTTTGACATTTCTCCGTCACTTACTATATCAATTCCTGTATCAATCTGTTTTTTTACAACTTCTAAAACATTATTTTTTACAACTTCGTCAAATTTTTTTATGCTTATTTCTTCTTTATTATCTTTTGATGCTAAAAGACTTGAGAGTTCATTTGATCTGGGTAGGCTTCCGACATGTGTGGTTTTTATTTTAACCATAATTTAATAAAATTTGTTTCCATATAGCAACTTCATCAAATAATACCCACTCCCTTATAATAGAGTTGGAGTAAAATTCTGCATGATTAATTCCCATTATAAATATTTTTTTATTTGAAGCTTTATCATAATCCATACTATCGTTACTGTGAGTACCTTCTAAAAACCATCTAACTGATACTCTTGGGTTTTGACCTACTTCCTCTAAAAAACCTACATGTTCTATAGTAAATTTTATGTTTGAAAATATTACTTTTAGAGAATTCCATTTTTCTTTAATAACCTCTCTTCCATGGCCAATTTTATTTCCAGGCCAAAAAATATTAGCTGCTCTATCATATCCTTCAAATTTATAGTTATAATTAAAAATATTTTTAAGTATCTCTGTATATTTTTCAGCTTTTGATCCTTTTTTATATATCTCAGCTTCATAATTTGAACTTTTATCAGTTTCAAAATCGAATAACCTAGATGCAGTTGAAATTCCCCCTTCACTTTCAATTATTTTCTTTGCAAATTCTTTTGGAGAGTAACCAATCTGTCTTACCATCGCTCCTTGATCTCTAACAATCCACTCGTCATAAACTTGATTTTCTTTACATGCACAATCAGCAATTACTCTATAATAAATATCTTTCCCACTGGGCTTTCCATAAAAACCATCACCTAGGTGTGTTCCTTTACTTAATATTCTATGGGAAGAGTGATATCCAATTTCGTCATTACCATTCCAAATAACATCCTCACCTAACAATTGTCTATTAGGAAATTCTTTTAAAGTTGCATATGTTGCGTCTATAACTGGTTTATTGCCATAAGTAACTCCAAATGGTGATCTTACTGTTATATCTTTTGTATAAAATTTACTGATAGACTCAACATCTTTACCCTCCCAAATTTGCTCAGTTATTTTTAATATATAGTCAGGAAAGTCTTTGTATTTCTTATCAAAACCTTTCATTATATTTGTGATACACAATTAAGAAGTGACTCATTTTTTTCTTCAATTTTAATGCTAATGTTGGATCCAACTGGAACTGAAAATGTATCTTTATAATCTAATTCAATGGAAGAATTGTCCGTCTCAATGTTCCATTTCCCTTTTTGTGAAAAAAAAATTGTAGGTTTGTCAAATTTTAGATTTTCAACTCTTCCTATTGTAGATTTAAAAGTGCATAAGCTAAATCCAGTATCTTGTTTTATAATTGGAGTTATTGTTTCGTTTTGAAAATTGTTACCTAAAATATGTGAAATTTTAACATTTTTTCCAATATTGCTTTCATTTTCAAGTCTCTTGTTAGTCTCGCATATATTTTTTTGTAATTGTTCTAGTTTATAATTATCAAATTTTGTAATCTCATCCTTTGATATAGGGTCAAGTAATTTTCTGCCATTTGGAATATCTTGACTGTTTAAATCAATCAAAGAATTATCATCTAATAGCGCCATACCAGTTTGTTTAGCTTTTTTTAGAACCTCAGGTATCCATGTTACAATTCCAGGATCATCTCCTCCAAGAACAACAAAAATAAAACCCTCCTCATCTCCTACATTTTCAAATGCTCTAAACATATTTGTTGGCATAGATATAATATCGCCTGGATTTAATATTGTCTCATCTTCGCCTTTAGAACCCCAATAAAACCTCCATTTACCTGAATAAATTATGAATACTTCAGCAGTCAAATGGCTATGAAGTCCAGAACCATTTAAGGGCTTTGCAGAAACAGCACCCAAGTTAAATCCATGTGGTTCTGATATTTTTATTGATTGATTTGCATCTTCAGCAACACCTGGTCCTAAAATAGAATAATTTTTTCTCTCTTTATGACCTTTCAATTTACCTTCAACAAAGGGTAAAGTACTAGGAGTTAAGTCCTCAAATTTAGCAAGTCTAATATTCATATTTTTTTAATTATAATATTGTGATACACGAATATTTCCAATAAATAAATATATGCAAATAGAGCAATTTGATACAGGACTTAAAACCAAAACAAACGTTAAAGATATTGTTCTTTCACCAGAGCAAAATTTTCGAAATAAAAATTTAATTAGAAGCTATTTAAATCAAATTGTAAATTTTGGATTAAAAGAAATAGATAAAAGTATTGATAAGGCATTTATAAATGATGTAAAGGTCAATTGTTTTCATCCTTTAAATGAGTTTGTTGGAATAAAAAATTTAAAAGAGAAGCTCTGGACACCATTATTAGAAGCCTTCCCAGATTTAGAAAGAAGAGAAAACATTGTAGTAGGGGGAGCTTTTAGGGATAAAATTTTAGTAGGGTCATATTCAACGTTATCTGGATACTTTAAAAAGTCATGGTTAGGGGTTAAACCAAATTTTAAAATGATTAATCTCAGATGTTGTGAAATACATGAACTTAAAGAAGACAAAATAGTAGAAACCCATATATTAATTGATGTTATAGATTTCTTAAGACAATGTGGTATTTTTCCAATCAATCCATCGAGAGGATCTGAAGGAGCCTGGTTACCTCCAATAAATACTGATAGTGTAAATTTTTTTGAAAAAGATATTGAAATTTCAAATTCAAGTTTGAGACAAGCTCTTTCAATGAATAGAAGTCTTAATTTTAAACCTGAAACAGAGAACCTATCTGATGAAGAATTAAAAAAAAGATTAATAGATCATCCTCAAAGAGAGTATTGGCATGACAAAATGATATGGTATGGACCATGTGGAATAGGCACCTCAAGATCTTTAGAGGGTTTTATTGATATGCATCAGTTGCCATTTAGAAAATCATTTACTGAAAGAGATTATTTCAAACTTGGTCATTATTGTGAAATAGGGGATGGTAAATTTTCTTTATGTGCTGGTTGGCACAGTTTAGAGGCTTATTATGGTTCAAATGATTGGTTAGGTTTTACTGCAAATAATCAAAAACTAACAATGAGAGTTATGGATTTTTATCACCATGATGAAGGAAAAATCCGTGAAAATTGGGTACCAATTGATATACTTCATATTTTAAAACAAATAGGCATAGATATTTTAGAAAAAGTTAAAAGTTGAAATGGCAAATATAAAATTCACAGGCGTTCATAAATCTTTTGGATCAAACAAGATTATAACTGATTTTAACCTGATGGGAAAAGATGACGAATTTCTTGTATTAGTTGGTCCATCTGGTTGTGGAAAGTCAACTTTATTAAGAATGATAGCAGGTTTAGAAAAAATTGATGATGGCGAAATATTTATAAATGATCAAAAAATTAATGATCTTCATCCCTCAAAAAGACAAACTGCAATGGTATTTCAATCTTATGCTCTTTATCCACACATGAATGTTTATGAGAACATGTCATTTGGACTGAAGATTGAAAAGAAATCTAAGGAAGAAATTGAAACAAAAGTTATGCAAGCAGCTAAAATTTTAAAAATAGAGGAATTACTTGAAAGAAAACCCAAGCAATTATCTGGAGGTCAGAGGCAAAGAGTTGCCATTGGACGTGCAATTACCCGAAATCCTAAAATATTTTTATTTGATGAGCCATTATCTAATTTGGATGCAGCTTTAAGAGCTGAGATGAGAGTAGAAATTTCAAAGCTTCATAACCAAATCAAAACCAATATGATTTATGTTACCCATGATCAAGTAGAAGCAATGACTTTAGCTGATAGAATTGTAATATTAAATCTTGGAAATATAGAGCAAGTCGGAACACCTGATGAAATTTACAATAATCCATCAAATATTTTTGTTGCTCAATTTATTGGAACACCAAAAATGAATATTTTACCATTAAATAATGAAAATATTATTTCAGATAATAAAATTAACTTTTTAGGGAACGAAATTACCTTTGAAAAAATTAAGTTTGATAAAAGTAAATATTTTATTGGAATAAGACCCGAACATTTTAATGTATCAAATGAATCTAAATTTAAGTTCAAACCTAAAATTGAATTAGTAGAAAATTTAGGAAATGAAAAGATAGTTTATATGAGTAATGATAATTTAGAGCTTAGTGCAAAAATTTCTAGTCAAATTGATTTTCAAAATGAGCTTAGATTTGATACTAAAGATATTTTTATATTTGATGAAAACGGAAGTAGAATTTAAACTTCCTTGATAAGTATTTACATAATTAACTCAAAATGAATTGGATTATAGTCACAATCATCGCTGCTTTTTTTCAAAATTTAAGATCATCATTTCAGAAAAAAATTAACAAAGATGTTTCTACAATTGCTTCAACATATGTAAGATTTTCATTTGCTCTACCTTTAGCCTTACTGTTATTTTTTGTTTATTTTAGAGAATTCGCAATTATTAAAGATATACTTGTTCAACCAGATTTTTTAATCAATGTTACATTAGCATCAATTTTTCAAGTTATTTTTACATTTGTTTTGCTCTACCTTTTTAAATTTTCAAATTTTGTAGTAGGTACGTCACTTAGTAAGACAGAAGTTGTACAAGTTGCTTTATTTGAATATTTAATACTCAATGAAAAACTTAATATATTAGGAATTAGTGGAATTATAATTTCAACTTTAGGAGTAATTATTTTATCAATAAAAAACTTAAAATTTTTTTTCCAAAATATTTTTTCTAAAACTACATTAATTGGATTAATTTCAGGTTTATTCTTAGCTTTGAGCATTGTTTATTTTAGATCTGCAGCGCTATCTTTGAAAAATTTTGAGTCAAATTTTGAAAAAGTAATATCAACACTACTATTTGGCCTTTTAATACCTACAATAATCTTAACTATTTATCTTTTAATATTTGAAAAAAAAGAATTTAGAAAACTTTATAATGATAAATATGATTGCATGCTAATTGGCTTAGGTGGTTTTTTTGCATCTTTATCATGGTTTTATGCATTCACATTAATTCAAGCATCATTTGTCAGAGCTGTTGGACAAATTGAATTATTATTTAGTTATTTTTCTTCAAGATATTTCTTCAAGGAAAAAGTAAAAACGTCTGAAATAATAGGTATTATAATTTTTGTATTAGGAGTAATACTTTTATTATTTTCAAGAGTTTAATAAAACTAATTTTGAAATCCGTACTTTCTTAGTCTCACATCCCCGGTTCTCGCATGAGCTTCCATGCCCTCATATCTTGAAATTCTTGCGCATGCTGCACCCACTTCTTTTGTAGACTCTTTAGTCATTCTTTGAAAACTTAATGTTTTAATAAATTTTCCAACAAACAAACCACCAGTATATTTTCCTGCTCCTTTAGTAGGCAAAATGTGGTTTGTACCAGAACATTTATCACCATAAGCAACTGTGGTCTCTTCTCCAATAAATAATGATCCATAATTTTTTAATCTGTCATGGAACCATTGAAGATTTTTAGTTTGAATTTCTAAATGTTCAGGGGCATATTCATCACTTATTTTAGCCATTTCTTCATCCGTATCGCACAGAATAACTTCACCATAGTCTCTCCAAGCAGCGCCCGAGTTTTCTCTTGGTAAATCTGGCAGATCTGCAATAAGCTCTGGCACTCTTTGCATGACATATTCAGCAAGTTTTTTACTAGTCGTAAATAACCAAGCTGGAGAATTGTATCCATGCTCTGCTTGTCCAACTAAATCAAAAGCAACTAATTCTGGATCAGCTGTATCGTCAGCTATCACAGCGATTTCTGTAGGACCTGCAAATAAATCAATCCCAACTTTTCCAAACAGAATTCTTTTTGACTCTGCAACAAATTGATTACCTGGGCCTACAAGCATATCCGCAGGTGCGTTTCCAAAAAGACCATAAGTCATTGCGGCAATAGCTTGCACACCACCTAAATTCATTATTACATCTGCGCCACATAAATCTGCAGTGTAGACTATCGCAGGATGAACACCCACACCTGGTTTTGGAGAACTACAAACAATAATATTTTTTACACCAGCTACCTTTGCTGTTGTTACACTCATCACAGCTGATGCTATGTGTGCATATCTTCCAGCAGGAACATAACAACCTGCAGTATTAACTGGAATTAATTTTTGCCCAGCATATAAACCATCTGATAACTCTACTTCAAAATCCTGACCATAGTTTTTCAATTGTGCTTCAGCAAATTTTCTTACTCTTTCATGAGAAAATTGAATATCATCTTTAGTCTTAGGATCTAAATTTTTTTTAATTTCTTCAATTTTTTCTCTCGTAACAATTACTTCACCTTCGTATTTATCAAATTTTTTTGATAGTTCGATACATCCTTCTTCTTTAGTTTTTTCAATA
The DNA here is from genome assembly GCA_902534465.1 of uncultured Pelagibacteraceae bacterium. GTDB lineage: Bacteria > Pseudomonadota > Alphaproteobacteria > Pelagibacterales > Pelagibacteraceae > Pelagibacter. Next base: position 35,606 of record CACAPU010000004.1, read on the forward strand.
TCTTTAAGAATATTTTCAACAATCTCTCTGGTCTTTGTATCGTCAGTTGATGAAGTTTTTGGTGATTTTTTTAAGTAAGTTATTGCCATATTTAAATCCTAATTTAATTATTATTTTTTTTCAATATTCATTTAATCTAAAGCTACCACAGCTGCAGCAATTGAGGCTAGTCTTGCTGTCGCATCATCTGATCTACTTGTTATTACAACTGGGACTTTACCACCAACAACTACACCAGCTGCACAAGCTCCCATAAAATATATCATCATCTTTACTAAAGCATTTCCAGCCTCTACATTTGGAACTAATAAAACATCTGCATCTCCTGCAACTTCATTTTTAATTCCTTTTATAGTTGCTGATTTTTTAGAAACACTATTATCAAACGCTAGGGGGCCAAATATATCTGCGTTAAAATTTTCTTTGCTAGCCAATCTACAAATTTCCTTAGCATCAATTGAACTTTGCATACTATCCAAAACTTCCTCTGTGGCTGACAAAATAGAAACTTTAGGTCTTGCAATTTTTATTCTGTGACAAAAATCTATAACATTTTTTAAAATATGCATTTTTGTTTTGACATTAGGATTAACATTTAATGCGCCATCAGTTATTATTAGTGGTTCATCTTCTTTATCTAGTGTCATATGCCAAATATGACTTAATCTAGTTTTTCCTATTAAGTTATATTTTCTTAATAAAACTTCTTTCATTAACACATCAGTATGTATATGACCTTTGACTATAATCTTTACATCACCATCGCCTGCTAGTTTAGCAGCAACTTTAGCAGTATTATTTTCAATTGGTTCATGAACAATTTCATAATCAGAAATATCAAATTTTAATTCTTCAGCTATTTTTTTAATTTCCCCCTGATCACCTATCAAAACAGGAGCTATTAATTTTTCTTTAACGGCATCCATAACGGAGAGCATTGGTAGTTCCTTACCAGCATTCACAATTGCAGCTTTAATTCCTCTCTTTTGATGAGCAATATCTAATAAATTAACTGGACAAACTGTTGATTTATCTGAAAGCATTAAATTTATATATACTAAAATGATTAAAAAACTAATATACAAATATAGTATAAGGATAAAATGTGGAAATAGTTACTAAAATTGCTCCAATCGCTTTAGCACTAATAATGTTAGGTCTAGGGTTGGGTTTAACTGGACGTGACTTTTTGAGGGTAATAAATAATCCAAAAGATTTTGTGATTGGATTTGTATGCCAATTGTTTCTTTTACCCATTGTTGCATATATTTTAATATTAATATTAAATTTACCTATAGAGATTGCATTAGGCATTATGATTATTGCTGCTGCACCAGGGGGCGTTACTACAAATGTTATGACCAAATTTGCAAATGGAGATGTGGCTTTGTCAATTTCATTAACTGCAATAATTAGTTTAATTAGCATAATTTCTGTACCATTTATTGTTTTAAAATCAGCTGATTTACTTGGTGTTACTAATATCTCAGCAGATATTACTATGACAGCGATTACACTTAAGATGGCGTTGGTTGTTACTGTGCCAGTAATTTTAGGCATGATTATTAGAAAATTTGCAGATAATTTAATTTCCTCAAATATTTCGATTGTTAATAAAATAACAACAGCTTTGTTCGTTATTGTATTTGCTGCAATTTGGATTGAAGAAAGAGAAAATATTTTTAATTACTTAAAACAAGCAGGCTTTGCAGTATTAGTATTAAATGTTGTAATGTTGATACTTGCTTATTATATAGCCAAATTCTTTGCAACTGGAATGAAGCAAAGAAAATGTATAGCGATAGAATGTGGTTTACAAAATGGAACTTTGGCAGTGTTTGTAGCAACACAAATGTTTAATGATATTGCTTATATGATACCAACAGCAGCGTATGCTCTTATAATGTACTTAACTGGCTTCGCTTTAATTTTTATACTTCGAAGAGCTAATTAATTTTTACTTTTTCAAAATATTTTACAAACTAAATCTGACAAAGAAGAGATATTTTGTTCTTGAATTTTAATAGTATCGCTTAATGCTTGATCTTTCATATTTATAGTGAATTGTTTTTTTTTATTAATACTAATGAATTTATTTTTTAACAAATAATTCAATTTTCTTACAACTGTAGGTCTTGGAATATGAGTTATATCAGAAATTGACATAGTATTTACCCCACCTTCTTCAACATTTACCATATCTTTCTCCCATTCTGAAAAATTTAAACCAACACCCTCATAAGATTTATTTACTATTGAGTGACATGTTATAACCATACCTACTGAATAAATTTCAAGATCTCCTAATTGCTTTTTCCATCTTAAGGTTAAAGTAAAAATAAATATATAAAAATAGTACCAACAATATGAAAAGTTTTTCTTTAAATGCTCTGATACTTCGTCGACATTTAAAGATTTGTCTATTAAATTTTCTTTTTTTAATATTTCAGAAATTTTTGATAATAATGCGCTCAAATTTTTAAGAGTATTTTTAGGTTGTACCAGTCTATAAGCCGACCTATCTATATAAATTTTTTTTCCAATTTTTTGAAGAACGTTTAATTTTTCAAGGTCGAGAATTTTTCTTCTAGTACTTTCCTTTGGAATATTTAAACTTTTTGATATTTCAATTATATTAATTCGATCTAATTCCAAAGATTTATCAAACATAAAAAAATTATCATAGCTCTCTATTTTTTTAATTTGTATGTAGTGCTCAAAATCTTTGTTTATTAGATAAAGAATTATCCTATACTTATCTATATCGTTAAAAACTTCATATGAAGAATTCATCCATTCAGATATTAATCTGTAGTATGTTGGGGCAAGTTTTTCAAAATTTCCTGTGATTAATTTTTGAATATTTTTTTTTATGAGATTGTTTAGGATTTTAGTCATTTTTTACAGACAACCATTCTATTATTTTAAACCCAAAATGGACATAAAATTAATTGTGCACAACCCATTTTGGACACAGAATTAATTTTTACAAATTATACATGTGTTTAAATAAAACCATATGAGTTATAATAAAAATAGTAGAGCATCTGATATTGAAATTTCTTCTCAATTAACAGGTGACGTAAATATTGATACCCCTCAAAAAGTAAATATCAGTGCTCTCAAACTCAAAATTATTCAAAAAGAAAAAAAAGAAACTTTAAAGAATAGAATTTTCATTTTAACGTTTTTCATAGTCCTAGGCACTATTGGATACTTTGTGTCTAACTAAGTCTTTTTAGTTTCATAATTTAAATTTAATTCAAGTACATAAGGGCATATCAACTGTTGTAATAAATAATAATTTGTAAATAATAAAGTAATGAAACCATTTACTGGATATCTAATATTAGCTTTAGGAATAACCACAGGAATAGCAGCAAATAGTTTTGCAAAAATTTCTGAAGGATTTACAAAATTAACTCCTACAATTGCTTGCTTACTATTAATGACTGTAACAATGTTTTCTTTAGCAAAAGCAATGTCTGTAATACCTGTTGCTTTTAGTTACTCTACTTATAGCGGTTTAACAGTAGCAGGAGTAGTAATCTTTGGTATGCTAAAATATAATCAAGTACCTAATGTTTATGGTTTTATTGGAATTTGTCTGATCGTAACAGGAGTTATAATGGTAAATTATTTAGGACGCGCTGGCTAAAAATTTTTACTATTTAAGAAGAGTTTGAATATCTTCTTTTATATTTTCTGGTATTTTTATTTCAGATTTTAAATTCTTTTTAAATCTTCTTAATTTATTTTCCCCAGGGTATAATATCTTTTTTAGTCCTTTAAGTTTAGGAAGTTTTTTTATTCTTTTAATATTTTCTTTAATTCTTTTTTTAAAATTTGATTGAAATAAATTTGCTTTCATTACTATAAATAAATGACCAATATTTTGTGGTCCAGAAAAATCGTCGAATGGATCTTTTACTTTCCCACCGTGATTACCTCCAGTATAAACTCCACTTAAAATATCAACCATCCATGCAAGACCAGAACCCCTAAATCCTGCAATAGGAAGTTGAACGCCCTCAAGAGCTTTAATAGCACTGGTTGTAGGATTGCCATATTTATCTAAAGCAACACCTTCAGGTATTTTTGTATTTGTTCTTGATGCAACTCTTATTTTTCCTCTATTGATCATTGAAACAGATGTATCTAATATGAATGGTGCTTTTGATCCTGTTGGTGATCCAAAACAAATTGGGTTTGTACCAAATAAAGATTTAATTGCTCCATGCGGAGCTATAGCAGGTGGTGCATTAGTAAATACTAAGGCTATCATATTTTTTTTTACAGCTTGTTCTGCGTAATATCCTGACATGCCGTAATGACCACTGTTTTTAACAGCCACAAGTCCTATGCCAGTTTTTTTGGCATTTTTTATAGCTTTTTTTATAGCGGTATCAGCAGCAACAAATCCAATGCTGTCATCAGCATTTATATGAGCCACAGATTTAGAAATATTTTTTATTTTTATTTTAGGTTTAGGGTTAATTAATTTATGATTTATTCGGTCACAGTACATTTTTAGTCTTGATAACCCATGAGTAGGAGCTCCAACTAATTCAGCATTAATTATTGCATCTGCACATATTTTTGAATGGCTTTTTGAAAGTTTATATTTTCTAAATATATCAATTATAATTTTTTTTAGTTTATTTTTGTTCATTTAAAGTTTTTTTAAATCTTTATTAAAAAACGAGCAAATATCATTAACCAACATATCTGGCTCCTCCAAAGCTGCAAAATGTCCACCGTTGGGAAACTTCTTCCATCTTTTTATATTAAAAATTCTATTCACGTATGATTTAGGAGGCCACTCAAGCATTTCTTTTGGAAAGATTGCTATTGCAGTTGGTACATTTATTTTTTTAAAATTTTTTGGAAAAGATCTTCCACCTTCTTTTCTTCTACCAAAATATATCCAACTAGCAGTGTTAAAACTTTTTGTTATTATATAAATCATTATATTTGATAAAAGTTCGTCTTTTGAGAATGTCTTTTCTATCTTACCCATTTTAAGATCAGACCAACCATGAAATTTTTCTAAAATCCATGCTGCTGTACCTACAGGACTATCTATCATTGCATAAGACAAGGTTTGAGGCTTTGTAGCTTGTTGAGTTCTATATCCCTCTTGCATAATTTGATCAAAGTTAAATTTTTTTTCCCATTTTTTCTCTTTAATATTTTTTGTTCCTTTTGGATGTCTAAGTGGTAAACAATTAATATGTATGCCTTTACAATTCTTTGAGCTATCAAGACCAATCCATCCAGCAATAGTCGCCCCCCAATCACCACCTTGTACAAAATAATTTTTATAGCCTAAGTTTTTAACCATAAATTTATTTAATATTTTTCCAATTTCTCTTGGACCTAAGGCTTTTTTGATGTGAGATGAAAATCCAAATCCTGGTAAAGACGGAACAATTACATCAAATCCATCTTCAATTTTTCCTCCATATTTTTCTGGGTGAGCAAGTCTTGGAATTATATCTAAAAATTCAGTTATGCTTCCTGGCCATCCATGCAAAAGTAATAATGGTCTAGATTTAGGATTTTTACTTTTTTCAAAAATAAAATGTAAGTTTATATCTTCAACTTTAGTTTTATAATTTTTAAGTGAATTGATCTTATTTTCAAATTTCTTCCAATCATATTTTGTAATCCAGTATTTAGATATATTCTTTAGATAATTTAAGTTGGTTCCATACTCCCAACCATTCATATTTTGAGCAGCATTCCAAGGAAAGTTTCTTACTTTTTTATAGATTTCATTAAGTGTGCTTTTAGGCACACTTATTTTGTATTGTTTGATCATCAATTAACTATGACTTATCCAAATTGTTTTTGTTTGAAGAAACGAATTAAGAGCCTCGGTGCCTTGATCTCTACTTAATGAACCTGATTGCTTATAGCCTCCGAATGGAGTTTTAATATCTCCTTCTGAAAAAGTATTTACTGATACAGTTCCACATGGCAAACTTTTAGCTAAATGAAACGCTCTATTAATGTCCTGTGTAAATACACTAGCATGCAATCCATATTTCGAATTACTGGCGATTTTCAAAGCTTCCTCGTCATTTTTAACTGTCAAAACACCAAGCACTGGTCCAAATATTTCCTCTTGAGCTATAGTCATATTTTCTTTTAATCCATCAAATAAGGTTGGTTTTGCATAAAAACCTTTTTGGTTTTTACTTGAAACTCCTCCAGATAAAAGTTTTGCTCCTTCATCTATACCTCTTTGGATGTATCCATCAACAGTTTGTAAATGCCCTTTTGAAATCATAGATCCCATATTTGATTTTAAATCTAACGGATCTCCTACTTTAAGTTTTTTAACTTTTTTTATAACTTTGTCTAAAAATTCGTCTTTAACTTTTTTATGTACTATCTGCCTCATATTTGCTGAACAGTTTTGTCCTCCGTTCCAAAATGCAGAATTCATAGCATTATCAATTAAAACATCTGTAATTTTGGCGTCTTCTAAAACTATAAAAGGACTTTTTCCTCCCATCTCTAATGCTACAGGTTTTAAATTACTTTCACTTGAGTATTTTAAGAAATAACCACCCACTTCAGTTGATCCTGTAAAGGAAACTGCATCAACATCTTTGTGTCTACCTAGAGCTTCTCCAACATCACCATAACCTGGGAGTACATTTAAAACACCATCTGGTATCCCAGCTTCTTTTCCAATTTGAGCAACTCTAATTGCTGTAAGGGGTGTATCTTCTGCTGGCTTAATTATCACCGAGCAACCTGCTGCAAGAGCTGGCGCCATCTTCCAGACAGCCATCATTAAAGGAAAGTTCCAAGGAACAATTCCAGCAACAACTCCTATAGGTTCTTTAACAATTAAACTTGTAATGGATGGTTCAGTTGGACCAACTTTCCCAAACACTTTATCAATTAATTCTCCATACCATTGAAAATGCATCGGTGCATCATTTGCAACTTCATTAATGCAGTCTGCGATAAGTTTACCAGTATCTATACACTCTAAAACTGAATTTTCATCGCCATGTTTTCTAAGTAATTCAGCAAATTTTAATAAAACTTCTTTTCTATGTTCAGGTGAACTCTTAGACCAAACTCCACTATTAAAAGCTTTTCTTGAAACTTTAACTGCTAAATCAACATCTTTATGATTACATTTTGCAACAGCGCAAAGTTTTTTACCCGTTGCAGGATTGATAGTTTCAAACTTCTTTCCATCGATTGCGTTTACATATTTACCATTAATGAATGCTCTTCCTTCAAATTTTAGTTTATTGGCTATTGATTTATATTTATTACCTGAGCTCATAAATTTATTTCTATAAATTTAATTTTTATTTTATTTCTTAATTTTAAATCTAAGGCACCTTTAGACTAAAATAAAGATATTAACCAATAATAATTAATACAACTATTGATTGCAAACCCATTCTGATAATAAAATTTTCTTTTTTGTTTTACTTCGCTCTCGTTTTGAATTTAAATATCAATAATTTAATTAAATTATAGGAGATAAATTTTATGTTTATTAAAAAAATTTGTAAGACATTACTCACAGGTTTTGCAATTGCATTTTTTGCCCAAGCTGCTTATGCAGAGATAACTCTAAAGCTTGGTACTACTGGTAGATTGGGTATGCCAATTGGTGACGCAATAGACCAGGCGTTAATACCAGCAATGGAGAAAGCATCTGGAGGTAAAATGAAAATTGAACCTCATTATCAAAGAAGCTTGTGTGCAGAGCAAAAATGTGGTGAACAAGCCAACCAAGGACTTATTGCTTTGTGGACTAGTTCTACTGCAAACTATGGTAATTTTGGACCAGAGTTAGCAATTTTCGATTTACCATTTATATTCAAATCACTTGAAGATGCGAAAAGAATCTCAGATGAATGGTTAGCTGAAAGACAGTGTAAACTTGCTCTTGAAAATGCTGGTCATATTTGCCTTTCTGTATATTCAAGTGGTGGATTTAGACAGCTTGGAAATGCAACTAAACCTGTTCATGAACCAGATGATATGAAAGGACTTAAATGGAGAACTACTAAAAGTCCAGTTGAGTTCATGCTAGTTAAAAATTGGGGCGCAACACCAACACCTTATGACTGGAGTCAATTATATCAAGGTCTTCAATCAGGTGTAGTAGAAGGGCAGTATGTTGCAAGTCCATGGCAGCACGTTGCAAAACTTCATGAAGTTGCAAAATATTTCACTGAGATCGGAGGAATGTGGTCTGGAAATATTTTAGCAATGGATGCTAAACAGTACAATGCATTGTCTGACCAACAAAGAAAATGGTTACACGAAGCAGCAGATGCGTATGGAGAAAAAGTAAACGAGTTGGATAACGCTTGGATTAAAAATGGTGAAGATGCAATTAAAGCATCTGCTAAAGAGTGGTATGTGCCAACAGAAGCGGAAATGACTAAGTGGAGAGCAGGTGCAATCGGTGCTTGGTTAGACGCTAAGGGTACTTTTGAACCAGAAGTAGCTAAAAGAGTACTTTTAGAACAAGGTATGGATGGATTTGTAGCTCAGTTAGAAGCAGCTGGAGCTCTATAAATCTTCAAAGAAAACAATGTGAAGACCATTTAGTTCTGTTTTAGAATTAGATGGTCTTTACCTAAAAAAAATCATAACTTATAAATATCTATGGAAAGTATTATTTTACTCGTAGTACTCCTTTTTCTAATTTTATTAGGAGCTCCTATTGGTTTTATTTTAATACTGATACCATTTGTTTATATTCTTCTCACAGATGCAGTTCCTCTTGTTTTAATTCCTAGTCAAATGTTTACCGCTATAGATTCAGTTCCATTGACCGCAATTGCATTCTTTATGTTGACGGGTGAATTAATGACAAGTGCAACTATTACTGACCGTTTAGTTGCTTTAAGTAGAGCGTTAATTGGGCGTATACGAGGGGGGTTGGCTCAAGTAAATGTACTTGTGAGTATGTTTTTTGCTGGCATGAATGGTTCTGTCGTAGCAGATACAGCTACAGTAGGAGCATTAGTTTTACCTGCAATGAAGAGAGCAGGTTATCCTGCTGCATTTTCAGCTGCGGTTACAGGTGTAAGTTCCACTATAGGAGGGATTATTCCACCTAGCATCATGATGATTGTGCTCGCAAACGCAACCGAGATTTCAATTGCGTCTTTATTTGCAGCCGGGATTGTTCCAGGTATTTTGATTGGTGTTGTGATAATGGTAATCAATCATTACTTTGCAGTTAAATATAACTTTGAGCGTAGCGATGAACCATTCTCAGTTCGTAGAGCTGGTAAAGAATTATATCGCTCTTCATTTGCTCTTTTAATACCTTTAGTATTGGTAGGTTCAGTCATGGGAGGTGTGGCATCAGTTGTTGAGGCTGGAGCTATCACTGCTTTGGTTGCGTTATTTACAGGTGTATTTGTTTATCGAACTATCAAATGGAAAGATTGTACCAGTGCTTTTCGTCGGGCATTCCGTAATTCAGCAATGGTTTTTATTATAATAGCTGCTTCAGGACCTTTTAGTTGGTTACTCACTTCACTTGGTGCAATTGGTGATCTCGAAACTTGGCTTTTAGGGTTAGCAGACTCTCCTATATTATTTATTTTGGCTTTGATATTATTCATCTTTCTTCTTGGAACGGTAATGGACTCAGCGGTTAACATTATAATTGTTGGTCCAGTATTAGTGAATGTTATGTCTCAAGCCGGCTTTCCAGAGGTGCAAGCAGCTATGGTTGTAATAGTTGGGTTCTTAATAGGATCAGTAACGCCACCAGTTGGTGTTGCCTACTTTACATCTGCAACAATAGCACAAGTCCGTCTTGAAAAGGTTGCTATCGCTTTAATTCCTTATCTGATTGGATTGTTTTTACTTTTATTTTTTATTCTTATTGTACCAGAATTAACTATGTTTCTTCCAAACCTATTGAGTAATTAATGAAATGTTAAAATTTTTGAACAGCATTGATCGTTTTATCCATCGGATGTTGGAAGCTATGTGCTCACTCTTGTTGGCTGCTATGGTTGCTTTCACTCTTTATAATGTAACAATGCGATATGTTTTTAACAATCCTCCAGTTTGGGGTGACTTGCTAACAGTGTTAAGTAATATTTGGTTGATGTTTATAGCACTTTCTCTAACAGCAAGGGATAATGAACACGTAGCTTTAAATTTAATTTATGAAAAATTGCCAGACAGATTTGCTTTATATATACGGCAGTTCTGGAAAATTATGATTATGATAATTGGCGTGGTCTTAATTATTTATGGAATTGAACTTGTAGAGGGTATGCGAGGAAAGTACTGGGAAATGTGGTATTTTGAAATTAGTATGCAAGGTATTGAGTTCAAACCAAATTATATGCCCAAAAAATATGCAGTTGCAATCTTACCTTTGGCTGGATTTTTGACGACCATTGGTGCTGCAATTGGTTTTTTCAAAAAGGTTTAATTCTTAAAATTTATTTTAACCTTTGCCTCTCCAAGGTATAGTTTTGTCTATTATTTTTCTTAAGGTCACATCAAACAATAAACCAAGCATACCCATTATAAATATTGTTATCCAAATTACTTCATATTGAAAATATTTTTTTGCAACATTTTCAACAAAACCAATACCTGTTGTTCCAGCTAAAAATTCTGCTGCAACTAAAGTTCCCCAACACATTCCTACAGCGACTCTTATTCCGGTAAGAATTTCAGGTAAAGAATTTGGAAAAATAACATGCCTTAGTATTTGTCTTTTTGATGCCCCAAGCGAATGTGCAGCATGAATTTTAGAAAGTTGTGTCCCAGATGCTCCCGCTCTAGCTGATATAATCATAATTGATAATGAAACCATAAATAATAAAAATACTTTACCTGTATTATCAATTCCAAGAACAGAAATTATTAAAGGTGCCCAAGCTAATGGTGGAACAGGCCTGTATAGTTCGATTAAAGGATCAAAGAAACCTTTGGCAAATCTATTTAGTCCCATGAATAAACCCAATGGCACCCCAATAATTATTCCAAACACTAATCCTAAAAATACTCTTAAGAAAGAGTCCCAGATATGACCATAAGGAACAGGTATCTTAAATAATTTAAAATCACCTGTTACAATTTTTAATACTTTTCCTTTAAAGTTTTCCTTAACAATACCTTCACTTGTGTGAACAGGGTATTCACCAGGTAAAATATCAGCAATCCAATCTGGTAAAATAAATCCAATAATCGAGCTTACATCTATCATTTCTATCCAAAGAAGAGGGATATTTTTGTAACCTACGCTTGGTTTAGACATTAATATAAATTTATTAAATGTATCTGAAGGTTTGGGTAACCATCTTCCTGATCCTTGTTCAGAACAACTTGGTCCACTAGCAACAATTGTTCCAGCTGGAAATAAAAGAATATCAATTAATCTTAGACCAGCTTGCTCACTTTCTTGGAGATTATCAAATTCAATAATTGCATTTTGCATTTCATTTAGAGCATTAGGTGGATAAATACTTGCAAACTCTATTCTTCTTGCAATTTTGACAATATTTTTTGCATAGTCGGACGCAATTTCTTCAGAGTCATTTAAATTTTTTCTATAAACTTTGACCTCATCTTTTAATTGTTTTATAGATTTTTTGAATTGTGGATTGTGATTTCTTAATTTAAAAAATTTATCATTTATGATTTTAAGTTCTTCAGCTGCAGCTTGAAATTTCAATCCTTTGGCTGTTTCAGCAACAAATGGGACCTCTATAGTATTTTCTATTGATCCTGTTCCAGATCTTACTGTAATTATACCCCATTCACCTTGTTCTGAAATTGCTTTAAGTCTATCATTTTTTTGATCATTAGTTTCAAATGGATAATCTTGCTTTTTAAAATTAGAACTTAAAAGTCTGATTTCTTTAGTCATCTCATCAATTTTTATTTTTGTATCCATTTCAATTAAATCTTCATTTGTTAAAAGAGGTATTAATTGTTTAGTCTTGTTTATAAATCCAACTAAAATTGTTTTTTGTTGACTACTTAGATCTTTAGAATTCTGTATTTCAGATGTAATTTTTTTTAGATTTTTGTTCTCGATTTTAATAATTGATGTACTTTTAAATTCTCTTTCTTCGATAGGAAATTGATATTTTAATCCTAATAATGATTCATTAATTTTTGCAACTTGACATAATTCATTTGCAGATTTTGGATAAAAACCTTTTGCAATATCCCATGAATAATAAAGCCAAACTAATAATATTGCAGCACTACCAACAATAACCCAATGAGTTCCCCCTCTAGCTCTTTCTGGATTACCAAATACTGCATCAACTTTTTCAGTTTGAATAAGTCTTCTTCCGTAAAGTATACATCCAATTATAGATACAAAAATTAGTATTGTTAATATTTGAGTTAACATTTAATTTTCTTTCCCCATTATTTCTTCCTCCATGTTCCAAATCATGGATAATATTTCTTCACGCTTAGATGAAAATTCTTTATTCTTTTTAATTTCTCTTAAATCTTCTTTTAAACCCATTTCTGCAAAAGGAAGATTGTACTCTTTATGTATCCTGCCTGGTCTTGGCGCCATTACATATAGTCTTTCACCAAGTAGTAAGGCTTCCTCTACTGAGTGAGTAATTAAAATAATTGTTTTGCCTGTTTCTTTCCAAATCTTAAGAACTAAGGATTGCATTTTTTCTCTTGTTAAAGCATCAAGAGCACCTAATGGCTCGTCCATTAATATTAAATCTGGATCATTTATCAGACATCTTGCAAGTGCAACTCTCTGCTGCATTCCTCCTGACAATTGGTATGTAGGAGTGTTACCAAAACCTTTTAATCCAACAATTTCTAACCATTCATCAACTTTTTTGGCTGTTTTAATTGGATCTTCTTTTTTCATCCTAAGACCGAAATCAACATTTTCAGCAACCGTTAACCATTCAAATAAAGCCCCTTGTTGAAATACCATTCCTCTTTCTACACCAGGACCGTTAATTTCATTTCCACCAAGAACAATAGAGCCAGACGTCGGTCTTAAAAATCCTGCTGCTATATTTAAAAGTGTAGTTTTACCACAACCTGAAGGACCTAGGACTGTAAGTAGTTCACCTTTTTTAAGAGTGAAACTTACATCTTTTAATGCATGAACAGTTTCTCCCTTAGGTGTTTTAAAGATCATATTTAGATCTTGAGTAACTAAATCACTCATAAAGTAACTTTATATAAAAATTTTATTAAAAAAAATAGGCGCTAATTTGATTAGCGCCTATTAAATATTTTTACTCCTTAAATTATAAAGGTAAGAAACTTGTATCTACATTTCCACCTGGAGTTCCCATTCCTTTTAAGAATGCATCAAGGTTTCCACTTTCCATAGATTGTTTAGTTTCTTCTGGAGTTAAGAATTTAAATCCACTTAAAGTTTCTTTCATATCTGCAACTTTCATTTCAGAAGCTTTAGACATAGCATTCATATCACTCTTACCTGCTCTGTATCTGTCATTTGCTTCATGAGTTACTTCTATAAAAGTTCTTAACATTCCAGGATTTTCCTTCATAAATTTATCAGTTACTGAAGTAATATCTATTCCTAGAATTCCAGCTGCTCTTGCTTCATCTACTGTTAGTAATCTTGAACCTACAGCCACTGCTGCTTTAATAGAGTTACCACCAAATAAACATGCCATTACAACATCACCACTTACTAACGCAGCAGCACCTTCTTCAGGGTCCATTTGAATTATATCCATTTTACTTCTGTCAGCCCCAACAACTTTCATACTTTCATCAAATACATACTCAGCCATTGTCCCTAGTGGAACAGCAACTTTTTTACCTTCTAATTCAGTTGCATTAGCTTTAGTAATTCCAGAAGCGTTAGATGTAACACAAGTAGTTCCGCCCATTCCGTATTCCATAGCAATATCAACTAACTTTATAGGTGCATTAGATTTTACGGCATTAATAAAAGGCACTAGACCTTGTGAATAAGATATATCAATGTCTCCAGCTAGCATTGCATCTGTCATTGCTCCACCATTTGTGAAGTTTGTCCATTTTACAGGAACTCCAAGAGCTTTAGCAAAATTCTTTTTTTGCATGTCCTCTAGATTTGGACTAGGCCATTCTAGAAAGTATGCAACCCTAACTTCATTTGCAGCAGCATTTGCAGCTGAAATTGATAGATTAAGAGCAAATAAACTTCCTAAAATAAAACTAATTATTTTCTTCATTTTATCTCCTTAATTAAATTTAATTAATGTTATTTAAGTTCAATTTTGAATATAAGTAAATGAATTTTGTAGGCATCATAATCACAGGTAATTTGAGTGTCTAAAATAGGTTCAACTTTTGGTTGTATTTAATATTACGTAATGACATACTAAAAATGCATAGAAATTATTTTCTATTTTTTTATTTTAGTCTATGAGAGAGTATTAATTACAATTTAAAAATTTTTTATGAGTTCAGAAAAGCCACAAATACCTAATTCTTTGAATGAGCATTGGATGCCATTTTCATCCAATAGAGATTTTAAAACAAACCCCAGATTAATCGTTGAGGCAAAAGGCGTTTATTTAAAAAATCATCAAGGTAAGACTCAAATCGATGCGAGCTCTGGATTATTTTGTAATCCGTTGGGTCATGGTAGAGAGGAAATAATTGAAGCAATTACAAAACAATTAAGAACAGTAGACTATGCTCAACCATTCCAACAAGGTTTTGGTGGATCATTTGAATTAGCAACAAGAATTTCAAAACATACACCAGGAAATTTAAATAGAATTTTTTATACTATTTGTGGGTCAACTGCAGTGGAAACAGCAATCAAAATTTCAGTAGCTTATCATAAAGCTAGAGGTGAAGGAGAAAGATTTAGATTTGTAGGAAGAGAAAGAGCTTACCACGGTATGAATATTGGAGCGACATCAGTGGGGGGTATGATTAATAATGTAAAAACTTTTGCAAGCGTTTTAATGCCAGGTGTTGTTCATATGAGACACACACATTTGCCAGAACATAAGTTTGTGTCAGGTCAACCTGAAACAGGAGCTGAAATTGCAGAAGACCTAGAGAGAATTTGTACAAATTTTGGATCAGAAAATATTGCAGCATGTATTGTTGAACCAATTGCAGGATCTACAGGAACTCTAGTTCCACCAAAAGGATATTTACAAAGACTTAGAGAAATATGTGATAAACATGGCATACTTTTAATCTTTGATGAAGTTATTACTGGATGGGGAAGAACAGGTTCTCCATTTGCATCACAAGAATACGGAGTTACCCCAGATATTATAACTATGGCAAAAGCTACGACAAATGGAATAAGTCCTCTGGGTGCAGTTGCATGTAAAGAAGAAATATATGATACGGTAATGGATGGATCACCGAAGGGCTCTATAGAATTATTTCATGGTTATACATACTCAGGAATACCTGTCTCTGTTGCAGCAGGATTAGCTGTTCAAGATATCTTTGAAAAAGAGGATATATTTAATAGAGCTAAAAATTTAGCACCATATTTCCAAGAGGGTTTGATGTCGTTAAAAGATATAGACGTTGTAGACAATATAAGAGGTTATGGAATGATGGGTGGAATTGATATTAAAATGGATAAAAAACCAGGAGCTGCAGGATTTACATGTTTTAAACATTGCTATGATGCTGGAGTAAATTTTAAAGCTACAGGAGATTGTTTAATTATTGCGCCAATGTTTATTTGTGAGAAGAAACACATCGACGAAATAATAGATAAATTAAGAACAGGGATTACAAATTACTCAAAAAGCAAAAAAAACTAATTCACTTATATGAAAATAGGTGTTCCAAAAGAAATAAAGTCCCAAGAAAATAGAATTGGCCTCACGCCTGAAAGTGTTAAAATATTAACCTCAAATGGCAATGAGGTAATGGTTGAAAATAATGGTGGTTTTGAGGCTGGATTTTATAATGAACAATATAAGTCAGCTGGTGCAAAAATTGTAGACAAAGCAGAAGATATTTTTAATGATTCTGAAATAATTGTAAAAGTAAAAGAACCTCAATCAAGTGAAGTAAAAATGATTAAAGAAAACCAAATTGTTTTTACATATTTACACTTAGCAGCTGCAAAAGAACTTACAAAAGGTTTGGTAGACTCAAAATCAGTTTGTATTGCTTATGAAACTGTAACTGACAACAATGGTAGATTACCTTTGTTAGCTCCAATGAGTGCAGTTGCTGGGAGAATGTCAGTTCAAGCAGGCGCACATTGCCTTGAAAAAAACCAAAAAGGAAGAGGACTTCTTTTGGGAGGAGCGCCTGGTGTCGATCCAGGAAATGTAGTTATATTGGGTGGAGGAGTTGTAGGTGAAAATGCAGCAATTATTGCTACAGGCATGAAAGCAAAAGTTCATATAGTAGACAAATCTGAAAAAAGACTAGATGAATTAGCTAAAAAATTTGGTGATCTTATAATACCAAAACTAAGTGATGAAACTGATTTAGAAAAATTAATTTCAGAATGTGATTTGTTGGTTGGAGGCGTTTTGATTCCAGGTGCAGAAGCACCAAAACTTGTCACAAAAAAAATGTTAAAAAATATGAAAAGAGGATCAGTAATTGTAGATGTAGCAATTGATCAAGGCGGATGTGTTGAAACAAGTAAACCGACCACATTCGCTGACCCAACATACATTGTAGATGATATTGTTCATTATTGTGTAGCTAACATGCCAGGAGGTGTTCCAAGAACATCAACAATTGCTTTAAATAAAGCAACCCTCCCTTTCTTATCTAAATTAGCTACAGATGGATATTTAAAAGCTTTAGGAGATGATCCAAATTTTTTAGCAGGTTTGAATGTTCATAAAGGTCAAATTACATATAAGGCAGTTGCCGATGTCTTTGGATATGATTATTTAACCGCAAGAGATGCATTAAATTAATTAAGAATTTTTAGTAGTTTTTTTTCAATATTACCACTTATAATTATTATTCCTTTTTCATTAGGGTGCATTCCATCGTCTAAATTTAATTCAGGATTTAAAGCAACCCCATCAAGCAAAAAAGGAATTAAACTTAAGTCATATTTATCAGATAGATTTTTATAAATTTTATCAAATTTATTTTTATAATCTTTTCCATGACTATCTGGCGCTACCATTCCTGCTAAAATTATTTGAATATTTTTGTTTAATATCTTTTTTATAGTTTTCTCCAAATTTTTTTTAGTTTCATTTGGACTAATACCACGCAACATATCATTTGCACCCAGACCAATTAAAATTAAATCGATATTCTTTTCTGCAATTGTCCATTCTATCCTGTTTAAACCACCTGCAGATGTATCACCCGATACACTTGCATTGATTACCTTAACTTTTAAACCATTTCTATTTAAATTTTTCTCAAGCACTGAAGATAGATGATATTTTTTATCTAAACCATATCCTGCCATTAGACTATCACCGAATAAGACAACTTTGTAATCGGCTTTAGCTACAAATCCTGGTATTAATAAAATAATTATTTTAATTATTAATTTTTTAATCATGAATAAACTTTTAAAATTGTCTAATGTTAGTTTAAATTATACCATAGATAACAACTCTATAAATATTTTAAAAAATATTAGCTTTGAAGTAGACTATAAAGAGACTATTTCAATAGTTGGAGAAAGCGGTTCAGGTAAAACAAGTTTAATTATGTTAATTGGAGGTCTCGAAAAGATCTCGGCAGGAAATATTTTTTTTAAGGACTCAGAAATATCCAATATGACCGAGGATGAAATTTCTGAAATCAGAAGAAAAAATATTGGAATAGTATTTCAATCATTTTATTTGATACCAAATTACACCGCACTGGAAAATGTGAGCCTATCTTTAGAAATAAATAAACTTGATAATGCAACAAAAAAAGCAAAAGAAATTTTAGATAGATTTGGATTAAGCAATAGATTTAACAATCTTCCTAGTCAGCTATCAGGAGGTGAACAGCAGAGAGTAGCTATTGCAAGATCTGTTGTAATGAAACCAGAGCTTATTTTAGCTGATGAGCCAACTGGTAATTTAGATAGTGAAAATACAGAGAATATTTCTAATTTACTTTTTAATTATATAAAAGATGAAAACGCTAGCTTAATTATGGTCACTCACGACAATAATTTAGCAAATTTAACTAAAAGAAAAATAACTATTAAAGATGGAGTGATTAGTGAAAATCAATGATTTAAGTCTTTATTCTAAATATGCATTTCGTGATTTAATCAGAAGTTATTCGAAAATTTTAAGTATAATAATTACATTATTAATAAGCCTATTTATTCTTAGCACTATCTTAACCATCGAAGATAGTTTAGAGAATGAACTTAACGAAAATTCAAAAGTTCTCTTAGGAGGGGATTTAGAAATTGATTATAATAACAGAGAAGGAGATAGAGATTTAATAAAAAAGATTGAAAATATTTCTACAGTATCTCAAATAGTTGAATTCAGCACAATGATTTCAACTGTTGAAAAAAAACTAAATAAAACATCATTTACCAGAATAAAAGCGATAGATCAAAATTACCCTTTGTATGGAGATGTAATTTTTGAACCAGCTGGGTCATTAAAAAAATTAAACGAAATCGATAATACTATTCTGGTAAATGAAAATATTTTTAAGAATTTGAACCTTAAAATTAATGATATTGTAAAAGTTCAAAATGTAAAATTTAAAGTTATTGGTGTTGTAAAAGTTCTTCCAGATATTGGTGGAGCATTCGTATTTGGTGATTTTGCATTAACAGGAAAAAATACATTAGACAAACTAGAATTAAATACATTAGGAAGTTTCTTAAATTACGAATACAAAATTAAATTTGATGATTACAAAAATAAAGATAAAAAAATAAATGAAATTAAAAAAATTTTTAAAAATAATGATAAGGTAAAAATACGATATCCAGAGAATTCTGCAGGGGGCATAAAAAGAATTATTGATAATTTTTCACAATTTTTATCACTAGTTTCAATAAGTGCTATGCTAATTGCTGGAATAGGAATTGCTAATACTCTTCTTTCATTTATTAATCAAAAGAATTCATCAATTGCTGTTCAAAAAGCAATTGGAATAAATTCAGGAAATATTAAAACTATTTATTATTTGCAGTTGTTAATTAGTTTAATCTTTATTTCTTTAGTCGCTTATGGATTAAGTTTTTTATTGGTACCAGTCGTTGATAAATATATATCAGATGGACTTGGATTAAACATTAAGGCATCTTTTTCTTTAACAAATTTATTTATTGTTTTTGTGGTTGGATTGTTAGTTATAATAATATTTTCAATCCCAACTGTTAATTCAATTGACCAAATTAAAGCCTCTAGTTTATTTAGAAATGTTTTTCAAAGTTTGCAGTTTAAATATACAAAATTATCAATTAGCTTAAGTTTGTTACTACTTACCATTTTAGTCATCTTGTTTGCTTTTAGGTCTTCGATACCTACTTATAGTTTGATATATTTTGCCTCATTCTTTGTATGTTTGGTAGTTTTTTTTTACGTTTCCCGGCTTATAATATTATTATTGAGGAAAAATCTAATTAAGCTTGGGATTTCATCAAAAATAGCAATTAAAAATATTACACAATCAAAAAGTATTACACCTATAACTGTGATGTCACTTGGACTAGGTATGACATTGTTACTAACTCTTGCATTTGTAGGCTCTAACTTTAAAAGAGAAATAGCAAAATCAATTCCAGAAATTGCACCTGACTACTTTTTTTTAGGGATCCAAAATAATCAAAAAGATTTATTTAAAAAAATAATTAATGATACTGACAAAGAAGCAGTCACGGAAATTGTTCCAATGGTATCAGCAGGTCTTGTTAAAATAAATGGAATAGATCCAAATACATATATTTCTAATACTAATGATAGTTATTGGGTTATTATGAATGACAGAAGAGTTTCGTGGGCTAATACAATTCCAAAAGACAATCCTATATTAGAAGGTAGTTGGTGGGATACTTCACAGCCAAATAAGTTACAAATATCACTAGATAGTAAAGTTGCAAAAGACTTTGGAGTAGATATTGGTGACAAATTTACACTTAGAATTTATGGAAGAGAGGTTGAAGGAGAAGTAGTAAATTTTAGATTGGTTAACTATCAAGATTTAAGTATTAATTTTGCGATGTTACTCAATCCACAATTTGCAGAAAATATTCCACACGAATATCTCTCTACAATAAAATTTAAAAATATTAAAAGGTTTAATGAAGTTAACTTCTTAGATAAATTTCCAAGTGTATCGATAATAAAAATTTCAGATTATTTATCAAAAGTTACCAACGTTCTAAACAAGGTTTTTATAGCAGTCAGTATAATATCAGCTGTAACAGTTATTATTGGTTTAGTTGTAATCTCAAGTGCAATTATTGTTCAAGGAAAAATTAAAATATTTCAAAACCTAGTTTTTAAAATCTTAGGTTTTTCTAAGAAGGAAATTATTATGTCTTCAATTATTGAATTTATAATTTCTTTTTTATCTATTATATTTTTTTCAACTATTTTTGCAGTATTAGCATCAAAGTTTATCATAGAAAATATTTTTCAACTTAAATGGTTATTTGAATTAAATATATTTTTATATGTTACAACTGGGGTAGGTATAGCAACACTTACTCTAATTGTGATCACAAATTTTAGGTATTTAAGTCCAAAAGTTTATCCACTCGTTAGAAATGAGTAATTTGGATAATTGTTTAAATTCAGCTTTTAATCGAGGTTTTCAAAGCTTCGTAAATTAAATCTTCCGTAGTTTCTCCTATACTTCTATAAACTTCTTTATCACCTTTAAAAATCAATAAAGTGGTTTGATAGAGTACATTAAATGAGTCAGCTATATCTCTATTTGTTACATCGAATGAAAAATATTCAATGTTATCAAATTTAATATCAGATAACTCACCTTCTTTTTTTGCTGTTTGTAAAACTTTCATCTGATTTGCACATGATCCACAGTATTCTATCCAAGAACTAATAACTATAACCTTACCTTCAGACTGAGCTTTCTCAAATAGTGCTTTGTCAAATGTAGTCTTCTTTTCCATTGCATTTGCACCAAATGCAAACAAACAGATTACAAAGATAAAGAACTTTTTCATAACAGAAGTGTATTTGTATATTGAAATCAATAGATGAACATTCTTTAAAGTGACACATGTAAGCTTAAATTTATCCAGTAGAGACAAATTTTTTTCTCTAGGCTTCTAGTTAACGAAGCCTAGTATTATAATTAACTTATAATAAGAGAGAGAAATGTAAATAATAATCTACATATTGATTTGATACAGCGTTACTTATGAATATTAGCTATGTATAATCTGTATATATGCACAAAAATGGCACTTTACTTATTCAAACTATGATTTAAATTGAATTATGGGGTGCTATTAGGCTGAGATATACCCGTTGAACCTGTCCGGTAATTCAGAAAGGGATAAATGAATAACATAAATATATTAAATCAATCATCTGCAATATTATTAACTTTAACTATAAGTATAATTTTTGTCTTAATCGGACTTCTCTATTCAAAAAAATATCAAGGACTTAACAATTATTTAGTTGCAAGCAGATCAGTGGGTACTTTTTCTTTAATAACCAGTTTAGTTGCATCTGCATTAGGAGCGTGGATATTATTTGGACCTGCATCAGCGGCAACATGGGGAGGAATAGGGGCTGTTATTGGATATTCTCTAGGTACTGCGTTCCCTCTTTTTATCTTAATTTATTTGGGAAAAAAATTTAGAGATAATTATCCAAGAGGGAAATCTTTGATTGAAGTTGTAAGATCTAGATTTGGCTCACAATTGTTTAAACTGATTTTGTTTTTATCTATTTTTTATATGTCGATTTTTTTAATTGCTGAGGTTACTGCAGTTTCGATTTTAATAAATTATATTTCTGGAACAGACTTATGGATTACAGCTTCAATCGTGATCACAAGCTCACTCATATATACTTTGTACGGAGGGTTAAGAGCTTCAATTTTTACAGATAATATTCAATTCATAGTATTTGGTCTGTTGTTGTTAATATCATTTTCATACTTAATCTCCTTCAACTCAAATGAGTTTAGTTTTGAATTTATAAATCAGAACAAACCAAATTTACTAAGCCCAGGCTACTTGCCAAATTTCACTGCTGGCTTAACTTTTTTTATAGCTGTAGCTGCAACCAATCTTTTTCATCAGGGAAATTGGCAAAGAGTTTATGCTGCTAAAGATAATAGAGTTTTAAAGAATAGTTTAATTGTCTCATTTTTAATAATCATACCAATAGTATTTATGATGGGTTTTTCAGGATTAATTGCAACTTCTCAAAACTCAAATGTTATTCCTGATCTTGCATTTTTTTCTTTATTGCTGAAAGATAATGCTATTTCTTTATCAGTTATAATAATCTTTTTAGCAATTTCTTTAACAGTAAGCAGTATAGATACTTTAGTAAATGCTATTTCAAGCCTAATAATTGTCGATGGGAATAAAGTCTTAAAATTTAAAGGTGATTACTTAAAATTTTCAAAGCAAATAATAATAATAATCTCTATAATTTCATTTTTTGTAGCATCAAAAGGATTGAGTATTTTATATTTATTTTTACTGGCTGATTTATTTTGCTGCGCAGCAGTACTAAGTATATTTTTTGGTTTTTACTCTAAAAAGTTTAATGAAAAAAATGCATATGTATCAATTATCGTTGGCTTGATCGGAGGAATTCTTTTGTTTCCCAGTCCTGACTTTTCAAAATCAATTCTGGTCGGAATATTACTGCCAATAGATTTTTTACCGGCATTTGTCTCTCAATCCTTACTGTTTTGTTCTTTTATAGTTGCAACATTTTTACCTATTTTAACTTGGAAACTAAAGTAAACCATTATTTACATCTTATTAATATAAATATATTATAAATTAATTATGAGTTTTATTTTGCCATTTATTATATTAATTATTGTAGTTGTGTTTATTCATGAATATGGACACTACTATTTTGCAAAAAAATATGGTGTTGGGGTAACAGATTTTTCAATTGGTTTTGGTAAAGAATTGTTCGGTTGGAATGATAAATCTGGGACAAGATGGAAAATTTGCTGGATACCCCTGGGCGGTTATGTTAAATTTTTTGGAGATCGAAATGTTTTTTCTCAGGCTGATCAAGAAGAACTTTTAAAAAAATACAATAAAGAAGATCAAGAAAAGCTTTTTGTCACAAAACCGTTGTATCAAAGATCATTGATTGTTGCAGGCGGTCCAATTGCAAACTTCGTTTTAGCAATATTTATTTTTTTATTCATATATATGTTTGCTGGCAAAGACTTTACCCCAGCAGTTATTGATGAGGTTCAAAAAGACAGCCCTGCAGAGATTGCTGGAATGAAAAAAAATGACATAATACTTGAGATAGATAATAACAAAGTAGAGAGTATTCTTGATGTTTCTAAACTAATTTTAATGTCAACATCTGAAATAGTTGATTTTAAAGTTTCTAGATATGATCAAGAATTATTATTAAAAGTAAAACCAAAAATTGTTGCCGGAGTTGATAATCTTGGAAACAAAATTAATAAAAGAATTATTGGCATAAAACTTAGTCCATATAACAATGAAATAAACCATAAAAAATTAGGACCAGCCAAGGCATTAATTGAGTCTATTAAAGAAGTTTACTTTGTTACCACCTCATCTCTTAAATATATGGGCTCTATGATTACTGGCTCTGGAGACAGTTCTCAACTAGGAGGGCCAATTAGAATAGCTAAAATTTCAGGTCAAGTGGCAGAGTTTGGAATACTCCCATTTATTAGCATGATGGCTTATATTTCAATTAGTTTAGGTTTAATTAACCTTTTTCCAATACCACTTTTAGATGGGGGCCATTTAATGTTTTATGCATTTGAAAAGGTGTTAGGAAAGCCATTAAGTCAAAAAACACAGGAAGGTTTTTTTCGAATCGGAATGTTTTTATTGTTAACTTTGATGTTTTTTGCGACTTTCAATGACCTTAAAGATTTAGGCTTATTTTAAAGGCATTTTTGATAGTTAAAAAAGCTATATAAATCAACACTTTTTTACAACTATATATTGTGCCAAAAAATATTTTAGACACAAAAAAAAAGCTTGAATTATCAATGATTTTGTTAACTATGTAAATATAACCTTTAAAACCGGAGCTAAAATGAACAAAAAACAACTTATAGCAAAACTAGCTGGGTCGTTAAATCAAAGTAAAGCTGATGCTGAGCGTACTTTTGATACAATTACCAACACTATTTTGGATGCTTTGAAAGGCGACGATAATGTGAAAATTGCTGGTTTTGGTACATATAAAGTGGCTAAAAGAAAAGCCCGAATTGGCCGTAATCCAAGAACTGGAGAACAAATCCAAATCGCTGCTTCTCAAAAGGTAAAATTTTTACCTGCAAAAGCACTTAAAGAAGTTTTCAACAAATAAACTTTTTTTAACAGCCTTTTTTAAGCTTAAAAACTTGAAAAAGGCTGTTACTACATGCACTTACTGCATACCTATTTTTCCTAACTATCATTAGTTTTTAATTTTATTAAATTTATAAGAACATCTTTAATTAAACGGAGGTGAAATGGTTAAACTTTTAAAAAAACTGGTTGGTCCATTAGTAAGTTTATTTTTCTTACTAAATATGACTAGTGCCGGTTATGCTGAAACTACAGTTTCAGCTGAAGTAGGTTTCATATTCAATACATTTCTTTTCTTGGTCTGTGGTTTTCTAGTAATGTTTATGGCAGCTGGATTCGCCATGCTTGAATCAGGAATGGTAACATCAAAAAGTGTATCAGTAATATGTGCCAAAAATATTGGATTATTTTCAATAGCTGGAATTATGTTCTGGATGGTTGGATATAATTTAGCATACGGAATTCCAGAAGGTGGATACATTGGAAGCTTTACTCCATGGTCTGATGCAAGTTCAGTAGATACTGGATATGCAGATGGATCTGATTGGTACTTTCAAATGGTTTTCTGTGCAACAACAGTTTCAATTGTATCTGGAACATTAGCTGAAAGAATTAAATTATGGCCGTTCTTTTTATTTGCAGCTATTCTCTCAGGTATCATTTATCCAATCGTTATGGGTTGGCAGTGGGGAGGTGGCTGGTTAGCAGCTGCTGGTTTCTCAGACTTTGCTGGCTCTACTCTCGTTCACTCAACTGGAGGTGCAGCAGCATTAGCTGGAGCAATTCTATTAGGAGCTAGAACAGGTAGATTTGATAAATCTGGAGCAGCTAAACCTATGAAGCCGTTTGCGGCGTCATCTGTACCATTGGTAACAGTTGGAGTATTTATTTTATGGCTAGGTTGGTTCGGATTTAATGGTGGATCACAATTAGCAATGGGAACATTTGATGATGCAGTTGCTGTATCAAATATTTTCATTAACACAAATTTAGCAGCCTGTGGTGGTGTATTAGCAGCTGGAGCAGTAACTAGATTAATGGCAGGTAAAACTGACGTTATACAAATGCTTAACGGAGCAATTGGTGGTCTAGTAGCAATTACAGCTGAACCATTAATGCCTTCACCGCTAGCAGCAATTCTTATAGGTGCAATTGGTGGACTAATAGTTGTGTTCGGAACTAAATTATTATTCTCACTTAAAATCGATGATGTAGTTGGAGCAATTCCAGCTCACTTATTTGCTGGAGTATGGGGAACATTAGCTGTTCCACTTACAAATGGTGATGCATCATTCGGTGCGCAGCTTCTTGGAGTAATATCAATCAATGCATTTGTTTTTATAGTTTCACTAATAGTTTGGGGAATTATGAAAGGTACAATGGGTATAAGATTGAGTAAAGAAGCAGAAAGACTTGGAACTGACGTTTCAGAGTCTGGTGTAATTGCATACGCAATAAGAGACTAAAGAATAACTATCTCTCTCTCTATAGTTAGAAAAGGCCCCTATTTGGGGCCTTTTTTATTTAATACTATTAATAAAATCTAAAACTTCTTGAGCATGGCCTACTGCTCTAATGTTTCTCCACTCTTTTATAATTTTTTTTTTTTTAATTACAAAAGTACTTCTAACCGTGCCCATAAATTCCCTGCCCATAAATTTCTTTTTAGCCCATGTTTTGTATGCTTTAAGAGAGGTCTTATCTTCATCGGCTAGTAACTCAAACTTTAGATTAAGTTTTTTGCTCCATTTTTGATGACTCACTAAACTATCTTTTGAAATTCCATAAATTGTGCATCCAAGTTTTTCAAATTTACTTAGAAGTTTATTAAAATCATTTGTTTCAATCGTACATCCACTTGTATTGTCTTTTGGATAAAAATAGATAATAATGAATTTTGATTTTATTTTATTTAATTCAACAGTTTTTCCAGATGTAGATGATAATTTAAAGTTTGGAGCCTTCATATTGTGATCTTTATTTTTTATAGTAATATATTTTATTTAGTGTATTAAACCTTTATGACAATAAAATCAGCATCAACATTAGTCGCAGAAGCTCTAAAAGAAATAAAAACCATATCACCCAGTGAAGCTTTAGAAAAAGTTAATAATAATACCTGTAATCTTATTGATATAAGAGATGTAAGAGAATTAGAAAGATTAGGTAGAATAGAAAACTCTTCTCATATACCAAGAGGAATGTTGGAATTTTGGATGGATCCAGATAGTCAATATTTTAAGGAAGGAAAAATCGATATGAATAAAGAAATAGTTTTATTCTGTGCAGGAGGACTTAGATCAGCTTTAGCCACTAAAACTTTACAAAATATGGGTTTTACTAACATTTCTCATGTGGATGGTGGATTTGGTTCAATGCAAAATTCTGGATTTAAAATTATAAAATAATCCTAAAGTTAGTCTAATAAATTTATTCTCTTCGCGTAAAACATTCTAGCAATCCAATAAATTACCAAACCAATTGGACCAATAAAGTAAGTTATAATTAATGGAATAAAAACTAAATATTTTGACATAAATAATTTTTGACTATCTTTCATAATCCATGCGCCACAAAATAAATTTACAGCTAAAAAGTGTGTCCAAAACATTATTAAAAAAGCTTCTGCCTCAAAGAGGTTTCTTAAATCGTATAAACCAAGATACAGTGTAAAATTATAATCAAAATCGTATCCAGAAACAAAAAAGTAGTAACCCAGATAGCAATACACAGCAGACAATATTAAAAAAGGAACAACAGATGTTACTAGCAAACCACAAACTTTAGATTGTGGAAAAACAATCAAAATCAGCCAAAAAGGTATTACGCCAATATTTAACCATAAATAGATCATTTCTATGGTAAAAAAAGCTGCTATTTGTTCAATCATAATATTTTTATATTATATTAAATAAGCGCATGATTCCTATAAAAAATAAAAAAAAGACATTAGAAGTCACGGTAACTGAAATGACTAATTTCGCACTTAATTATGTAGAAAAATTTGCTCCATCAAAACAACAATTGAGAACGTATTTGTTAAAAAAATATCTTACGTCAAGAACTCCAAATATAAAAAAAAATGATGTATCAAATTTAATCGATATTGTTCTTGAAGATCTTGAAAAATCAAAATTTATTAATGACAAATTTTACTCAGAATCTAAAGCAAAAAGTTTAATACAAAGAGGATCTTCAATAAATAAGATAAGAAAT
The DNA here is from genome assembly GCA_902534465.1 of uncultured Pelagibacteraceae bacterium. GTDB lineage: Bacteria > Pseudomonadota > Alphaproteobacteria > Pelagibacterales > Pelagibacteraceae > Pelagibacter. Next base: position 63,276 of record CACAPU010000004.1, read on the forward strand.
TATTTAATCAACAAAGGCGTAGGTGAAAAATATATAAAAAATACTATCGAACAAATCAAAGATAAAAATGAAGACCAAGATTTTTTTTCAGCTATAAAAATTTGTAAAAAAAAAAGAATTGGACCATCTAGACAGGAGGACAATAGACCTTTATTTTATAAAAAAGACATCGGAGTATTAGCACGCTCAGGTTTTGATTTTGAAGTTTCAAGAAGAGTAATGGATTTAGATAAAGATGAATATTTAAAGATTATAAATCTTCTTTAGTTTTTTTATTTTTTTCTTCTAAATAATATTGAATTTTGTTTTTTATATAATTTTTGACCATTACAAAAACTATTAATCCAAATATTGAAACGGATACAATGATTATTAAAATTATTCTTAATTGCTCGCTCATTTTAATTTATCGCTTCTTTTAATAATTAAACTTGGATTTTTAAAATCTTTTTTTCCATATCTAATTTCATTACCATCAAAATCTCTAATTATACCACCTGAGTTTTCTAATATGGCATGTCCTGCAGCAATATCCCACTCACACGCTCTAGGTTCAGCAACATAACCATCAAATTCTCCTGTTGCGATAACGCAAAATTTGAGTGAGCTCTTCATTTTAACGTATTCTGTTACGCCGATTTTTTTATGAATTATCTCAATTTCAGGTTTTAATATATTTGAGTATGAAACAACTTTTACCGAATTTAATGAAGTTAATTTTTTACAATCTAATTTAGTTTTTTTATTATTAGATAATTCAAATGATTTATCTTTTCCATAAGAATAAAACATCCTTTTTTTCGCTGGTGCATTGATTAATCCTGCAACAGCTTTTCCATTTAATATCAAACCAGCATTTAAAGTAAATTCCTCTTTGTTGTTAATATAATCATATGTTCCATCAATAGGATCGATAAGCCAAAAGTCTTTTAGATCTGTTTTAGATTTGTTGTGCGAAGTTTCTTCAGAGACAATTGGAATTTCAGGTGTTAATTCTAATATTTTTTTTGTAAGGAGCTTATTTACTTCAATATCACCATTACTAACTGGCGTATTATCAGATTTAATTTCTTTTATTAAACCTTGATTTCTAAGTTTAATAGAGAGATCTCCTGCAATTAAGAAAGTGTCAATTAAATTTTCGATAATATTTTTTAATTTAGTTTCATCCATTACTTTCAATTCTCTCTAGCTCAATATTATTTGCATTTATCACTTTTTTACCAACATTTTCAAAGTTCACAGTTACTTTGTCTTTAATTATCGACTGAACTTGACCAATACCCCAACTTTTGTTGGCAGGATTAATAACTTTGTCACCTGGCTCAAAATCTAAAATCATTTAATTTAACTTATAATAGAAATAAGTATAAATACCATCAAATGAATTTAGAAACTAACTCTTTAGGATTTAATAAAAAACCATCAGAAACAACAGTTGTTGTTGCAATGTCTGGAGGTGTAGACTCCTCGACTGTTGCAGGAATGATGAAAAAAGAAGGTTATAAAGTAATTGGTATAACTTTGAAATTATACGATGACGGTAAAGAGGTTGCTGCTTCAAAACAATGTTGTTCAGGTCAGGATATAATGGATGCTAAGAGGGTAGCACATAAATTAGATATAGAACACAAGATACTATATTACCAAAGTAAATTTAAACAAGGTGTTGTTGATAATTTTGTTGAGAGTTATTTAAAAGGGGAAACGCCAATACCTTGTGTGCAATGCAATCAAACAGTCAAATTTAAAGATTTATTTGAATTTTCAAAAGATTTAAATGCGGATGCTTTAATTACAGGTCACTATGTTAAGAGTTTGACGCAAAATAATAAAACAAACATGTATAGAGCAATAGATGAGAATAGAGATCAAAGCTATTTTTTATTCAATACCACAAGAGAACAATTAAACTATATTAGATTTCCATTAGGAGGATTATTAAAAGATAAAACAAGAGAAATTGCAAAAGAGTTAAATTTAAATGTTGCAGATAAACCAGATAGCCAAGACATATGCTTTGTTCCTAATGGAGACTATGCATCAGTAATAAAAAAGTTTAAACCAGAGTCCTATAAAAAAGGAAATATTAAAAATTTAGATGGAAAAGTTGTTGGCGTACATGATGGAATAGTCAATTTCACAATTGGTCAAAGAAAAGGAATTAAAGTTTCCAACGAGGAACCATTTTATGTAATTAAAATTGATGCTGAAAAAAATGAAATATTTATAGGACCTAAAGAAAAATTAGCAAAGACAGAAATTAATTTAAAAAACTTAAATCTTTTGGCAGACAATCAAGAATTTAATCAAAAAATTTTAGTTAAAGTAAGATCCACTGGTAAACTTTTAGAGGCAAATGTAAATTTTCAGAACAATAATGATGCAAAAGTTAATCTTTTTAGTCCTGAATATGGAATTTCACCTGGCCAAGCTTGTGTATTTTACAAGAAAGACCAATTTGGTCATAAAGTATTAGGTGGTGGTTGGATTAAAGATTAAAAATTTTATTTCTTTTTATTTTTTTTTCTAGCTCTTCTCTTTTTAGAGCCCATTTTTCTACGGCCTCTGTGTTTTTTTGGGTATCCCATAATCTCCTTAGTTTTACTATTTTATTGACTTATTTGGTGGATATAGCATTGTCCAATGAACATAGCAATTTTTTTATGAGCAAATCGTTTAAGACTTTTTTAAAACATACTGCCAAAGATTTCCATAATCATTCAGTTAATCCGCCAGTAGTACGCGCATCTACCATAATATTCAAATCAATGAACGACATAAGACGAACTCAGTCTAAATATAAGAAAGATCCAAGAGGTGGACATTTTGATTATGGGAGACAAGGAACATCAACAACACATATTTTGCAAAAAATTTTAACCAAGCTTGAGGACTCTTATCATGTTTTTTTAACACCCACGGGTTTTGGATCTGTTTTCTTAGCAATTTTTAGTGTTGTAAGACCTGGAGATGAAATAGTTGTTGCTGACCCTGTTTACAATCCAACAAGAGTTTTAACCCAAGACTTTTTAAAAGAATTTGATATTAAAACAACTTTTTACAATCCTCATGATTTAAAATCTCTCAATAAAATAATTAAAAAAAAAACAAAATTAATTTTCGTAGAAAATCCTGGTAGCAATTCATTTGAATTTCAAGATCTATCAAAAATAATATCTATTGCTAAAAAAAGGAAAGTATTTACTGCAATTGATAATACTTGGGCAACACCATATTTTTTTAAACCGATGAAACTAGGATTTGATATGTCGATAGTTTCAGCGACCAAATATTACTCAGGACACTCGGATGTAATGGGTGGAAGTCTAGCAGTGAATAGAAAAGTTTTTAAACACGTTGAGAAAACACAAAAAATTATTGGTTTAAGATTAGGTCCTGATGATGCTTACTTGATAACTCGAGGATTGAGAACATTAGATGTTAGATTAGATAAACATCAAGAAAATGCTAGAAAGGTTGCAGAATTTTTATCAAAAAATAAAAAAGTTAAACTTCTGTATCCTTATAAAAAAGGATCTCTTAATTACAGGTTATGGAAAAAATATTATTCAGGAGCATCTGGTTTAATGGGTCTAAAAATAAAAACTAAGGATAAAAAATCTGTAATCAAATTTGTTAATTCTCTTAAATTATTTGGTTATGGATATAGTTGGGGAGGTTTTGAAAGTTTAGCACTTCATCAAAGTAAGGCTGAGAGAGGAAATAGAATTCATTCAGACATAAAAGAAGACGAAAAAATTGTTAGATTACACATAGGTCTTGAGGATCCAAAAGATTTAATTGAAGATTTGCGAAAATCGCTTAAATTTATTAGATGAGTTCTGAAAAATTTTTTACTACAAAAAAAGCATTAATTACACTAATAGCAGCTTCATTAGTTGTTATTGTATCTCTTGGTATAAGGCAGACATTCGGATTATTTTTTTTTGATTTTAATGCTGATCTAAATATTTCAATTTCTCATTTTGGTTTTGTTATTGGATTACAATTATTGATGTGGGGAGTTTTTAGTCCAATATTTGGTTTCATAACTGATAGGTACGGAGGTGCAACCGCAATATTTATAGGATTTTTATTTTACTTAGCTGGACTTTTCCTGTTTTATTCAGGGCTAAATACAGGTTATCTTTTTACTTTAACCATAGGACTTCTAATTGGAATTGGATTAGGTGGAACTGCTATAAGCATTCCAGTTTCAGTAGTTGCAAAGCATTTTCCATCATCTAATAGAACAATTGCTACTGGCATTGTAACTTGTGCAGGATCATTTGGTTTTTTTGTGTCGCCTTTACTTGTAAGATATTCACTAATTGAAATTGGATGGGAAATAACGATTTTATATTTTTGTTTTCTTTTAGGAATTGGTCTAATAACAGCTTTATTTATTAGTACACCTAAAACTCCAGTTGGAAATAACGACAATAATAACCAAACAGCTAAGGAAGCCTTAATAGAAGCATTTAATAATAAAAGCTTTATATTTTTAACCTTAGGATTTTTTGTTTGCGGTTGGCATATAGCTTTAGTTGCTACACATATACCAACATACATGATGGATAGAGGTATGCCTGACTGGACAGCAGCTATGATTTTAGCATTAGTAGGTGTGTTCAATATGATAGGAACTATGGGAAGTGGTTATCTTGCAACTAAGTTTAGTAAAAAGAAAGTATTAAGTGCAATATATTTGTTAAGAGGCGTTTCGCTAATATATTTTTTATATTTGCCACCAAGTATATTTAACTCAGTTGTATTTGGAGTTACTTTTGGACTTCTATGGCTTTCAACTGTGCCACCAACAAATGGTTTAGTAGGTCATATATTTGGAACAAAACATATTGGTCTTCTTTATGGAATAGTTTTTGTAAGTCACCAGATTGGGTCTTTTCTTGGGGCATATTTAGGAGGAGTTTTTTATGAAATGCATGGAAATTTTGACTACGCATGGTACGTTTCTATCGCATTATCAATCTTTGCAGGTTTGATACACTTACCAATTAAAGAGAAATCAATTGAAAGAGTTCAAACAGCATAAACTTAAATTTAGTCCATTTTTAGAAAATCTTTATCAGTCTAATAAGCCGTTGATAATATATAAAGTTGAAGGTGGTTACGATTTATTTACTGATTTTTCAAAAAAAATAATACTAAACAACAGAAATATAGAAAATTTCTTAAATTCTTTTTCAACAAAAAAATATAGAAAAGAAACAGATATTTTTATTGGCTTTTTTGGTTATGAAATACTTTGTAATTTACTAAAAATAAAAATTAAAAATCAAAAAAATATCAAATTCTATAAAGGTGTGTTTTATAAACCAGAAACAATTATAAAAATTAGAGATAAAATTAAAATATATTCAACAAAAAAAAATCATAATTTTAGTTATCAGTTCCAAAAAACTAATATTTCGAGCCCCTTTAAGTTAAATATTAGCTATAAAAAGTACAAAAAAATATTTGATATTTTTTCAAAGAAAATACGTGAAGGACAAACTTATCAAATCAAAATATGCACTAAATATAAAAATAAATCTGAGATAAATCCTGTTAATTTCTTTTGGAAACTTATGAAAATTAATTCATCCCCAGAGTCATTTATGATTAGAGATAAAGATTATTCAATAGTTAGTTGTTCTCCAGAAACATTGATTGATAGAAAAGGTAACACAATCTTCACTAAACCAATAGCTGGAACCCTAAAAAAGAATAAATTTTATAATAAATTAAAGGCTCTAAAATATTTTAGAAACAATAATAAGGAAACCAAAGAACATAATATGATTGTTGATCTTGAAAGAAATGATTTATCAAGAATTTGCAAACCTGGAACCGTGGAGATTAAAAAGGAGAAGTATGTTGAAGAGTATAAGCATCTTTATCATTATGTAACAAGTATTGTGGGCAGGATAAAAAAAAATATTTCTGTAAAAGAAATAATAACTTCTATGATGCCTGGTGGATCTGTCATTGGATGTCCAAAAATTAAGACATTACAATTATTAAACTCTCAGGAAAAAGAAGACAGAAATATTTTTACTGGAAGTTTTGGTTTTATCAAATTCAACGAAGATATGAGGTTTAATATAATAATAAGATCTATTTTAAACTTTAAAAAACAATCAGAGATTTCTGCGGCATCAGGTGTAGTTTTAGACAGTGCGGCAAAAAAAGAATTTAATGAGAATTTTATAAAAGCAAAATCATTATTAGAATTATTTAAATGATATATATAATTGATCATCAAGACTCTTTTACTTGGAACGTTGTTCATCAATTTTCCCAATTTGATGAAGTTATCTGCACAAATTATTTTGAATTAAACAATAGCTTACTTGAAAAATCTGAAACAATAGTACTATCACCAGGACCAGGATCTCCTAAAGATTACCCAAATACATCAAAGCTCTATAAAAAATTCAAGGGAAGAAAAAAAATAATAGGAATATGTCTAGGATATCAACAAATTTTATTTTCTGAAAAAGCAAAAATTATTCAACAAAAAAATATTTTCCACGGATACCAATCAGAAGTAAAAGTAATAAGTAACAAGTCAATCTTTCAAAAAAATTCAAAATTCAAAGTTGGCAGATACCACTCACTAAAACTAAAAGAGCCATTTTCAGCTAAAAATTTTGAAATAACAATCAGATGTTCAAACACTGGTATTGCAATGGGTTTTGAAAACATTAAAGATGATGTATATGGATTTCAATTTCACCCTGAATCTTTTTTAACAAAAAATGGTAAACTACTTATTAAAAAAATCCTATCAGCGTAACACACTTAAAGAGATTAAATTTAATGATCTTTGGAATAAAAATGGTGTCTTTACTACAATGTGGATATACAACAGGCCACCTAAAATTCTTTTTTTTAAATCACATATTCAAAATTTAATCAAATCTTTAAAAGCTTATAAAATAAGTGAGGATAATATTAAAAACATTATTTTAAATTTAATTAAAAAGAATGTTAATAGAAAAATTTCTTACAATCATTTACTCAGAGTTGCTTTGAATAAAAAAATTATATCTGTTTCTATTAGGGAGAGAGTAATACCAAAAAGTAAATTTAGTTTAAAATTAGTAAATTATGAGAGAGTAAAACCTGAGTATAAAAATCTGAAATATAAAAAAATATTAGAATTTTTGTCAAAAATGAATTCATCAAAACAGGATATCGCTCTATGCGTAAATAATAAAATTCTTGAAACTGGAACTTCTAATCTTTTGTTTGTTTATAAAAAAAAGATTTATTCGCCAAAATCAAATTATTATAAAGGAACGAATATTAAGTTTTATGAAAAAAAATTTCGTATTATTAAAAAGGATATTTATCTAAAGGATATTGAGCAGTTCGAAGAAATTATATTAGTTGGATCAGGAAAAGGTGTTGTATCTGTTAATTTTATTGAAGGTTATAATTGGAAAAGAAAAAGTAAAGAAACGTTTAATAAAATTTTTAAAACCTTCAAAAGTGAGTTCAGCAAAAATATATATAAATATACCTAATGAGAGATCCAAATAATCCATGTCTTTTTTGTAATGTTCCATCAAGTGAGTACGTATTTGAAAATAATTTAGCCTTTTCTACTTTTGATTCTTATCCGGTTTCAAAACATCATGCGCTAATTATTCCAAAGAGACATGTTGAAAACTATTTTGATATGTCTGAGGAAGAAATTTTATCCTGCAATAAGCTAATAAAAAAAATGAGAAATAAAATCCAAGAACTTGATCCGACTGTAGATGGTTTTAATATTGGCACAAATTCAGGTAAAGAGGCAGGGCAATCAATAATGCATTGCCATATACATTTAATTCCCAGAAGAAAAAATGATGTGGATAACCCGCAAGGTGGAGTGAGGGGAGTTATACCTTCAAAACAGCATTATCAGCGTAAAAAATAAATTATTAACAATATACCAGTGCTAAAATGTCACTTTATGGTAGTTGATCTATTTTAATAAGTATACTAAGAATCCATTTGCGGAAGGAACATCATAATGATTTCAACAAACCCATTTTTTATTTTATCCCAGAGTGTACCGGCTATTTTAATGCAATCGTTTGTTATACTTATGGGTATTTTAATATTAGTAGGGACTGTTATGGATATTATACATAAAAAAAATGTAAAATACTTTTTCCAAAATGCAAAAAAAGCAAAATTGTCAGCTAAAAAAGAATTAACTACTTCTGAGAGAATATCAGTAATATCAAAGACTATTGCAAGCGATATAGCAACTACTTCTGAGTTAGGAGCGGGTAAAAGGAGATTGGCACATGTAATGGGAATGTATGGAACAATTTTATTTTGGGTAGGATCAGTTGTTATGATATTTTTTTATACTTCTCCAAATTCAGTAACACCTTCATTTTGGCCAATCATTTGGCACTTAGGTGCTGCCCTTACAGTTTTAGGTGGAGGTTGGTTTTGGTTTTTTTTAAGAGTAGATGTCTACTCCGAGGCTCAACCTTGGTATAGAATTATCCAAGCAGATTTATTTGTGCTAGCATTGATTGCATCTTCATTGTTTGGATTAATATGGTCATATCTTCAATCTTTAAATTTACAAGGCAGATGGGATGATTTTGTATTTTTAGGATTATTTATAATTTCAAATTTAGTTTTATTTGGCGGTGTATATTGGTCTAAATTTGCTCACATGTTTTATAAACCTGGTGCCGCTTTGCAGAAAAATTTAGCTGAAGCTGACGGATCTCGAGATAATCTTCCACCTGAAGCTGATGCACCTGAACAATTTGGCCTGGGTATAAAAAGAGAAGAGCCAAAACATTATTAATATGATACAGAACTTAAAGGAGAAAATATAAATTATGTCAACTTTTGTATACATGACTAGATGTGATGGTTGTGGTCACTGTGTAGATATTTGTCCATCAGATATAATGCATATCGATGAGACTATAAGAAGAGCAAAAAATATAGAGCCAAACTTTTGTTGGGAATGTTACTCATGTGTAAAAGCATGTCCTAACCATGCAATTGATGTAAGGGGTTATGCAGATTTTGCTCCAATGGGCCACAGCGTAAGAGTTAGAAGAGAAGAGGAAAAAGGAACTATTTCTTGGAGAATAAAATTTAGAAATGGTACAGAAAAGAATTTTGTGTCACCAATAACAACTAAACCTTGGGGAAAATTTATCCCAAAGTTAGCTGAAGGAGATAAGCCTAATCAAGGAGAAATTAATTCACAAATATTATATTCAGAGCCAGAGGGATTAAATACAAATAAAGAATTACCAAAAGTAGACAAGAGCGCTTTTAAAAAAGGAGTTTATTATTAATGGCTAGAAAAACTATAGTAGAAGATTGTGATATTTTAGTTGTTGGTGGAGGAATGGCTGGAACTGGTGCAACTTTTGAAGCTAGACACTGGGGTAGAGATTTAAAAATAGTTTGTGTTGAAAAGGCAAATATAGATAGAAGTGGTGCAGTTGCCCAAGGTCTATATGCAATTAACTGCTACATGGGGATGCAATGGGGCGAAAATCAACCAGAAGACCATGTAAGATATGCAAGAAATGACTTAATGGGATTGGTTAGAGAAGATCTAGGATATGACATGGCTCGTCATGTAGATTCAACTGTTCATATGTTTGATGAATGGGGTTTGCCAATGATGAAAAATAAAGAGACAGGTCGATACCAAAGAGAAGGTAAATGGCAAATAATGATACATGGTGAAAGTTACAAACCAATTGTTGCAGAAGCAGCAAAAAAATCAGCAGATAAAATTTACAATAGAATTATGATCACCCATTTATTAATGGACGAAAATAATGAAAACAGAGTTGGTGGGGCAGTTGGATTTAATATGAGAACAGGTGATTACCACGTATTTAAATCAAAAACAGTTATTGTTGCCGCTGGAGGAGCTTCACATATCTTCAAACCTAGAGCTGTTGGTGAAGGGATGGGGAGAACTTGGTATGCCCCATGGAGTAATGGATCAGCATATGCATTACCTATTGCTGCTGGAGCTAAAATGACCCAAATGGAGAATAGAATTGTTCTTTGTAGATTTAAAGATGGTTATGGTCCGGTTGGTGCTTATTTCTTACATTTAAAAACATATACACAAAATGCAAATGGTGAAAATTATGAGAAAAAATGGTACGAAAAAACAAAAGAACTAGTTGGAGAGTATATTGATCATCATCCTACTCCTACTTGTTTACGTAATCATGCTTTCATCCAAGAAACAATGGCTGGTGGTGGACCAATTCATATGGTGACAAAAGAAGCATTTCAAGATCCACACTTAGAAACAGTTGGTTGGGAAAATTTCTTAGGTATGACAGTTGGACAGGCAGTAGTATGGGCTTCTCAGAATATTGATCCAAAATATACAAACCCTGAGTTAACAACATCAGAGCCTTATGTTATGGGCTCACATGCAACATGTTCAGGAGCATGGGTAAGCGGCCCAGAAGATTTATCTCCACCTGAATATTTCTGGGGATATAACAGAATGACAACAATTCAAGGCTTATTCGGTGCTGGAGACACTGTAGGTGGAAGTGCCCATAAATTTTCATCTGGATCATTTACCGAGGGAAGATTGGCTGCAAAAGCTGCTGTAAAATACATAGAAGATCAAAAGGCAAACGATATTAAAGTAAGCGATAAACAATGTGATGATTTTAGGGAAGTTATTTATAAACCGTTAGAAAATTATACAGTTGGAAGAAATGAAATAACCGGTGGAACGGTATCACCGAGCTATATTTCCCCAATCCAAGGTTTACAAAGGCTTCAAAAAATAATGGATGAATATGTAGGTGGTATTAGTTACAATTATATGACGAACGAAAATACTCTTAAAAAAGGCCTTGAGTTACTTGCATGGCTTGAAGAAGACTTAGAAAATGTAGGAGCTGAAGATTATCACCAACTTATGAGAGCTTGGGAGTTAAAACACAGAACAATTACATCTCAATGTGTAACAGAACATACTTTGTTCAGACAAGAAACTCGTTGGCCAGGTTATTATTATAGAGGGGATTATATGAAACTAGATGATGAAAATTGGCATTGTCTCACCCTATCTAGAAGAGACCCTAAAACAGGTAAGTTTACTATGGAAAAGGCACCTGTTTATCACATAGTTGATGAAAAAGAGAAAAAAGAAGCTTCTTAAACTCAAAAGATCATAAAATGGCTTTATTAGATAAATCTGATGAGGAAATTATTAAAATAGCCGAACCTATATGGGCAAACCTAGTTAAATCATCAAACATCAAAGATTACGGTGGATTTACAAGAGATTTATCATCTCAAATGATGTATGGAGCCAATGAAGTTGAGTTAGGTAAGCAATGGGCAAGCAACAAACTTATTTCAAGTTTAGCAGAAGGATGTAAAGCTATAGGGTGCTTAAGAAGAGGTCTTTATATTACCATACTTTACAAACAAACTAGCACTGAAATACCAGGAGACTTTTTAGGTAGACTCGTCCTTGGAGATGAAGGAGATGAGGTTAAAGTTTTTGGAGCAACAATCTTTTAAATAATTAAAATATTCTTTGCATTTTATACAACTTGTGGTATCTCGCAAGTATGTTTCAAATAATAAATCAAAATTTAAAAAAATTACCTTTATTCTTTGAAAATCAATTAAGTAAAATAATCAAATCATTTTTATATCTTTTTATATTCTTTGCTTGGGGTATTATAATTTTAAGCACGGCTCAAAATTTTATATAAAATATTCATATTTATTGACTTTGAACTATTAGAAGAATAGTTACTGCTTATGGAATATTTTCTTCCAATTGCACAAGTTGAAATTAATATTTTATACATTTTTGGTTTAAGCTTAGTTGTAGGAATTTTATCAGGATTATTTGGAGTAGGTGGTGGGTTTTTAATGACGCCATTTTTAATTTTTATAGGTGTGCCACCAATTTATGCTGTTCCAAATGAAGCAAGCAACATTCTTGGAACCTCTGTTTCAGGTTCTACAACTCATTATCTAAAAGGGACACTTGATTATAAAATGGGGTTCATGATTGTAATAGGTGGTATAGTAGGAACGACTCTAGGTATTATAACTTTTTCATATTTTAAAGATATTGGGAAAATAAATGTAGTTATTTCTCTTGCTTATATGTACATCCTTGCAATTTTAGGAACCTTTATGTTAATTCAAGGTGTTTCAGAAATTGATAAAGCTAGAAAAAAAATTACTGAGAGAAAAAAATTACATAAGCACTATTGGATACATGGATTACCTTTAAGAATGCGTTTTAAAAAATCTCAACTTTATGAAAGTGCGTTCACCCCAATTATAATTGGTTTAATTGTTGGTTTCATAGCAGCAATTATGGGAATTGGAGGTGCTTTTATACTTGTTCCTGCAATGATTTATTTAATTGGAATGCCGACAAGGTTGATACCAGGTACATCTCTCTTTGTAACTATCTTTGTAAGTGCAATTGTAACAATTCTTCATGCTTTAAACTATGGAACTATAGACTTGATTTTAGTTTTTGTTTTAATCTTAGGGTCAATAATTGGTGTACAGTTTGGACAAAAAATAGGTGAAAAAATTGACAGTTCAGAATTTAAAACTATTCTAGCAATTCTTTTACTTTTAGTAGGTATCGCAATTGCTTATGACACTTTTATTAAAGATGAAAATACATTGGATACTGCTGTAAATACAAGTAATAATTTTGGAGCTTTAAGTCAATTTATATTAAACTTTTCTGAAGATATGCCAATATTTTATGGTCTTACATCAGTACTATTAGCTGTAGTACTCGGAGTTGGTGCTGCAATAATTAGAAGAATTTATTCTAATTGGAATGATGCACGTTTAGCAAAATTAAAAAAATAATTAGGCACTTCTATATAGTTTAGTCATAACAAATTCTTTATGACCTAAAGCTTCTGCACAAGTTAATCTTCCATTTGCAACTCTTAGGGTTGATTTAATTAACTCATCTCCTGCTTGACTTAAATTCATCTCTCTAGATAGAATTTTTGATACATCAACATCAATATGTTCACTCATAGTTTTGGCTGTGAGTGGATTTGCAGTCAATTTGATTACAGGTTCAATCGGATTTCCGATGATATTTCCTTGCCCAGTTGGAAATAGGTGTATATTAAAGCCACCTGCGGCTTGTAAAGTAACACATTCAGCCGCCGCTGATGAAGTATCCATAAAGTATAAACCAGCTCCTTTTGTAGGTTCTTCTGCAGGTTCTAAAACATCTATAAATTGACATCCACCAATCTTTTGAAAGTTTCCAAAAGCCTTTTCTTCAATTGTAGTTAGTCCACCGGCAATATTACCTGCAGTTGGTTGGCTTTCTGATAGGTCATCAGTTGCCTCTTTAAGAATAAAATCATTGTAATCGTTCCAGGTTTTTTTGAATTTTGCTTGTGCCTCAGGTGTTTTTCCTCTTTTCTCACAAACTGTTTCAGCACCTGTTAGTTCAGAAGTTTCTCCAAAACATAAATGAACACCTAGCGGCTCTAATTTATCCATAAGGTTGCCAACCGTTGGATTAGAAGCTAATCCAGATGTCGTATCAGATTCTCCACATTTTACTGAAATCCATAAATCGCTCATTGGACATTCCTCTCTTTGTTTCTCAGATGCCCACATTGAAAATTCTTGTGCTTTTTTTGATACTTTTGCAATTGTATCTATATCACCAACACCTTCTATACTAAAACCTTCAACTGGTTTTCCAGTAGTAGCAATCGCATCAACAATTCTTTTTGTCCATTTGGGCTCAATACCTATAACAATTACTGCTGCTACATTTGGATTCTTTCCTGTTCCGATCATTGTTCTGAAGTGAAGTTCTAAGTCAGCACCAAATTGTAATCGCCCATAAGAGTGAGGTAAAGCAATAGTGCCTTTAATATTATTTGCTACTGCTTCAGCACATGCATTTGAAATATCATCGACAGGAAGTATTATTACATGATTACGTGTTCCTGCTCTTCCGTTTTCTCTTTTATATCCTAAAAAACTTTTTGGAATTTCCATATATTACCACTTTTTTGTTTTTACATTATGAACATGAACGTGCTCACCTTTTTTAATATTTTTTACTACTTTCCCAATATCATGTCCGTATTTTAAAATCGTATCCCCTTCATTTAAATCTATCATTGCAATTTTATGACCCAAAGGTATTTCGTCTTTTGATTGTATTGATATGGATTTGTCATTCTCCATTATCCAACAGTTACAGACTTGATTTGGTGTTATTTTTTCAATAACCACAACACCTACATTGTCTTTTTCATCATGAATTATTATATCTGTATTAGACATTGTGACGATTTCTTTGTTTGAAATTTGAACAATCTTATATATTAATCGGACACTTTAACAAATAAAAAAAAGAATTAAGAAAGGCTGAACTATGACTAAAATGACAACTGAAGAAGCATTTATAAAAGTTCTTCAAATGCATGGAATTGAACACTCGTTTGGAATTATAGGTTCAGCTTTTATGGCAATATCTGATTTGTTTCCTAAAGCAGGAATTACTTTTTGGGATGTAGCGCATGAAACTAATGGTGGTTTAATTGCAGATGGGTATACAAGAGCCACTGGCAAAATGTCAATGGTAATTGCTCAAAATGGGCCAGGTATAACAGGATTGGTTACTCCAATTAAAACCGCTTATTGGAATCATACCCCATTACTTCTAGTCACCCCACAAGCTGCAAACAAAACAATGGGTCAAGGTGGTTTTCAGGAAGTTGAGCAAATGAATCTGTTTAAAGATATGGTTTGTTATCAAGAAGAAGTAAGAGACCCATCTAGAATGGCAGAAGTGTTGAATAGAGTTATAGAAAAAGCATTCAGAGGATCAGCACCAGCACAAATAAATGTGCCTAGAGACTATTGGACACAAGTTATTGATATAGAATTACCACCAATTGTTAGATTTGAAAGACAAGGTGGAGGAAAAGAGGCAGTAGATAAAGCTGCAAAACTATTATCAGATGCAAAATTCCCAGTTATTTTATCTGGAGCAGGTGTAGTAATAGGCGATGCAATAGAGGATTGTAAAAAATTAGCAGAAAAACTAGATGCACCAGTTTGTAATGGATATCAGCATAATGATAGTTTTCCTGGTAGTCATCCACTAGCAGTTGGACCGTTAGGATATAATGGTTCGAAGGCTGGTATGGAATTAATTTCTAAAGCAGATGTTGTTCTAGCATTAGGAACAAGATTAAATCCTTTCTCAACATTACCAGGATATGGAATTGATTATTGGCCTAAAAATGCGAAAATAATTCAAGTAGACATGAACCCAGATAGAATTGGTTTGACAAAAAAAGTGACAGTTGGAATTTGTGGAGATGCAAAAATGGTGTCGCAACAAATTTTAGAAAAATTATCAACTAACGCTGGAGATAATGGAAGACAAGATAGAAAAAATTTAATCCACCAAACAAAATCTGCATGGTTACAAACTTTGACAAGTTTAGATCATGAAGACGATGATCCAGGAACAGTTTGGAACAAAGAGGCAAGAGAAAGAGACTCTGATAGAATGTCACCAAGACAAGCATGGAGAGCTATTCAAGCAGGGATGCCTGAAGATGTTATTATTTCAAGCGACATAGGAAATAATTGTGCAATTGGTAATGCTTACCCTACATTTGAAAAACCTAGAAAGTATTTAGCACCAGGTTTATTTGGACCATGTGGGTACGGATTTCCATCTATTTTAGGGGCTAAAATTGGATGTCCGGATACTCCAGTCATAGGTTTTGCTGGAGACGGAGCTTTTGGAATTAGTATGAATGAGATGAGTTCCTGTGCGAGAGAAGAATGGCCAGCAATTACAATGGTAATATTTAGAAATTATCAATGGGGAGCAGAAAAAAGAAATTCAATATTATGGTTTGATGATAATTTTGTAGGTACTGAATTAGATCCAGAATTAAGCTATGCAAAAGTTGCAAATGCTTGTGGTTTAAAAGGAGTAACAGTAAAAACTATGGAAGAAACTACAAAAGCTATTAAACAATCTTGTGAAGATCAAAAACAAGGCATCACAACATTTATTGAAGTAATTTTAAATCAAGAATTAGGAGAACCTTTCAGAAGAGATGCAATGAAAAAACCTGTTAAAGTAGCTGGTATAGAAAAATCTGATATGAAACCTCAAAAATCATTAGTAAGCTAAAGCTAGCTAAGAATATATATATTTTAAATATAACTAAACTTATATATTATTAATCTACATACTTATGGATGTAAAATTAGATAAGTGGTTTAGACCAAAAATTGACAAAGAAGTTTTAAAAGAACTCACAAAAAAATCTGATCTTAAAGGTCTACTACACGTTAGTGTTTATTTTAGCTTTTTATTAATAACTGGAATACTTGCTTGCTATACTTGGGGTACATGGTGGTCAGTATTTTGGTTTTATATTTACGGAAATATTTTTTGCTTTTGTAATCCAATTTGGCATGAAACTGGACATAAGACTGCTTTTAAAACTAAATCTTTAAATGAATTTTTTTACTATATTTCATGCTTTATGGCTTACTTTGAACCAACAAGATGGAGATACACACACTTTATTCATCATGGGAATACATATTCGACAAAAAATCCATACGATCATGAAATTGAATACGACAACAATTTAAAAGATACACCAAAAAAATTATTAATGAACCTAATTCCATTTGGCGAATTATTATTTTTCAAAAAAAGTATTGCTTATGAAGTTATTAAACATGCTTTAGGAATTAAAACTAAAGTTATGATTGATAGCATACCAGAGAACGCAAGACCAAGATCAATTTTGATTTCAAGAATTTACGTTATAATTTGGATATCTATAATTACATGGTCTCTATTAATTTCATCTTGGTTACCGGTGTTATATCTTTTATTACCTCATTATTATGGAAAAGGTTTACATAAATTTGTAGCATTTACACAACATGCAGGATTAGCAAGAGATGTAAAGGATCATAGGTTATCAGCGAGGGATATGAAATTAAACCCAATTTTAAGTTTTCTGTATTGGAAAATGGAGTATCATTGTGTACATCACATGTTCCCAACTGTTCCAGCTTATAACTTAAAAAAACTTCACTTTCATTTACAAGATCAGTTACCAGAAATTAAAAATGGATTATTTGAAACTTATAAAGAAATAATTCCAGCCATTAAAAAACAAAGAGATGAACCTAACTATCATTTAGATATTTCTTTACCAGAGAAACAAACATCTTAATGTACAAAAATTATAAAATATGGTTATTTTTTGGCGCTACAGTAATTTTTCTTTACTTAAGTATAGGAAAATATGAAGAGTTTAGTATTAAAAAATCTATTTCTGCCTGTGTTCTTGCAAAAAGTAAAATTAAAAAAGACTTGAGTCCTCAAGAAGCAAGAAAAGTATGTGAGGTCGAAATTAAGCAAAATAAATGAAAATTTTCTTTTATTCTATTTTATTTATTTTGTTTATTTTTAATAATTCATTTTCAAAAAATACAAAACTAAGAATACAAGATAGTTATTCTGATAAAATAACTTGGAAACATATTGACTTTAATCTTCCAAGAGGTGAATGGATATATTATGATAAATCTCCATGGGTTATTCACCATTTTCATGGTTCATGTGCATCATTTTTAAATATAGTTAATAAAGTTGCTGTCGGCCATTACGAAATTTGTTATTTAGAGAGTGGAGGAAAATTAAGACAAATTCTTGGAGCATTTTTTCAAGCAGAATTAAAAAATGGTAAATACGATAGCTGTCTATTGAGACCAGAATATTTTTATGCAAAATTTTTAATTGTTGGTGCTAGCTCAAATTGTTTCCTAACTAGGCACATAGACCCTTTCAAAGAATTGAATTTTCCAGATGATCCAGAGTACAAATATCAAGCAAGATTAAAAAGGTATTTAAAAGATAAATCTATTTATCTTCCAAAGATAAGTTTGAATTATATTAGTATTTACTATTCAAACAAAAATGATAAAGCAATTTTTGTAAAATATACTGTAGATCCAGAATTTATCGGTGCTCCAAAAACATTGTTTCAAGGAGAAAATACTAGCGAGTATCACAGGGATAATATTGATAATTATCCAATTAAAAAAAAATTTTTTAAGGTATGGACAAAAAAAATGGCACAAAAACATAGCTATCTTGAAGATCAACTAAATGCGTCAAATAAATTTAAATTAAACTTTTCAGATTTAAATTAGATATAAAATATGAGAATTTTTATTTGTTCATTTATATTTTGCATACTTTTGAACAGTTATTCTCTCTCAGATACAAGATTAGAGAAAGATTTAAAAAAACTCTCAAAATATAATTTTTTTGTTGGTAAGGAGGGCAACCGTTACGATTTAGATCAAAACATTGATAAAGATAAAACAATAATATTAATTTATAGTCATGGCAGTGGAGGTTCAGAAAAAAAATTACAAAAATGTAATAAATCTTGGTGGCAGATACCACCAATAGTTTACCAGTTAGATGGTATAAAAATAAAAAATTATACAGTCAAAACCTATCAATTATGTAAAGGTGCAAGAGGGTTTTCGCAGAAAGATGGAGACTTATTTTGGGACACTTATGATAAAAACAATCAGGAAATCAATAGTGTTCTAGATCTCAAGGATGAAAATGGCACATTATTAATTCAGAAATGGGAGGGACCAATACAAGAAAAAGTTATAAAATTAAAAATTGATGAATTTAAACAAAGAGGTTTTAACAATATTGTTCTTTCAGGTCATTCAGCTGGTGGATGGGACTCACTAGTTTTAAAATCAAATTTTCCATCAGAAATTGATGGTGTAATAGCATTTCATCCTGCAAGATCTGGAAAATTTGCTGGCACAAAAAATCCACACAAAGGTTGGATAAATTGGAGAAATTATAAAATATCAATGATTAAAGTAGATAAATTGGAAAATGTTTTAGTTTTTAGTCATGAAAAAGATAAATATGAAAGTCCTAAAACATCTAAATTTTTATCTGACTCACAAAGTGTAAGATTTGTTGATGTAAGCGACACTAATTGTAAAAAAAAATTAAAAACTGGTGGATGGCATGGAATAACTCTTACCAAGTGTTTTGCAGATAAAGATCCCAAAAGAAAAGAAATAATTAAATATTTAGAAAAACTTTTTTAAAGAAGGCTTGGCAGCCAAGTAGAAAATACTGGAAATAATATCATCAATATTCCATAAATTATTCCAACTATTGTAAATAAAGGAACTTCTCTAAATGCATTAGCTGGATTTTCTTTTATTACCCCAGCAGCTGTATATATGCCTACGCAAACAGGTGGAGTTATCATTCCAATTCCAGCAAAAGCTACAAAAACAACATATAAGTGGAGCAAACTTTGATCAAAAGATAATGTTAATGCTGCAAATATTGGAACGGTTAAGTAAAATACTGGAACTATTTCTATAAATGTTCCTAAAATTAAACATATTGTTCCTAACATTATCCAAAATAAATTTACACTCACACCCATATCTGTGAAGTAAGTTATAATTTTCTGAGGTGCTTGAGTGTAAGTAAGAACAACACTTAAAAAAGTTGCTGTGGCAATAATTGAGAATATAACAGCAGTAATTATAGCTGTATCTCTCAAACAACTTAATAAAGATGAAAAAGTTAATTCTCTATAAATTAAAAATCCTATTGTAACTGCATAAACTCCTGCAATAGCTGCAGACTCTGATGGAGTTAAAAAACCTGCATATATTCCACCCAATATTATAACTGGAGTTATCAATGCTGGAAGAGCTGCAATAAAAGAACTTAATCTTTCTTTGAATGTAGCTTTTTTATCTGCTCTTATGTGTCTGCACTTAAATAAAACTAAAAGAACCATTAAAATTAGAAGAATAATTCCCGGTATAACTCCTGCAGCAAATGTTTTTGAGACAGGTACATATGTAAGTGCACTAAACAAAATAGCTGCATTTGATGGAGGTATTAGAGCTTCAAGAAGTGCAGCAGACGCAGCAAGCACGACCACAAATGGAGTAGGGTAACCTTGCTCAATCATTTTGGGCATCATGATAGTTCCAACAGCAGTAATTGCAGCTAATATAGATCCACAAAATGCTGCAAAGAACCCCATCGCAATAACCATTGCAACGCCCAAACCCCCAGGCCAATGTCCAACTAAAGTCGTTGCAAATCTTACAAGTCTAAGTGCTGCTCCACCTTTTAGCATAGCCATCCCACTAAAAATAAATAATGGTACAGCTATAAGTACATGTTTTGTTAGAGCCCCAAAAGATACTTGAATTAAAACAGACCAAGGAAGATTAAGTCCACCAATAGCAGCTATAGAGCTACCTAAACCAAATACTAAAAAAATTGGAACAGAAATTATAAGCGCTAACAAAGATAATATGGATGCTATTGCAAACATTAATTTTTTATTAAATTTTTAATGTTATCAAATAGTAATTCTAACGAGGTTAGAGCTAATATCATGAAACCAACAGGAAAAGCTAAAAACATCCACCATATAGGAATGCTTATTTCGATCTCCATTACTTGACCTAAATTGAAATACATTATTGTTGCATCAAGACCTGCTTTAAAGAAAATGCAAGCTGATACAAGTGCAATTGTATTTACAATTAAAAATAAAATTTCTTTATTTGTTTTTGATAACATGGGAGTTAGAAAATCTACTTTGATGTGTTGTCCTTTTTTTAATAAAGGTCCTAGTAATGGAAAAACCAACCAACTTACTAAAACAGGTGGTAACTCTATAAACCAAGCAAATCCAGTACCAGTTATGAATCTTGTAGCTGCACTTAAAAATAATGCAGCAACCATAATAAAAATAATTAGCATTGCGAGAGCTAAAGAGGCTGAAGCCAAATAACTATTAACTGCTCGCAACGCTTTCATTTTAATAGATTAAGCAAATAACTTATTCTAATTATTTTTTGCGTACTCTTGTGCTGCTTTTAAAGCATCAGCATCAATCATTTTTGCCATAGCAGGCATAACCTTATCTTTCATTAACTTATCAAATTTTGCTTTCTCAGCTCCTGAAAGAGTAGTTACAACACCACCTCTGTCTTGGAATTCTTTAAGAACAGTTTCTCCATGATCCATGATTCTATCTGTTGAGAGAGTTCCTACTTCTTTTCCTACATCCATAATTATTTTTTGTAAATCTGCTGGTAAACTATTGAACCAAGTAGAGTTAGCCATAATATAAGCATCAGCATAATACTGGTATGGTTTTTGAGCGTATTTTAAAAATTCCCACCAACTATATGCTTTAATACTTCCTGGAGGACTGTTTATTGTATCAATCATTCCAGATTGTAAAGCGTTATAAACTTCTCCAGTTTTTAAAGATACACGATTTGCTCCAAGAGCATCCCACATTGGCTCTTCACTTTTGAGTAATCTTCTAGCTTTCAAACCTTTCATTGCATCAATCCCTGTTAATTCTCTAGCACTAGAAATTGACATTACTGGTCCAACCGGGTTGTACATTACTAAAGTTGAATTAGTTTTTTTTGTTAACTCTCCCCAAATTTCTTTCCCTTTAGAAGAATTTTGAAAAAAACCTCTTTGTTGTTCCCACGAGTCGAATAAACCTGGAAATGATGCAACATTAAAGTTTTTATTTATTGGTGGAAAACTTACTACACCAACGATTCCTCCTAATTCAACAGCTCCAGAAGTTACAGCACCCATAACTTCTCTAATTCCAAAAAGTTGTTTAGATGGATATACCTCGATTTTAAGTTTTCCATTTGCTCTTTTGTTTACTTCATCTGCAAAAATTTGAGCATGTTTTGCGCTATGATGTTTTGGACTCCAATGAACAGACAAACGTCCAACAATCTCAGCAAAAGCTGCAGTTGAAGAAATTACAAATGAAAAAACTAAAAAAAAGCTAACTAAGCTTTTTGATAAAATTTTAATTTTATTCATATTTTTCCTCTCTTTTTTTTAATAATCTTATTATTTTGAGTCCATTAAAACAATCAAAATAAAATTACATAAATTTGAATAATTAAGTCTAAATGTTATATTAACTCAAATCATGATTTACAAATTGTCAAAAAGCTTTTTCGTGCTTTTTTTTTTATTTTTATTATCAAATTATTCTTATAGCGAGACCAAAATTGACGAAGCCGTTGACAAAACAACGGATTTTTTAAAGTCTGTTTCAAAAAGAGGGTTAAACAAAAATCAAACAGCTGAATTTTTAAATAATTATGCAATTACTCTTAAAGATGAAAGAACCGACGGAGAAGTAACATATATTTTTGATAGTGAGAGTTATAAAAGATATAAGGATGGTAATATTATATCCGAAGATGGATGGAGATTTACAAAATTAGGAGCCTTAAGAATATTTAATGGTGATGTAAAACTTACATGGAAAATAAAAATTGGAAAAGATAATCTAATTGTTATCAAAACAAAATTTCAACCAATTGGGAAAGAATATCCATTTAATTATAAATTAAAAAAATTATTTTTAGAGGAGATACAATGAATCCAACAGATATCTTGCTAAGTATTGCAATCGTTGGAATATACACAATTATTTATGTTTATCTAAAGTCTAAATATGATGATAATAAAACTATCATAAAGTTATTTGTGATTGGTTTTATTTATGCAACAATAATTACTGGTATTCTCTATTACTTAATAAAATTTATAGCTTCATAAAAAATATATATGAAACATAAATTAGAATTAATTTATTTCAAAATGAGAGCACTAGCAGAAGCTCCTCGTTTATTATTTCATTATACTAATATTGAGTATGGTGATGTTATGTCATGGGATTATTATGGAAAAGAATGGTCAGAGGTAAAACCAAATATTCCTTTCAAGCAACTTCCTATGTTAATAGTAGATAAAAAACACCAAATTTGTCAAAGCTTGGCAATTATGACATTTGTAGAAAATTTGGCAGGTATTAATATTACAGACAAAATATTAAATGCTAAAGCTAATGCTATAATGCAAAGTGCACATGAACTTTTTATGCCACTAAATCCAACAGTAAACTTTGCAATAGGTGAGAAATTTAAAAAAAAAAGAGAAGGTATGATGCCATTTTTGATGTCAAGATTTGAAGATCTTGAAAAAGCTATAAAAGAAAACGGAAAGAAATTTTTTATTTTAGATGAGCCTAGAGCTTGTGATTTTGTTGCATTCCATCATTTAGATTTATCTAAAATGCTTGAACCTTTAATAATAAAAAAATTTCCTAGGTTAGAAAAATTTCTAGAAGACATAATGTCTATCGAGAGGGTTAAATCTTATTTGGATAAACGACCAAAATTGATTGATGTAAGTATTGAACCAAAATTAGTAATTGATGGGGTTCCGCATCCTACAGGAGTTAAAAAAACCTAATTTTTAATAGTTGATTGCGTTATATAAAATTTCTATTATAACTCTCTTGAATTTATGGCGGGGTAGCTCAGTTGGTTAGAGCGCGGGACTCATAAGCCCGAGGTCAGTGGTTCGATCCCACTTCCCGCTACCAATTTAATGTCCTGGAAAGTCCATCAGATTTTCAACTTTATATCCTTTTTTTATAAGATTATCACAACCACCTAAATCAAAAAGATTTATAACAAATATAAAGGCTGCAACATTTCCTTTAGAAATTTCTATAAGTTTTGCTGCAGCTTCTGCAGTTCCTCCTGTTGCTATCAAATCATCTATTATTAGAACGGAATCATTTTCTGAAATCGAGTCTTTATGAACCTCTATTGTTGCTGTTCCATATTCAAGCTCAAAATCAACTGAATGTACATCAGCAGGGAGTTTATTTTTTTTTCTTAGCATTATAAATGGTTTTTTTAATATGTAGGAAACAGCAGATGCAAATACAAAACCACGTGACTCAATTGCAGCGATTTTATCTACCTTAAGTTTTTTGGATCTCTCAACGATTTGATTAATTGTTTCCTCAAAAGCAGTCTCATTCTTTATTAAAGTAGTTATATCTCTAAATAAAATACCCTTTTTAGGATAATCTTTAATCGAGCGAATATAATCTTTTAAATCCATAATAGTTA
Source organism: uncultured Pelagibacteraceae bacterium (assembly GCA_902534465.1). GTDB lineage: Bacteria > Pseudomonadota > Alphaproteobacteria > Pelagibacterales > Pelagibacteraceae > Pelagibacter. The sequence continues at coordinate 87,405 of CACAPU010000004.1, forward strand.
TTTATAAATACAATATAATTACTTTTTACATGGCAAATAATAAATTAGCAATAATAGGTGGAAGTGGTCTATACGATGTTGAGGAGTTTAAAGATAGAGAATTAATAGATTTAAACACACCTTGGGGAAAACCATCAGATCAGATTTTAAAAGCAATTTATAAAAATAAAGAAGTTTATTTTTTACCAAGACACGGTAAAGGACATTTTATTTCACCATCAAAGATTAATTTTAGAGCAAACATTGACTCATTAAAACAATTGGGTGTAACAGATGTTGTGTCTGTCTCTGCTGTAGGTTCTTTGAAAGAAAATTTGCCTCCCGGTAAATTTGTTATTGTTGATCAATTTATAGACAGAACATTTGCTCGAAATAAAAGCTTTTTTGATGAGGAAATAGTTGCTCATGTATCAATGGCACACCCAACCTCTAAAGGCTTAATGAATGCATGCGAGTATGCGATAAAAAAAGAAGGAATAGATTATCAAATGGGAGGAACTTACGTGGTAATGGAAGGCCCACAATTTTCAACTTTAGCCGAGTCGAATCTTTATAGATCATGGAAAGCCGATGTGATCGGAATGACAAATATGCCTGAAGCTAAATTAGCAAGAGAAGCAGAAATTAGATATGCATCTGTCTCTATGGTTACAGATTATGATTGTTGGCATCCAGATCATGAAAATGTTGATGTTCAAAAAGTAATAAAAGTATTATTAGATAATGCTTCTAAAGCAAAAAGCATGATTAAAAATCTAATTGATAATTTTGAAACTCATATTGATCCTGATGATCCAACAAATAATTGTTTAGATGTTGCTATAATTACTGCACCAGAAAAAAGATCACAAAAAACAAAAGATAAACTAAAAACAGTAGCAGGAAGAGTTTTAAACAAGTGAAAGTAAAACTATCTGATAAACAAATTTCAAATTATAAAAATGATGGTGTAATTTTAATCAAAGAAGCTTTTTTACCTTGGATTGAGAAACTTAAAAACGGATTTCAAAAAGTATTGAATAACCCAAGTTCACACGGAAGAGAAAATATTTCAAGACAACAGGAAGGAAGATTTTTTGAAGATTATTGTAACTGGGAAAGAATTGAAGAATTTAAAGATTTTATTTTTAACTCACCAGCAGCAGAAATTGTCGCTCAATCAACTCAATCTAGTAAAATTCAAGTGTTTCATGAACACATTTTCTTAAAGGAAGCTGGAACAAAAAAGGAAACTCCATGGCATCAAGATCTTCCCTATTATTGTGTAGATGGAAATGATACAGGAAGTTTCTGGATACCATTACATAATGTGTCAAAAGATAACAGCCTGAAAGTTTTGAAAGGATCTCATAAGTTACCAATGTTAGTAAAGCCTACCAAATGGTCAAATGACACTTCTTGGTATAGAAATAACAAGAATTTTATGGACATGCCAAATATAGATAAAAATAATATTTTTTGTACAGAGATGAATATAGGAGATGCAATATTATTTAATTTTAAAGTTTTACATTCATCTTCAGGAAATAGTGACAAAAAAAGCCGTAAAGCTTTCTCTGCAAGATTTATTGGAGACGATGTAAGATACATTGATAGAAAAGGAGAAACTTCTCCACCTTTTGATGGAATAGATTTAAATTCAGGAGATAAAATGAGAAAAGATTGGTTTCCTGTGGTTTGGGGTAATTAAATGAACATAAAAGGAAAAAAATATAGAACAATTTGGTATGAAAATAATGTAGTAAAAATAATTGATCAAACCAAACTTCCACATCAGTTTATTATTAAAGATTTGAAGACAATAAAAGATGTAGTAAAAGCAATAAAAAATATGGAGGTAAGAGGAGCACCTCTTATTGGTGGAACTGCTGCTTATGGAATAGTATTGGCAATACAAGAAAATAAAAATTCAGATTTCATTAAAAAAAGCTCAGAAGAATTAGTTAATTCAAGGCCCACAGCTATAAACTTACAATGGGCAATTCATAGAATGAATAATAAATTATCATTTGTGAAGTCTGATAAGTTATTGGATGTGGCATTAAAAGAAGCAAAATTAATATGTGATGAGGATGTCAAATTTTGCGAGGATATAGGATTTAATGGGCTTAAAATAATTGAGGAAATTTTTAATAAAAACAATAAAACTGTTAATATCTTAACTCACTGTAATGCAGGGTGGTTAGCAACTATAGATTGGGGCACAGCAACCTCACCAATTTATCACGCGCATAAAAAAGGAATTCCAATTCATGTATGGGTCGATGAAACAAGACCAAGAAATCAAGGGGCAAATCTTACTTCGTTTGAATTAAATGAAGAGGGTATACCAAATACAATTATTACAGATAATACTGGTGGTATTTTAATGCAAAGAGGAGAGGTTGATATGTGCATTGTTGGAACAGACAGAACTCTATCTACGGGAGATGTTTGTAATAAAATTGGTACATATTTAAAAGCATTAGCAGCACATGATAATAATGTGCCCTTTTATGTGGCTTTACCAAGCTCCACAATTGATTGGGAAACAAAAGATTATAATAAGATACCTATTGAAGAAAGAAATTCTGAGGAACTATCCCATATAGAAGGAAAAGATGATAAAAATAATATCAAGAAAGTTTTAATTTATCCTGAAAACAGTAAATCGATGAATTTAGCATTTGACATAACTCCAGCAAAATATGTAACAGGTTTAATTACAGAAAAAGGTATATGCCAGGCATCAACTGTCGGTTTAAAACAAATGTTTAATAGATAATGAATAAAGTAAAAAATATTTTATTTATAATGGCTGATCAACTACGATTTGATTATCTTTCTTGTTATGGTCATCCGCACCTTAAAACACCTCACATAGACGCTTTAGCAAAAAAAGGAGTTATATTTGATTCAGCTTATGTTCAAGCTCCTGTTTGTGGCCCATCAAGAGCATCCTTTTATACTGGAAGAACAGTATTTAGCCATGGATCAACTTGGAACCAAATACCTTTACCAATCGGTGAATTAACTGTTGGAGATTATTTAAGGCAATCTGGAATTAGGACTGGAGTTGTTGGCAAAACACATATGAGACCTGATATAGATGGAATGAATAGACTTGGAATTTCAAAAGATACAGAAATTGGTCTGACAGTTAGTGAACCAGGATTTGATCCTTATGAGAGAGATGACGGACTTCATCCTAATAACCATATTAAAAATTCCACTAAAAAACTATCTTACAATGACTGGTTAAACAAACTTGGATATGAGGGTGATAATCCTTGGGATAGTTGGGCAAATTCATCAGAGGATGAAAATGGAAATATTTTGAGTGGGTGGAGGTTAAGAAATTCAAATAAACCAGCCAGAGTTAAAGAAGAACATTCTGAAACTGCATTTATGACAAATAGATCAATGGAATTTATTCAAGAAAGTGGAGAGATGCCTTGGTTTTTACATTTATCATATATTAAACCTCATTGGCCATACATTGCTCCTGCCCCTTATCATAATATGTACTCCTCAAATCAATTTTACCCAGTTCATCGAAGTAACTCTGAAAAAGAAATAGATCATCCAGTCTATAAAGCTTTCATGGAAAATAATATTTCAAAGACTTTTTCAAGAGAAGAAGTGAGAAATACAGTTCTTTCAGGATACATGGGATTGATAAAACAAATTGATGATAATCTTGGGAGACTATTTAATTTTCTTGAAGAAAAAAATTATATGAAGAATACAATGATAGTTTTTACATCAGATCATGGCGACTATCAGGGCGATCATTGGCTAGGAGAAAAAGAGCTTTTTCATGAACAAATTGTAAAAGTTCCAATGATAATTTATGATCCAAGCAATTTGTCAGATAATAATAGGGGAGTAAGAGAAAAAAGATTTGTAGAGGCTATAGACTTGCTGCCTACTTTTTTAGACACTGTAGATAGCAATGTAAGCAAACATCGCCTTGAGGGACAATCATTGTTACCAATTATTAGAGGAGATAAAGTTTCTAATTGGAAAAATAGTGTATTTAGTGAAATAGATTACTCATTTAACGAAGCAAGAAAAATTCTTAATATTGGAGCATCTGACGCTAGAGCTTATATGATTAGAAATAAAAATTGGAAGTATATTTATTATAAAGGTTTTCCACCTCAATTGTTTGACTTAAAAAATGATCCAGACGAGTTCAATGACCTGGGTCAATCTCCTGATTACTTGAAAATTATTGAAGAAATGAAAGATATTCTACTTAAAAGAATTACAAATAGAAAAAATAGAGTTGCAGCAACAGACGAATTTGTTTTGAAGGATAGAGATTATACCAAAGAAGATGGAATTATGATAGGTGTATGGTAATGAATCCTTTAATATTATCTTTAATTGGTTTAGTCTTAGTCGGTGTCTCTGCAAACTTATTAAAATTAATAAAAAAAAATAAAATTTTTTTATTAATTTCAATGTTACCCTGTATTTATATTTTTATTTATGGTCTATATGCAACTTTTGGACCGATTGATTTATACAAAGACGGCACCGAAAATTTTATTGCTCAAAACCCTGGAAAAGATTTACCAGTAGTATTTGTACTTTTGAAGTTTTATCAATATATATTGATCCTCGTTGGAGCTATGTTTGGATTAATTTATTTTAATTATTTTCGAAATTTTAATAATATTACTGAGACATCAGACTAGGCAAATACAAACATATAGCTGGAAAAGCTATTATCAATGCAAGTCTAATTACATCAGTCATTAAAAATGGAAGCGTACCAAACCAAATGGTTTGCAAGGGTGTTTTCTGCATAACACCTTTAATTACAAATAAATTCATACCAACAGGAGGAGAAATTAATCCAAATTCAACAACAATTACTGCAAATATTCCAAACCATACAGGATCTATACCTGCATCAACTATTACTGGATAGAAAACTGGAATAGTTAAAAATAACATTGCTAACGAGTCCATAACAGTTCCAAGAACTAAATATATTACACAAATTACTAGAATTACTCCTAACGGAGTAAGCTCAAGATAATTAATAAAATCAACTACTGCAAAAGGCAATTGTGTAACAGTTATTAGATAATTAAATATGCTTGCTCCTATTACAATTAAATATAATGATCCAACCGTTTTGATAGTTGTCCAAACCGCGTCTTTTAAAAGATTTAATTTTAATTGACCTCTAAAAAATATAAAAATTAATACTAATATTACTCCTACAGCTGCACTTTCAGTTGCTGTAAAAAAACCTAAGTAAAGTCCACCCATCATGATTACAAAAATTAAGAAAATAGGAAAAACTTTTGACAGAGCAGAAATTCTCTCCTTTAATGGCATCTTAACTCCGTATCCACCTTGTGATGGATAAATTAAAAGATAAACCCTTATTGCAATCATATAAAGCACAACAGCAATTATCCCAGGAATTAATGCAGCAAAAAAAAGTTCCTGAACAGATTGTTCTGTTAAATATGCATATATGACCAATATTACACTTGGAGGAATAATAATCCCTAGTGTTCCACCTGATGCAATAGAACCACTTATTAGAGCATCACTATATCCATGTCTTCTCATTTCTGGACCGGCCATTTGAGACATTGTAGCAGCTGTAGCAATTGATGATCCACAAATCATTCCAAAACCAGCACAGGCACCAACAGTTGACATTGCCAGTCCACCTTTATAATGACCTACAATTGCATAAGCTGCATCATAAAGATTTCTTGATAGATTGGAGCTATTTGCAAGATTTCCCATCAAAACAAAAAGTGGTAAAACCGACAATGTATATTTAGATACAGCGTCAAACGGGGCGGTTCCTAGTACAAATATCGCCGGATCAAAACCTGATATCATTGCAAAACCAGTAAAGCCAACTACTAACATTGCAATACCTATTGGAACGTTCAACACCATTAAAATTAAGACCGCAGCGAAAGCTAAGCCACCGTTAATTACAGCCTCAATTCCCATTAAGCCTGATTCTCTAAACTATTTACTAAAAGAGTTTTTACAAACCAAACTAGAATAGCAAGTATACTTAACCACATACCAATAGAGCATATGAAATAAAATGGATAAAAATAAAGTTCTAGATCGATAGTTACTCTTTGATTGTTCATAAATTTGTAAGAAGTTAAAGTTGTCGAGTATGCCATTAATGACATTATTGAGATCATTAAAATAAACTTTAAAATCACTAAATAAGTTTTAAATATCCCTAAATTTAAATTATTAATAAAGTCTGCTGATACATTTGCATTTAAGAAAAAAGCTCTTGGCATAGCAAGAAACGCAACTAGAGCCATGCCTATCTCAACTAGTTCAATTGTACCTGTAACTGGAGAGTTTAAAAAACGTCTTCCAAAAACATCACAAAAAGTTAATACAGCTAATAAAAATAATATAATACCAGAGGCCATAGCTGAATAATCAAAAACTCTACTGACTTTAGAAATCATAAAAATGTTGCTTCAAATTCTTCTAACATTACCATATAAATTGTATCAAAAATAGAAAGTATTACTTATGAAATTTATTTCCTTTGTACATAATGGACAAAAAAAATTTGGCATTATCAATAATAATAAAATAACAGATTTGACTGGAAAAATTAATGACTCAATCACATTAAAAGATTTGATTTCAAATAAAGGTATCCATGAAGCAAAAAATTATGCAAAAAATTATCCAGGAGATTTAAATGTTTTAGATGTTGAATATTTACCATTAATACCAAATCCAGGAAAAATTATATGTGTTGGTTTAAATTATAGTGAACACGTAAAAGAAACTAACAGAACAGTTGAGGAAAATCCTGTTATATTTCACAGATTTCCTGAAAGCCAGACTGCACACTTACAATCTATTCAAAGACCAGTTGTATCACATAGCTTAGACTTTGAAGGTGAGATGGCGGTAATCATGGGTGAGGGTGGAAAACATATAAAACCAGATGATGCACTAAAACACATAGTTGGATATTCTTGTTATAATGAAAGTACTATTAGAGAATGGCAAAGACATACAAGACAATTTGGAATGGGAAAAAATTTTGAAAAGACAGGAAGCTTTGGTCCACATATGGTTTTAGCAGAAGATATAAAAGACTATAAAAATCTGACTATTGAAACTAGATTAAATGGTGAGGTCATGCAAAATGCAAAATTAAGTCAACTTATTTTTGATATACCCATTTTAATTTCTTATGTATCTAAAGCTATGGCTTGGAGAGCAGGTGATGTTCTTGTAACTGGAACTCCAGGAGGAGTAGGCTTTAAAAGAAATCCTCCAATATTTATGAAACCTGGTGACAAAGTTGAGATAGAAATTACAGAAATTGGTATTTTATCTAACACAATTAAGGATGAAATAATCTAGATTTCACTATAGACTTTATTAAATTATTTTTAACAGAGGGAAATTAATATGAAAAAAAAATTAATTGGAATTGTTTTAGGAATTTTTTCCTTAAGCATTATTAGTTCAGCTTCTGCTACTGAATTAAAGTTGGCAACTTTTGAACCACCAAAAGCATTCATAGCAAGTAAGATTTTAGCTGCTTGGGCAGATAAAGTAAATAAATGCTCAAATGGTGCTTTAAATGTAAAAATGTATGCAGGTGGAGTTTTAGGAAGTCCTCCTAAACAATATGACATTGTAACTTCAGGTGTTGCAGATATTTCTTGGACAGTTCTAGGATATATTGGGGGTCAATTTCCACTAAGTTCTGTTGTTGAATTACCATTTTTAACAAAAACATCAAAAGCTGGATCTAGAGCTTTGAACACTCTTTATGAAGAAGGTTACTTAGATAAAGAAATGGCTGGAATTAAACTTATAGGTCTACATTCCAACCCTGGATATCAAATCCATATGAAGGATACAAAAGTCGTTAAACCTTCAGATTTCAAAGGTAAAAAAATGAGAGTGCCAAGCAAAATAGCTGGAACTATACTTAAAACTTTAGGAGCAACAGGTGTAAAAGTACCAGCACCAGGAACTTCTGAGGCTTTAAACAAAGGTGTTATAGATGGAACTCCTTTTCCTTATACAGCTATTGGTTCATTTAGATTATTCGATGTAACAAAATATCATACAGAGGTTAACATTACTAACGCAACATTTGGATTAATAATGAATGAAGGAAAGTATAATGGTCTTTCATCAGCAGCCAAAGGATGTGTTGATAAACATTCAGGTCAGTGGTTTGGTGACTGGGCTTCTAATTTAATTGATACTCAGAATGCTAAAATGAGGGTACAGGTCGAAAATACACCTGGACATGAAATTACTGTTGCATCTGACTCAGTTTTAGCTGAATACAAAAAAATATTAGCTCCAATCGAAGCAGACTGGTTAGCTGAAATGAAAGGCAAAGGCCTTGATGGAGATGCTGTTTTAAAAAGAGCAAGAGAAGTGATTTCTAAAATAGACGGCTAACCGTTTAATTCCGAGCCCGCTAATTTCATAGCGGGCTCTTTCAAAATCTAGTATATTAATAAAATGGCAGTTATAGCACTTAGTTATATTGGAGTTAATTCAGATAAATTTGATGATTGGTCTATTTATTCACAAAAGTACTTAGGAATGCAAAAGATAGATCGTGGAAAAGATATTTTGTCTTTTCGAATGGATGATCAAAAACAAAGACTAACAATTACAGGTGAAAAGGGAGATAGTCTTGGTTTTTTAGGATGGGAAGTTGAAACTAAAGAAGATCTTCAAATTTTTGCATCTAAACTTGAAAAAAATAAAACAATTGTTCATCAAGGAAAATCTTCTTTGGCAGATAAACGTTTCGTTAAAGATTTAATTTATTTTGATGATCCACAAGGGAATCGTATAGAACTTGTTTATAAACCAATGTTAGATACCGATCCTTTTAAACCAGGAAGACCTATATCTGGATTTAAAACGGGAGCTTTAGGAATGGGTCACGCTGTAATTCATGTTAAAAAAATTGACGATTTAATACCTTTTTATAGAGATACAATGGGATTTAAAATTAGTGATTATAGCCATACTCCTATATCATTATGCTTTTTTCATGTTAATGGAAGACACCATAGTTTAGCTTTGTTTGGTTCTGGACGAACAGGCTTTCATCATTTTATGGTTGAATATAATAATCTCGATGATGTTGGCCAAGGTTATGATCTATTACAGTATAAAGATAACGCGATCGCATACACCATGGGAAGACATACAAATGATTACATGACATCTTTTTATTCAATAACACCATCTGGTTTTTTTATTGAAAATGGCTGGGGAGGAAGAATTATTGATCCAGAAACCTGGCAACCAATAGAAACATTTGAGGGACCTAGTTTTTGGGGACATGAAAGACTATATCTGCCAGATGACGAAAGAATGAAATTCAGAAATAAAAGACTTGAAACTGCATCTCAAGGAAAACAAGCGCCATTGTTAATTGACTGTCCTTGGTTATATTCAAACTTAAATAAAAAAAAATAATAAAAATATCAATGAGAGAATTTGATATAACTATTGTTGGATTAGGTCCTACTGGAGGAACTTTAGCAAATCTTTTGGCTATGCATGGTTTTTCAATTTT